>CAZHQD010000008.1:0-15827 GCA_964533835.1 uncultured Puniceicoccaceae bacterium | reverse complement strand
GTGCAAGCTCACCTAGACCGAATTGCCGCCTATGACCAACGTGGGCCAATTCTCAACTCCATTATTTCAACTAATCCCAAGGCATTGGAGGAAGCGGCGAAACTAGATGCATATTTGAAAGAGAATGGTACGCTGAAAGGACCACTTCACGGCATTCCCGTTATTGTAAAGGACAATATTGATGTGGTTGGGATGCCAATGACGTCGGGGTTCCAGGGATGGAAAGAATACTACCCACCAACCGATGCCTTTCTTACTGCAAGGCTTAGAGAAGCAGGCGCGATAATTATTGCCAAGGCCAGTCTCTCGGAGTTTGCACGCGGAGGAGCTGACAATATCAACTCTGTCCTGCCTGGGTTTGCTCGAAATCCTTACAACACCGCATTTGCCACAGGAGGTTCTTCGGGAGGCACGGGCGCGGCGATAGCAGCCAGCTTTGGCATAGTGGGTATAGGCTCGGATACAGGAGGCTCTGTGCGCATGCCCGCCGCGCACAACGCACAGGTCGGTCTGCGGCCTACCGTGGGGCTTATTTCACGAACGGGCATGGTTCCGCTAAACAGCGTGCGAGATACGGCAGGCCCCATGGCGCGGACGGTAACCGATATGGCGATTTTGCTAGACGTCATCGCAGCCGTGGATGCAAGCGACCCGGCTGGGACTCGCGCCGAAGGCCATATCCCTGCGTCCTACACGGCCTCCTTGCGCGCGGATGCATTGCGCGGGGCACGCCTGGGGGTGCTCAGAACAGTCATGCGCCCAGATAAGATGGACACACGCATTATTGAGCATTTTGAGAAGACAATTGCCGAGCTCAAGGCAGCGGGCGCTACGATTGTTGATCCATTTGAAGTACCAGAACTGGACAGCATCAAAAGGCCTCCGCAGACGCAGGCGCGCTTTAAGGCAGATGTGCAAAAATTTTTAGATGCTCATCCTGGAATTCCGTATCCCACGGTGGAGGAGATAGCAGCATCCAAACTTGTTCATCCCTTGCACCAACCCGCATGGGATGCCGCTGCTGTAGCGCTGCCACCCGAACAGGATGCCGAAACGCTGGAAGGCTTACAAAACGAGGAGCGCTATCGCCAAGCATTTATTGCCGCTATGGAAAAGTATAAAGTGGATGCCATTGTGTTCCCAGTGTGGGCAGAGCTACCGAGGCTAAACGGGGATCGTTCTCCGAGCGGAAGTCTTACGTTTGTAGCAAGCTCGCTTCAATGGCCTGCGATTAGCGTGCCTATGGGGTATCTGGGCGAAGGGCTGCCAGTTGGCTTACAGATTCTCGGGCGCGCTTGGGAAGAAGAGCGAATCATAGGCTATGCCTACGCCTACGAGCAAGCTACGCAATACCGCATTCCGCCACCATCCACTCCACCAATCACACGATAGCTCCAACAGAGCACCTAAAATTTATGAACGATCAAACCGCCATTGCCAACCTTGCTGCCGATAAACTTGGCAGTTTTAACCGTCGCAGTTTTTTGAAGACTGCGGGACTTTTCGCAGGAGCCGCCGCCCTGGCGCCCGCAGTTTCTCGTGCCAGCACAACTTACAGCGGCACTACCAGGAAGAAGCCCGCGATCAAGTATAACCACCATCTTCGCACTACGCCTGAGACATCGGTGGATGGGTATTTTTCAGCCGAGCAGCCACCCGCGATCAAGGTTAAGTCGGGCGAGGTTGTTCTATATGATACAGTAAACGTATCGGGAATCGCGAGGGGGACCCCGGAGGAATTTTTGATAGAGAATAAAATCCCCATGGACTTGCCTGTAGTGCAGGAGATAATCGCCATTCGCAAAGAGGTTCCCTATTCGGGGGTGCGCGGGCATTTGCTTACGGGGCCTGTTTATGTCGAGGAGGCAGAGCCAGGAGACATCTTGGAGGTGCGGGTGCTCGATCTTGAGATACGCACTCCATACGGGGTAAATTCCGGACGCCCGGGAGGGGGTGGGTTGCCTGATATTGTGCAGGAGGGCTGGCGCACCTGCATATGGTTCAACAAGGAGAAGACGCATGCACTTTTCGACGACAAGATACGCATACCGCTGAATCCGTTTTTCGGCGTGATGGGCGTAGCGCCAGCGCCAGGCAGTGGAAAACTCAGCTCAATCCCGCCCTATATGAATATGGCGGGCAATCTCGACAATCGCCATCTCGGCATAGGAAGCACTCTTTTTATGCCTGTAAATACTAAAGGCGCTCTCTTCCAAGCCGGCGACGGGCACTCCGTGCAAGGCAATGGCGAAGTAAGTGGCACTGCGATAGAGACCAGCCTCACGGGCGTAATGCAGTTTATAGTACACAAGGGGAAGCCTATGCTGAAATACCCGCTAGGCGAGACAGCTACTCACTACATAGTCCACGGCATAGATAATGAGCTAAGCATGGCTATGCGTAGCGCCTTGCGGGAGTCCTGCAACTTCCTCACGGAGCACTACGGCCTACCCTTTAATCGAGCCCTCTCGCTCTGCAGCACTGTGGTGGACTTTGAGATTACCCAAGTAGTCAATGGAGCCAAGGGTATCCACGGCATGATTCCGAAGAGTATTTTTACAGAGAAAAAGCCCTACTGGTATAGCGCATAAAACGGTTAACTAAAAAAATCACCATCCCTACTATGAAATCATTTTTCTCGCTCTTACTGGTTTGCTCAATTTGGGCCACGCCGATAGCGGCAGCCACCTTCGATTTGGAGACGGCAACAATTGAGGATATTAATGCGGCATTCGATGCCAAAGCTCTCACTGCGGAAAAGCTGGTTGCGCTCTACCTTGCACGGATAGAGGCCTATGATAAGAAAGGGCCAGCGATTAACTCGATAATTACGCTAAACCCCAATGCACTTGCGGAGGCAAGAGCTCTGGATGCTGAGAGAAAGGCCAAAGGACCACGCTCACCCTTGCATGGGATACCGGTGCTTCTCAAAGATATTGTGGATACCTACGATCTGCCTACTACAGGCGGCAATATTTTCTTGGCTGATTCGATTCCGACCAAGGATGCGTTTATCACTGCCAAGTTTCGTGAAGCAGGCGCGATCATTCTAGCCAAAGTGAATACCAGTGAATTTGCCCTAAGTGGACGCTCGAATGGATTTAGCTCCATGGGAGGGCAGACGCTCAACCCCCACGATCTGGCACGTGGGCCTGCGGGGTCCTCAGGAGGATCCGGCGCCGCGCTTGCGGCATGGCTCGGGACCGTTGCGATTGGCACCGATACGGGAGGCTCAGTGCGCGGTCCCTGTGCTGCTAATGGTGTCCCCGGCCTAAAGCCAACGCACGGACTGGTGAGTCGATCAGGTATAATTCCGCTGGCGGAGTCTTTCGACACGAGTGGGCCTATGGCACGCAGTATCTATGATGTGGCAGCTACGCTAGGTGTGCTCACGGGCATCGATCCTACAGATCCTGCCACAAGGAAAAGCCAAGGGCTTTACTACACAGATTATACACAGTTTCTGAAGAAGGATGCACTTTCCGGAGCACGCTTTGGGTTGCTGGTGGACTTTCTCGGAGTGGACAGCGAGGTGGATAAAGTCATTAATTCTGCGGTTGCCACAATAAGGGCTCAGGGTGGCGAAGTCGTGGAAATCAAGCTGCCTGCACATATCCTCACCTCTCGGCAAACACTCTTCAACACCATCCGGATGACGGAGTTCAAGGCCCAGCTCACTGCCTATCTGGAGACTTTAAAGCCTGGCTTTCCTAGAAGTCATACTGAGATGAGGGCCATGGCGCAGGAGTATTTGGCCAATCCACCCAAGATGGGTTTTGCCAATCCTGCACGCTGGGAAATATTCGAAGCCGAGGCTGCGGAGGGGTTCACGATGGATGATCCCCGCTACCTTGCAGCCAAGCATCAAGGCATGGCTATGATACGTGATTCTATAGCAGCCATACTTATTGCGGAGGGACTGGATGCTTTTATCTACCCCACATCGCCTGTTCCCGCTCAGCGGCTTGACAGGGACTACAACCAACCCAGCCCACCGAGCGCCACCAATCTGGCCAATTTCTCTGGGTTTCCTGATGCAATAGTGCCAGCGGGCCTGACGAAAGACCGCCTCCCAGTCGCTTTATCCTTCATGGGACCTGCATTTAGTGAGCCCAAGATACTTGCGTATGCCTACGCCTTCGAGCAAACAACCAAGGCCATGGTAAGCCCACGCACTACACCTGCGTTGCCAGGTGAGCGGTTTGACTACTAAGTAAAGGATTTCTTTCTGACTCTAAAGAGACGGGCGATGGCCCGTCTCTTTTTTTTATAAACTTAAATAGAATCTATGTATATAAATGAATAATTTTCAGCAATAATCTTGGTGGATGGAATTTAGGCCCGAAAATTGCAATAGAATGGTGTGCGTTAGGTAAAATCGGCTGCTACCTCATAATTACACACAACCATCCATCAAAATACCAAACATGCGTCTGCCGAAATCTGTCTGCGGTCTACTCTGCATATTAACCGCGCCTGCACTACTAGTTGCCAAAACATTCGATCTCTCGAAAGCAAGCATAGCGGACATTCACGCCGCTGTGGATGCTGGGGCTCTGAGCTACGAGAAACTGATGGCGCTCTATTTGGCACGAATTGAGGCCTACGACCAGAAAGGTCCTGCCCTCAACTCCATCATCTTAGTAAGCCCCACCGCACTGGCCGAAGCAAAAGCTGCTGACGAAGAATATAAGTCCAAGGGGAGGCGCTCGCTGCTGCACGGGATACCGATACTGGTAAAGGACAACTTTGATACGATAGGACTGCCAAATACAGGCGGGTCCTTTTTGTTGGAAGGCAATATCTCAAAGACGGATGCGCCCATGATCAAGGGCTTGCGTGATGCCGGCGGAATAATGATAGCTAAAACAAATCTGGATGAATTTGCCGCGGGAGGTATCGGCTTTAGTTCGTTTGGTGGGCAAACGCTGAATCCTCATGACTTGAAGCGAGTGCCAGCAGGATCTTCGGGAGGGACGGGAGCCGCACTGGCCGCATGGTTTGCCCCGCTAGGGCTTGGAACCGATACGGGGGGCTCTATTAGAGGGCCGAGTTTCGCTAATGGAGTTCCTGGAATTAAGCCCACGACAGGGCTGCTTTCAAGGTCGGGCATCATACCCCGAGTGCTCAGTTTTGATACGGGAGGTCCAATGGCTAGAACAGTAGAAGATATGGCCATTTCATTAGGGTTTATGACGGGTGTGGACCCCACGGATCCACTAACACTCGAAAGTGCAGGCCTTTACTACAAAGACTACACACCATTCCTCCAGCGAGGCTCTCTGAAGGGGGCGAGAGTGGGGATTATCCGCGATCTCATGGGTTTGGATACGGATGTGGACGCCGTCTATAACGCGGCGGTCGAGGACATGCGCAAGCTAGGCGCAGTAGTTGTGGACCCAATTAATTTTCCTGTTCACGTGATGCAATCACGCGCTGCCATCATGGAGATAGTCCGCGACTCTGATGTGCGCGAGCAATACAATATTTATCTGCCCACGCTGGCTCCTGGATTCCCCAAAACACTCACGGAAATGATAGAGCGTGCTGACGCTTTTACCACACCACGCGGCAAGATAGTGCCTTATCCAGCGCTGTATGATCGCTTCCGAGTGCACGATGCGGGCCCACCCTCGACGTCGTTGATGTATCAGTCGGCCAAGAATGAAGGAATGGCAATGGTCCGCAAAGCAGTTATCGGGCTAATGGAGCTGCATGACCTGGATGCCATAGTGTATGTAACGCGCCCCACGCGCCCTGCTTTGATTGATCCTAATGCGCCCCGAGTAGGCAGCACGCCAAGCGCACAGTCGCTAACGAATATCATGAATGTCGCGCGCTTGCCTGACATCATTGTTCCGGCTGGGGCGACACCTGATAAATTACCCGTTACTATTTCATTTGTGGGGCACCCATACAGCGAGCCCAAGCTGCTTGGCTATGCTTATGACTACGAGCAAGCCACAGAGAAGCTGATACTTCCCTCAACCACACCTGCGCTTCCAGGGGAAGTTTTTAACTACTAGTGACCACTAACTTCTTCTCTATGAAACTGCATACGATTGCCTCGCTGCTATTACTGGCAGCAACCTCGCTCTCTGCCGCCACGTTTAACCTCTCCACTGCTACAGTGGCTGATATGAATGCCGCCATGGACGCAGGGGCGCTTTCTTCGGAGAAACTCATTTCGCTGTACTTAGCGCGAATTGAGGCGTACGAAAAAAATGGGCCGGCGGTAAATTCTATCATTTACCTAAATCCGAATTCTCTCGCCGAAGCGCGCTCACTTGATGCCGAACGAAAGGCAAAGGGCCCACGCTCTCCGCTGCACGGCATACCCGTGGTGCTGAAGGACAACTTCGATACCTTTGATATGCCCACCACAGGGGCATCGTTTATGCTGGCCGGCAACATTCCACCAGACGATGCATTTACGGTGAAGAAGCTGCGCGAGGCAGGCGCCATCATTCTTGCAAAAGTAAACTTGAGTGAGTTTGCCTCGGGCGGCGCAAAGAGCTCACTGGGCGGGCAAAGCCTTAATCCGCACGCACTAGACCGCACGCCTGCCGGGTCTTCGGGCGGCACGGGAGTGGCGGTAGCGGCAAATTTTGCCCCGATAGGTCTTGGCACAGATACGGGAGGCTCCATCCGTGGACCTTCTACAGCAAATGGGATAGTAGGGCTCAAGCCTACGCATGGCCTGATGTCTCGTGATGGCATCATCCCATTGGCGCTTAGCTTTGATACTGGTGGCCCGATGACACGGAGTGTGTATGATTTGGCTGTTTCGCTTAGTGCAATGACGGGCGTAGATCCCTCAGATCCAGCCACCGCCAAGAGCGAAGGCAAGTTTCACACTGATTATACGCAGTTCCTGAAGCGTGGCTCACTAAAGGGGGCACGCATCGGGATCGCACGCGATTTCATGGGCATAGACCCTGAGGTAACTTGGGTCATAGAGGCCGCGTTGACAGCCATGAAAAATGAGGGTGCGACAATAGTGGATGTTCGCTACCCCGTATGGCTGTTGGCCTCGAAAGGAGAGTGGTACAACGCAATCCGTCGCCCAGAGTTTAGGTATCAAATTGAGGATTACCTTGCCACGATAGGCCCAGGTTTTCCCAAGACTCATGCCGAACTCATCAAGATATCACAAACAGTCACAGCGCCAAGGCCCGATGGCGTAACTCCCAACATAGGGCGGTGGAATCTATTCTTGCAAGAAGCGGCCAGTGGCACACTGGAGGACTCTGCCTACCTAACTGTCCGCGATTATGTTATGCCCATGGTAGCAGCCACTCTTAACGGCATTATGAAGGATAAGCAGCTCGACGCGATCGTCTATCCAACTAATCCGAGACGGCCTGCCTTGATCATGGCTGATCCGCCTGTGCCAGGCTCACCAGAGGCGCCGCCCACGGCAACCAATCTCGCCAATCTTAGCGGGTTTCCTGACTTGATAGTGCCCGCTGGCTTTACCAGCCATGGGTTACCAGTAGGGATATCCTTTTTCGGTCCGGCTTTCAGTGAGCCCAAGCTCTTTGCGCTCGCCTATGATTTTGAGCAGGCAACAAAGGCGCTACGCCTTCCTGTCCACACGCCTCCTCTGGCAGGAGAAACTTTTAATTACTGATCAAAATATAGCTACATAAAGAAACACTATAAAAAGATAAATACCGTCACATCATCCATCTGTTAACAAAAATGAAGTCATCAATCACATTATTCACTCTATTGGCCGTAGTACTGGCACAGGCAGTCTCGGCTCAAGCGTTGCCAAAGGTTGGGCTATTTACTACCGGTGGCACAATCCAGAGCAAAGGCAATCATCGCCAGAAGCTCATGGAATACAGCGATGGGCGCGTTACGCCCGAAGAGTTGCTTGCTGATCTGCCCGAGCTGAAGGAACTTGCGGAAATTTCTGTATTCGAAATCTCCAATGTCGGCTCGCCCAGCGTAAACACGGAGATTCTGCTCAAGTTGGTAAAGGGCATAAATGAATGGTTGGCTCGCCCGGATACCTCCGGGGCAGTTGTAACCCATGGCACAGGGACGTTGGAAGAGACTGCATACTTCCTGAATCTTACTGTGAAATCGGATAAACCAGTTGTGGTGATAGGCGCAATGCGCCCGTTTACTGCGGTAAGCCGCGACGGGCCATTTAATCTTTATGATGCTACCAGAGTAGCCGCATCTGCGGAAACACGCGGCTATGGCGTGATGATTCTTTTGAACAACGAAATAAATGCTGCCCGTGAGACCACGAAGTCAAATACCTATCGGGTGGAAACTTTTGTGGCGCGAGACTTTGGTCCACTAGGCTATGTGGACACCGATCTGCTCGCCTTCTACCGAAAGCCCACTACCCGCCATACTGTAAACTCAGAGTTTGATGTGTCTTCTATGACCACATTACCCAAAGTAGATATTGTGTATGGGTATCAAGAAGCGGATCCCGCGCCTATCTATGCCTTAGCCGAGGCGGGGTCGAAAGGTATAATTTACGCGGATGGATCGCCTGCATTTCGCGAGGCGATTGAGGCTGTTCAAAAGGAAGGCGTCGTAGTCGTAGCAGGAGATCGCAAAGGGTCAGGGCGCGTTTTAAACAGCGAACGCATGGCCGAGCGCAAGATTGTTACATCAGATAATCTGAACCCACAGAAGGCCCGCATCCTTCTTCGCCTAGCACTCACCAAGACATCCGATCCGGCTGAAATCCAGCGCATCTTCAATGAGTACTAAGCTAACCCCTGCTACCTGATTCACACATAACTGCATAACTTTTTAATCAAATGAATAAGACCTTTTCTTTTTTGATGCTGGGCTTACTGACTACAATACCGCTGGTTGGGCAGGAAATCCCGCCCAATCCGCCACCGATGCCTGCCGACCGCTCAAGTCTGCCGCATGTAGTACTTATGTCCATGGGTGGCACCATCGCCAGCAAAGGCGATACACGCCTAAACATTACTAACTACGGCGGTCCCGGAAATCGTGTGGGCCCAGAGGTGTGGTACGCCGATATGCCTGAGCTGGACGGGATTGCACGTATCACGCTGGATGACCAACGTGCTCCGGAGGGACGACCGGCCTCGGAGATTTTTGAAGATTTTTCCCGTGTGGCCAAACGCCTTAATGAGGTGGCGGCCCGCCCCGACGTGGATGGCATCGTAGTCACGCACGGAACAAATACGTTGGCTGAGACAGCCTGGTATATGAATCTCGTTGTGAACACACGTAAGCCAATCGTCTATGTAGGCTCGCAGCGCCCCTGGACAGCAATGTCTGGCGATGGGCCGCGTAATCTGTACGATGCCGTGCGTGTTGCCGCATCAAAGGATGCCGCCGGAAAAGGTGTTCTCCAAAGCACCAATCAATTGATAAATACGGCTCGCGATGTGTCCAAACTGAGCGCCTATCGGCTGAACACGTTTTTAGGTGTGGATGTGGGCGCTTTAGGGTATGCCGACCCAGACCGTGTGGTATTCTTCCGTGAGCCAACACGCCGCCATACTTATCTCTCCGAGTGGGCAGGGATGCACTTCGATGAGTTGCCAAAGGTAGAGGTCGTTTATTCATATCGTGAAGCGCCCGATTACCTTATTGATGCCATGGTGGAAAATGGCGTAAAAGGCATAATCATTGATGGCACCGGTGCTGGCAGTCTCACTTATGGGCAGCAACAAGCAGTCAAGCGTGCCCAGGAAAAGGGGGTAGTGGTAGTGGCTACAGCGCGCACTTTGGGAGGACGCGTGCAGGATACCCCTCGCCGCAGAGAGGCTAAGATTGTGCCAGGAGATAATCTGATGCCTGAAAAGGCGCGTATACTACTCCAGCTTGCTCTCACAAAAACGACTGATCTGGAGGAAATTGCACGCATTTTCCGCGAATATTAATCCAGTCGGTTAGTGGCTAGGTCTTTCGGCCATGCAGACGCTTTTTGTCTGCATGGCCATTTTCTTTGTATTTTTCAGTATCTATGCAAATCCTTCTTGCCTAGCGGGTGCCTTCCATAATGCTTTAGGGCCATCGGTCAGATTTTCGCCATGATCATAATCCGCACATTCGTCGATCGCAGTCCACTACACGGTTTGGGCGTCTTCTCAAAAGACTTCGTCCCAAAGGGTTCAAAAGTATGGGAGTTCAATCCCATTTTTGACTTAAAGGTCGATCCCGCTGAGTTCGAGAAGCTGCCACAGGCAGTAAAAGAGGAGATAGAGATCCACATGTATGTGCCTGAGGATGGCGGGCCCTTTTATTACGAAACAACCAGTGGGAAATATATGAACCATTCGCGGGATCCGAATGTCGATTTCTCAAATGTCGGCTACGGATACGCCCTTCGCGATATTCAGCCAGGAGAGGAGCTGTTGTGCGATTATCGGCAAATCATGCACGACTACTCGCATATATCTTATCTGTAATGCCGGTTCGATTGCTGAGGCACATAATTGGCCAGAGCGCCCGCAATATTCGGCGGACGGTTACGGGTGCAGGGCTTTTTTTGTCCGCCAAGATGGCACTTCTGATTGCGCTGGCTACTTATCCTTTCGACTTGCTTGATGGACAAGCTCAACCTGCTGAGACTGCTCCGCTGGCTGCCGGATGGGTAGCCCCCGATGCTACAAGCAGTGCCATAGTAATGCGTATGGATGCCGCAAATGACGCGCTAGTCCTGGGGTTGGCGTCTGTGGCAGATAGTATTTGCGCGGAGCTTTTGCAGGGGGCCAATTTGTCTGAGCGCGCGCGGTTCGACCTGCTTGTGATTCGTGTGCGCGCCTTGCTTATGCAGGAAAGGTATGCCCCTGCGGCGGCTATCGCAGAGCAATTGGGAGCTGAGCGCCCGGAAGCGTTGTTGCTTCGCGCCATCACTATGGGATTGAATCGCGATCCCGCGGGAGCAGCAGGGCTTCTTGGACAGATAGAAGCGGACAGCCTGCCTGCGGAATATGCCTCCTATTTCACTTTTGCCTCGGCCCTAATTGCGGAATCTCAGGCCGATTCTTCCCGTGCCTCCCGTCTCTATGATCGAGCACTTGCACAGGCGACTGACACCAGTGCACGCCTCGCGCTGGATATTGCTTCACGCCGCTGGCGGCTACGCTCCGGGACGCCCGTGAGTGATGCGGAAATAGCATCACTTCGCCAGAGCGCAAGGGACTTGCAAGGCCAGCGCGCAGGCTTCGAGGCGGCACGATTATTGGCGCTTAGTCTTGGCCAGTCAGGGCGCTCGACCGAGGCAATTGCACTAGTGGATGAGCAGCTTGCCCTGCTACCGATACGAGAGGGTGAGCTTGCGGCAGAGTTCAATTTTATAAAAGCGCTCTTGCTTGGCGAATCCACCGAGAGAGGGCGCGCTGCATTGCAAGAGGTGTTGAGACTTTCGCAAAACCGCAATCTTCTCCAGCTCGCCTTGCGGCTTTTTGCGTCGGGATTAACATCAAGAGCGGACAATGATTCCGCTATATCTTTTCTGGGCTCTTTAATTGAGCGTTCAGGAGGCCACCCTTTGCAAGATGAGCTTTTGGCGGTACGCGCCCGATTAAATCTTTCTGAGAACCGCCTTAATGATGCCGAAGCCGATTCAAATCGCTTGCTTTCTGCGTTTCCCGCGTCTCCTCTTCGGACTGGTACCATTCAGTTACTAGCGTATATAGCCTATAGTCGTCAGCCACCGCGGTACCGCTCAGCTGCTGATAGCCTCAACCGGCTCCGCACGGAAATAGCCGATGCCGATAAGCGCTGGCTTTATGGGCTATTGGTTGCCGATTGCTTCTTTCTTAACGGCGATTTTGAGAATGCAGCGGACAGCTATGCATCTATCTATCCACAAGCATTGCCCCAAGATAGAGGCGGGGTCCTTTTCCAGCGCACGCTCTCGGACATACGAGCTGGGAGAGCCAGTGATATTCCAGAGTATTTGGATCAGGCATACACACTTCCCGATTTCCCGTTGAATGACTTATGGCAAGCTGAGTGGAATTACATCAGCTCGCTTAAAGGGGCCAATGCACTCGCTGACGCGTTTGCCAGAGTGCGCCTTGTGGCGGAAAGAGCGGATCGTTTTTCAGATGATCCATTGCTGCGCCTGAGGTTCTTTTGGCTGGAAGCGCAACTCTCCATAGATTCTCGGCAGCCACAGGGCACCCCGGAGCGCGTGGATCGGCTACTTGCTATTGTTGAAAGCCTGCCCGCGGATAGTCTTCAGGCTGCTTTTCGTAGTGAGCTGGTTACCCGCTTACTTCTCCTTAAGGGGCAGGCATTTCTCCAGCTAGAGCGGCCAGCGGATGCATTGGCGGTTTTTAGCCAAGTACGCTCCCTAGACCCTGCCAGTGAAGCCGCCGCCATGACCTATCTAAGCGAGGCACGCTACTACGCCTCTCAGGGAGGGCTTATCGAGGCTCAACAGCAGTTTATTGCCCTTGTGGACGCTATCCCGCAGAGTCCCTTCGCGCCGCTTGCCCTCTGGGAAGCTGCTTTGCAATCCGAGCAGCGCGGGCTCAATAGCAGCTATGCCGAGGCTATACAGATACTGGAGCGCATCCCCAGAGAGTATCCCACATCTTCCATGCGCTTTTTTGCTCGCCTAAAGCAAGGTGACCTCTCCCGGCGCTTGGGCGATTTCGCTGCTGCCCTGCAAGTCTATGAGCGTGTGCTCTCCGAGTTCGCCACACATCCGCAAAGACTTAGGGCAGAGCTCAACAGAGCAGATTGCCTTCTTGCGCTGGGCGCTACAAATGCCGTTAGTCTGGACGAGGCAGCTGCACAGTTTGGCCGCATATTCGATTTGCCCGACAGCTCACCTGCTGTTCAGGCAGAGGCTGGGTACAAGTGGGCTTACGCACTTAGCCAGCAAAGAAATCGTGATCGTGCGCACACGATTTGGTGGCTCGTTGTTAGCAGGCTTCTTTCTATAAGCGCGCCCCTCGGACAGCCTAGCCAGAATACGCCGATTGTGCCACAGCTGGATGCCAATGCACGTTATTGGGTTGGGCGTTCACTAGTGGACTTAGCTTCAGGGCTAGAGGCTGATTCACGCTTTCAGGAAGCCCGACATGCTTACGATATCATCATTAGCTACGGCCTTCCAGGGAGAGCACTAGCTGAGGGTAAATTACTTCGACTAAGCACACCCTAATGATTTCTGTAATGGGTGTACTCAGTGATTGCCAGTTTTGCCCTTCCATTTTTAGCTCACAGGCTTCTCTATCGCTTTATTTGCTTTGTTAGCCACCGCCCTCCAGAAACATTTCGGATTCTCTTCCTTTCGTCCGCCACAGGAGGAGGTAATTCAGCATATCCTGGATAAGCGAGATACCATGGCGATCTTGCCCACAGGAGGTGGTAAATCGCTTTGCTACCAGTTGCCCGCGCTGATGATGGAAGGCACGGCGATTGTGATCTCACCGCTGATTGCGCTGATGAAAGATCAGGTGGACGCGCTGAAAGCCCGCAATTTGCCAGCTGGCTTTATCAACTCTTCCCAAACGCATGAGGAACAGCGTGCCGTGCTTGCGGCCATGAGGGCAGGGGAGCTGAAGCTTGTCTATGTCTCCCCAGAGCGTTTTCGGCTAAACGGATTCTCCAGAACGCTCAGTGTGTGCCCTATCAGTTTTGTTGCTGTGGACGAGGCTCACTGCCTTAGCCAATGGGGGCACGATTTTCGACCTGACTATCTGAGGCTTGGGCAAGCGCTGGCCGATCTGGGTAGCCCGCCTGTGGCTGCATTTACCGCCACGGCCACGCCCGATGTAAGGGATGACATACGCACCAGCTTACGGCTGCGTAATCCTGCGGAGATAGTCTATGGGTTTTCCAGGCCAAACCTTACGTTTAACGTTCGGCAGATGGCTTCTAAGCAGGATAAACTGGAGCACCTGCTGGGGTTGATTAGCGAGCTGAAGACGGGCATCATTTACTGCGCGACACGTAAAAGCGTGGAGGCGGTGTATGCTGACTTACTAACGGAGAAGGTTCGCAATTTGGTCTATTACCATGCGGGTATGAGCGAGCAAGAGCGTACGGCTGCGCAGGACCGCTTTATGTCGGGAAAAGCGGAAGTGGCGGTGGCCACCAATGCGTTTGGCATGGGTATAGATAGGGCTGATATCCGCTTTGTAGCCCACTACGAAATGCCAGGGAGCGTGGAGGCCTACTATCAGGAGGGCGGGCGCGCGGGGCGTGATGGGCTTCCAGCGGAGTGCGATCTGCTTTTCAATTTTGCGGATAAGCGTGTGCAGGAGTTTTTTGTTGAGGGCGCTAATCCCACTCCTGCGTTTATCGAGTCCGTTTATGCTCAACTTCTTAAGGAGATGGACTCCAATCATGAGATTGCGCTGAGTATAGACCAGTTAACCGAGCGATTTGCCGATAAGGTCAATCCTATGGCCGTTAGCTCTGCGATTAGCGTATTAGTAAGGCAGGGCGCAATTGATCGCTACGATATACCCGGAAAGCGCATTCGTGGGACGCGCATCCTTAATCCCGACCTTAAGCCATCAAAGTTGAAGATTGACCGTAGCGGTCTGGATGAGAAAAGAGCAAGAGATGAGAAGCGCCTAGATAACATGGTGACTTTTTGCTACGCCAAACAATGCCGCCAGCAGTGGATTCTGGAATACTTCGGTGAGCATGATGCCGAACCTTGTGGCCGCTGCGACCATTGCCGATCCAACAAATCCCGAAAGACAGTGGCCATCACTGGCGCGGAGCTTGAGATTGTAAGAAAGGCGCTAAGCGGAGTGGCGCGGATGTCTTGGCGTAGAGGTAATGATGACTTTGAACCTAGATATGGGCGTAAAAAAATTATCCAGTGTGTTGTAGGCAGTGGCGCAGAAGGGATAACGCAGGCTGGACTCGATCAACTATCCACTTACGGCATACTCAAGAAGGAAGGGAAGCTCTTTGTGGAAAAGCTTTTTGACTCTATGGACGAGGCAGGGCTAATCCGAATTGAGGAAGGAGAATACCCACTGCTCGCTCTTACTAAAAAAGGCGCAGCCGTGCTCTTTGGGAAAGAAAGCTGTCGCATGGTGTGGCCTGTGGAAAAGCAAGTATCCGCATCTCTAGTCCGTGCTGCCGACAGACCAAAATCCGCGCCTGCTCACCAACCGCCCGCGGGAGAGCTATTCTCGGTTTCGCGACGCTCGATCAGCGATGAGGAACTGCTAAAAAAACTCAAGGCCAAGCGCATAGCTGTGGCAGCTGCTCGCAAGGTGCCCACCTTTACGATATTCTCCACGAATGCGTTGGAAGAGCTTGCCCACCACCGCCCCACTACTAAGGAAGACGCCCTCAAGCTCCACGGGATAGGCGAGAAGAATATAAAGAGTATTGGGCCTTTTTTAGAAGTGATTAGGGATTCCGTCTAGGGCTCCCTATTCAACTCCCGCTACGCTTGCCATGATGTGGGCAGACATGTCGATTGCCTTTTCAAAGAGGCCGATGTGCAGCGACTCGTTTGGAGCGTGTAGATTGCACTCTGGGGTGAAGAGGCCGATCATCAGAGAATCCAGTCCAGTAGCTGTCTTGAGATCGGCGATGATCGGTACGCTTCCACCTTCGCGAAGATAAAGCGGTGGGCGGCGCCAGAGCTGGTTAATGGCTCTATCTGCTGCACGGAAAGCGTTGGCAAGGTGCTGATTTTGATCTTTTGGAGTATCGTCTCTATCAGGGGGCACCACTCGATAGGCATTTCCACAATGGCCTTCCTCGATCTCAAGTTTTACCTTGGGAGAACAGCGTTCGCGGAGTGTTTGCTCAACCAGTTTTTGGATGCGAGAAGGCTGCATGTCGGGCACAAGACGACAGCTAATCTTTACGTGAGC
>CAZHQD010000007.1:0-35160 GCA_964533835.1 uncultured Puniceicoccaceae bacterium | reverse complement strand
ATAGCTTGCTGTGGAATACAGTTCGGGAGCTTGCTTATTGGTTGTACCTGATTTATCTGGCAAGGTATGTCCCTCGTGCCAGGTAAAGCCCACGTTGTGTAGTGTCTGTTGTGCTGGCACACCTGTCTCGTTGCTGCGCAGCAGCAGATCGACCATATAGAGTGCGTAATCAGCTTTTAGACTGGTATTAATATTCAGCCCTGTCACCCCTGGCCAGTTCTTATCGCAGTGGAGCGTTGCAAATGCAAAGTCCTTAGGGCTAGTGAGTTGGCTGGCAATCATTGCATCATAGACCCCAATATTGAAGCCGATGATGGCCTCAGGCTTTTCCTTATCAAACCAGCTCTTTAGCGTGGCGTCCCTGATTATTATGTCCTCAGGGTACTTCTGCTCTTTGTAGGAAATGATGCTTACTTTGCCACCTTTGCTTTCGATGATGTGCTTTTGCGCATACGCAGCTCCCAGTCGTTTTTTATCATCCTCGAAATCATATGGGTGCTCAAATAGCGCAATCCCGATATGGTGATACCCTCTATTCCACACTTTAGTTATTACTCGGTCCAACTGCTCAAACGTGCTTGAGTATACACGATGAAACGGCAGTGGGATATAGCCGGGTCCCAGGCTCACAATACTAAAGTGCTGCCATTCCATTTCTATTTTTGCGCTGGCGCTGTATATCGGGGCAAGTATCACCCCGCGGATGCCTCGATTGCGCATTACGCGTCCCAACGCCATCCAGTTCGGATAATCGGAAGCGTTAAACGAGGTTACCTTATAGCCATACCGACTTGCTGATTGCTGCAAATGATTAGCCATCTCGATATGCAGGTATACCTGCTGATCGTGCTCTGAATGGTCGTAGATGTAGGCTATGCTCAAGGCTGCATGGTCCTTGGGCGTTTTCCAATGCTTTCCCGCTAGCTGCGATATGAGCGGGTCTGGAGTATAGCCCATGGCAGTAGCCAGACGGCGAATCTTGCCGCCAGTCTCCGCGGTTATTCGGGGGTCATTTTTTAAAGCGCGGGATACTGTGGAAATGCTCACCCCGGCACGCTTAGCAACTTCGAGTAGAGTTACGCGTTCGTTCATATTAGAGTACTCGGAGGTATGGAGTAGAGTGTCTAATCGTAGTATCCTTGCTAATCATCACACACATTGCAAGTCCCGCTTGGTTACTTAAACAGTTATTAGGTATTGGACCCTATTTGATAGTTTAGTATCTTATTTTATGCAACGTTCGCATAGATATGCTATTGTTCCAGAAGTGCCATAATTTATGGTGGGTATCCAGTACGCTATACCCAAAACTCCTTATACCTCTTTAAGCGTACGAACAGGTTAGTTGCATAGTTTTACACTCTTTCGTTTAGGCAATTCGATACTCCTTTTGCACATGGGATAGCTATGTGCAGTAACCCACAAATAATAGTCCAAATGTTGACCACTACCTCGAAACTACCCCTCACAGGGCGGCTATGGCCTGCTCTGTTGTTCCTGATGGCTGCAGCCTCCGCAAGCGCACAGTCCACCCTTCTCAGATGGGATTTCGCTACTTCCAACGGTTCAGCCGCTACCCTCGCATCGACCGCAAATTCTGGAGTGCAGTCCTCCACTCTTTCGCGTGGCGCTGGTTTTAGTCCAGCCTCCGCTAGTTATGTGGACGGCAGCTTTGGCCGTTTTAATTATCATGAGGGACAAAATCCCGCTAGTCTCGCCGCAGCTCAGAGTGCCAATCACTATGTGCAGTTTACCGTTACTCCCACATCTGGCCAGGTTTCGATAAGCAGCGTTCAGTTTTACTCCTATGCACAAGACGGGGGAGGGCAGTGGACTCTCCAATATAGCCTCAATGGCTTCTCAAGCGCTGGTACCACAGCAGGCAGCGGAGCTTCTGCCAGCGGTTGGATTGGCAGTTTGTCTACGGTCAATACCGCTTCAATTAGTGCACTGCAAAACGTCTCGGGCACAGTCACCTTCAGGCTATATTTTTATGGTCCCTACGGCAATGGCTGGGTAGATCGCGGCGTCGGCGGTGTAAATGGTGCCAACAACGATATTGCCGTCCTCGGCACTACAGGCACGTCTTCCAGCTCTTCTTCCAGTAGTTCTTCCTCATCCGGTGGAGGTACCAACCTCGTTGGTAACCCTGGTATGGAAACAGGCACTTTGAGCTCTTGGCTAACGGGTGGAAATCCCACTGCGACAACTGGCTCGAAGTATACTGGCAACTACGGAATGAACAACCCAGGTGGCTGGAATTCTGCGTTCCAAAATATCACGGTGGCAGCCAATACAACCTACACTCTAAGCGTGCGCGCACGCCTTAGCGCCAGTCTCTCAGGAAATAATCATGCTCTCTACTACAGCCTGAATGGCGGCACAACTAAGACCTACGCCTATATCACTTCCACAAATTGGACCTTGTTGACCTTAACGGTAAACACTGGCTCCTCCACCACAGTGCAAATCGGCAGCATCTGCACCACGGGCACAAACGTGGCCGCGTATTTCGACGACTTCAGCCTCAGCACTGGCGGCTCTTCCAGCAGCTCCAGCTCAAGTTCCAGCAGCTCTAGCAGCTCCAGTTCCTCCTCCAGTTCAACCACATCCAGTGGTGCGCCCCCGAAGTCCAATAAAGCCATGGGAATAGGCTTGAATGGGATTACCGATTGGACCACGGATATCTTTTATAAGGATTGGGTAAAATTCGGTAGACCTTGGAATAATGTAAACCATCCCAACTATCCTGGAACACCCGCAGGAATGACTTTGGATGCGAATGGCTGGCCAACGAATCTCGGCGGTGGAGTCGCCGAGATGATATGGGATCGCAACCCGAGTTTGGCTCGTACAGAGGACACAGGGAATTTCGTCTGTCTGTATGACGGTGTTGGCAATATTGATATTGGCGGAGCAACCAATGTAGTCAAAACACCTGGGCGCATCACCTTCACCTATGGCGGTGGTTTCCTTTCCATGAGGATAACTTCGACCACTAGCGGCAACCATGTCCGCAACGTACGTATCATGAAGACAATCTACGAGAATAACTATCAAAGTGACCCATGGAATCCAGTGTTCATAAGCCGAATCGTAGACAAGTTCAGCGCTATCCGTTTCATGGATATGATGGCCACCAACCACAGCACCGCAGGTAATTGGGCCACCCGCACCATTCCTACTTTTTATACATGGAGTGAAACCAACGCTAAGTGGAATCATATACCCGTAGAAGCTATGGTGGATCTGTGTAACCGCACTGGTACTGATGCTTGGTTTTGTATGCCACACCTCGCCACAGACCAGTACGTGCAGAACTTTGCCAACTATGTGCGTGACAATTTGCGCAGTGATCTCAAGGCGTATGTGGAGTTTTCCAATGAATGCTGGAACTGGGATTTTACCCAGGCTCAGTGGTGTGCAGCACAAGGAACCGCTGAAGGCATCAATGCTTATCAGTTCTACGGAAAGAGGGCGGCTCAGGTCATGGAGATATGGCGCCAATCCTTTGCATCCAATCCCAATAGGCTAGTTCGTGTTGCAGGCGCTCAAGCAGGCTATGGCAATGCCGGACAAGCAGATCAGGCGCTCAACAACATGACGTTAAATGGCCGCAAAACGGGCACTTACTTCGATGCGCTGGCAATTGCTCCCTACTTCTCTTCCAACGGAGTCAGCTCCTCTGTTACCGCAACCCTGGATGCCTGCCAGGCCGACATATCCACTAATGTTCCTACTTGGATGCAGTGGCATAACACCTTGATTAATAATCTGCCCAATAACGATCGCGGTGTGAAACTGGTTCTAATCGCGTATGAGGGCGGACAGCATCTTCAACCCAATGGTAACACCACCATTCAACCCATCTATACGGCAGCCAATCGGGACCCACGAATGGGTAATTTATACACCCAGTATTTTAATACTTGGAGGGCCAACGGTGGCCAGCTCTTCATGCATTTCGTAGACGTCTCAATCTCTGGCGTTTGGGGATCATGGGGCATGCTGGAGCATATCGACCAGACTTCTTCACCGAAGTATGATGCCACCATGCAATGGATAGACAACAATCCAAAATGGTGGTAATCGTTAGTATATTGTAGTTACCCGACAGGGCCGTAGAAATACGGCCCTGTTTTATTTTATAAATATCATTCTTCACTTCTGGTTGTTCTCTTCGCATGCGGAAAAATTACGATTTTACTTTTATGCAACACTGTTGTGCAACGCTGGCATATCACGTCGCTTGTGAGAGTTAGTTGCCAGGCTATTCTTTGCTGTGTGATTGCTACTCACTAACAGCGGGCCGATGGAATGCCTACATTCTAGATTCGTTAGCTTCTGATACAGCCCGCCAATCACGACACTCCAAATACTCCTCTTGCACATAGTAAATGCAAAGTGCAGTAACCAAAAAAAACCTAGTCCAAATGTTGACCACTACCTCGAAACTACCCCTCACAGGGCGGCTATGGCCTGCTCTGTTGTTCCTGATGGCTGCAGCCTCCGCAAGCGCACAGTCCACCCTTCTCAGATGGGATTTCGCTACTTCCAACGGTTCAGCCGCTACCCTCGCATCGACCGCAAATTCTGGAGTGCAGTCCTCCACTCTTTCGCGTGGCGCTGGTTTTAGTCCAGCCTCCGCTAGTTATGTGGACGGCAGCTTTGGCCGTTTTAATTATCATGAGGGACAAAATCCCGCTAGTCTCGCCGCAGCTCAGAGTGCCAATCACTATGTGCAGTTTACCGTTACTCCCACATCTGGCCAGGTTTCGATAAGCAGCGTTCAGTTTTACTCCTATGCACAAGACGGGGGAGGGCAGTGGACTCTCCAATATAGTCTCAATGGCTTCTCAAGTGCTGGTACCACAGCAGGAAGTGGCACCTCTGCAAGCGGTTGGAGCGGCACGCTCTCAAGCGTTAATACTTCATCCATCAGTGCGTTGCAAAACGTCTCGGGTACAGTCACTTTCAGGCTGTATTTTTACGGCCCTTATGGGAACGGCTGGGTTGACCGTGGTCTCGGTGGCGTCAATGGCGCTAACAATGATCTCGTTGTGTTAGGTACTACAGGTAATTCATCCAGCTCCTCCTCCAGTAGCAGTTCGTCATCCTCATCCAGCAGCTCTTCATCTTCCTCTAGTAGCTCCACTACTTCAGGTAGTGGGCCAAATCTTGTTCTCAATCCTGGGCTGGAGACAGGCAGTATGAGTTCTTGGTACACGGGCGGAAATCCCACTGCTACAACTGGCTCGAAATACACTGGCAACTATGGAATGAATAACCCTGGTGGTTGGAACTCTGCATTCCAGAATATCACAGTGGCAGCCAATACTACCTATACTCTCAGCGCGCGCGCACGTCTTAGCGGCAGTCTTTCTGGCAATAATTACGCTCTTTACTATAGTCTAAATGGCGGCACAACTAAGACATACGCTTACATCACTTCCACCAACTGGACCCAGCTGACACTGACAATTAATACTGGCGCTTCCACCACGGTTCAGATTGGCAGCATTTGCACAACGGGCACAAACATAGCAGCTTACTTCGATGACTTTAGCCTCAGCACAGGTGGTTCTTCCAGCAGCTCTAGCAGCAGCAGTACAACAAGTTCCACCAGTTCCAGCAGCTCAAGTAGCGGCAGTAACTGCAATCGTATCCGTTTTTATCCAAGAGATGGCAATGCCGCGCGCATGGTCAATGGTAGGTTCACAGGTAATAATCAGGGCCCTACAAATGCAGGCTTTGTTTTGCATACCGTTACTACAACTCCCGCCAACGGACAGTGGGTAGATGTCACTTTCACGAACCCCACCGTTTATCGTTACCTGAAATATGAGGCACCTAATGGCAGTTGGGGTAACATTGCTGAAGTGGAGTTTTACAATGGCAACACCAAGCTCAGTGGAACTCAGTTCGGAACCTCAGGCGCCAATCCCGCCAACCCTTCTGCTACTTTCGATAAAGCGCTTGATGGTAATACCGCTACCTTCTTCGATGCGTCTTCTGCCGACAGTCAATACGTAGGGATAGACTTGGGTGCCAACGTCATTTGCAGCACGCCTACCTTTAGTCCTGCTCCTGGCAATTATGCGTCAACTCAGTCCGTTAGTATCACCACAGCTACTTCTGGCGCTACCATCCGCTACACTACCAATGGAGCAAATCCTTCGCCAACTTCTGGCACCGTCTATTCGAGCCCTATCACGGTTTCTTCCACCACTACCATTAGAGCTATTGCCTACAGAAGTGGTCTCGGAGATAGCACCATCGCTTCGGGTACCTATACCATCGGTAGCCCTCCGCCTACAGGCAGCGTCAATACTATCTACCACCTCGGCAATAGCCTAACGGATAATATTTGGTATAATAGCTTGCAACCCATGATCCAGAGCACTGGCCGTACTTACACCTATGGCCGGCATATAATCCCGGGCGCTCCCCTTGGCTGGATTTGGGATAATCCTACCAGCGGCTTTGAACAGGCACCCTTTGGCTATTACCCACAGGCTCTCCCTGGCTATCATTGGGATGCGGTGACTTTCCAGCCCTTTGATCGTCTGCTCGGTGATGATACCACTGCTATAAAGCAGTTTATTGATCTGGCACGCCAACGCGCAGATAACTCTTCTACTCAATTCTACATCTACGCCCATTGGCCTCGTAAAAACAGCGATGGCACTTTGAATTACAATTTCCAATGGGATAAGCCCTATACTGGCGGTTGGGACGGCACCAACGAGACCCGCGATTTCTATGAAGACCTTATGTTCAGCGTAAGAGCGGCCACTCCTTACCTCAGTAAGCCCATACTGATCATTCCCGTAGGTGATGTAATGTATGAATTCAATATTCGTGCGCAGGCTGGGCAGATTCCTGGATTTACGAGTGTAAACCAACTCTACTCAGATGGCATCCACCTCAATAACGTCGGCGCCTTTGTGGTTGGCTCCACCTTCTATGCGACCATCTACAAGGCAGACCCTCGCTACGTCAGCTACTCCAGCTACGATGTTATTTCAGGCTCTGGAGATAGGGACATCACAGACGCAATGGCTCGTGCCATTCAAGATTGCGTTTGGGCTGTCGTCCAAGGGCACCCATTTTCAGGAGTAGAATAGAAATAGGATAGGAGTTGTAGGGATATGCTGTTAAGTGAACAGCATGGATAAGTACACGGAGGTCACCCTAGGGGGTGACCTCCACTATTTTTGGTTGCTTGCTTTGCACATTACGGCACCAGAATCGCATTGTGCTTTCTCCTCAGAAATTGGCACCGAAGAGCGAATAGATTACTCACACTCGCAGGCTAGGCAGGATTCCTCCTTAGCGCACGATCCGCAAAAACTCACTAGCTCATTATGCAATGCCTGTCTGGCTCGCCTAATCGCTACATAGGTGGCAGTCACTTCCTCCTCATTCGCGCTTGCGTACTCGGCTGGCTTCATTCCCTTCAGATCTATCTTTTCTAGTAGATCAGCGTAGCGTGGATTCAGGCGGGAGAGTCTTTTTATCATGCAGCCGCACGTGGCTATTGTCTCTTCGCCAGTCTCGGTTTCCCTCTGTGTGGTTGATTCAGTTGCGTAAGCTTCTTCACGCTTTCTGGTCGCCACTTCTTTTCTTACGTGATCAAGAAAAACCGTGCGCAGCACCTCATAAAACCACGATTCAGCGGCCTGTCTTTCTGTAAGCTGTCGCTGGAACCGATATGCCTTAAGGTAAGCATTTTGCAATACGTCCTCCGCGTCCTCAGGCTTGCACCCTCGGGATATGAGATAGGCCACCCATCTGCGCCTCTGTCCAATCAGTGCGCTGAAAAGACAGCCTTCGGTCTGGCTTATGCCTGCATGAGTTTGGCTGCTTTCCATGGCCAAATTACTTAGTGGTGAGCGCTGTGGTCAACTGCATCGGCCTGCTTTTTAGCAGGCTTGATTGTCTTCTTGATGCTGCCACACCGTAGCATGGATGTTCCATAGTAAGGGTTATTTACTGTCTTCCCTGATTGGAGCCAGCCTGCTCCCTTATTATCAAATGCCATCGGGCAATACGCATGGTAGATATCCCCATGCACGCTGAGATCACCTTTGCTCACAAGCAGGATTATCGTTTCGGATAATTTGTAAAATGCTGCCCGCGCATCCGATAGCTTGGTCGCAGATTCAATCGCCTTCGCTGTTTCTGTCATGGCTTCGCTCGCCTTATCTGTTGTGCCCAGAAGTCCGGCGCGCAGGGCGCTGGCGCCTTTCTTTGCAGCTTCCAGATTATCTGCGGCAAGTGCCTCTTGAACTGCCAGGTAATTGCCGATAAGCGTACTTGCGGGCGCTTCCGCCTTTGGCGCGCCTTGAGCAACCAAGTGCGTGACTGAAAGTAGCATTATTAAGACTACTGGTAATTTGTTGAATAGAGTTTTCATCGTTATTTCTTTATTTTGATTTCTTTGTTTTAATCTTTAGTCGGATTTCTTCCACAAGGCAGAAAAGCACAGGTGTCGTTAGCATGGTGAGTATGGCCACAGTCATGCCGCCCACTGTTGGCAGTGCCATTGGCACCATCACATCAGAGCCTCGGCCTGTGCTTGTCAGTACGGGTATAAGCGCTAGCACCGTTGTGGCTGTTGTCATCATGGCTGGGCGCACTCTCAGTTTTGCCCCATTCACCACCGCTTCTCTTATGGCAGGTATTGTATTGGGTTGGTGGCTCTTCCACGCATCGCTTAGGTAGGTTGTCATCAGCACTCCGTCATCGGTTGCGATTCCAAAGAGCGCAAGAAAGCCTACCCACACCGCCACGCTCAGATTCACGGGCCCTATTTGGAAGAGCTGGCGCATTTCTATTCCCGCAATGCTGAAGTCTAGGAACCAGGGTTGATTGTAGAACCAGAGCAGTATAAAGCCCCCCGACCACGCTATAAAAATGCCACAGAATACCAAGAGGGCTCGCGGGACATCCCTAAACTGCGCATAAATCAGCAGGAAAATAAGTATAATCGAAAGCGGTATGAGCAGCCTGAGTCTGGCTTCTGCCCGCACTTGGTTTTCATACGCCCCCGTAAAGCGGTAGCTCACTCCTGCTGGCAACTCCCAAGCCCCTGTTGCTATCAATTCATTGAGATAGTGGCTGGCATTCTCCACCACATCCACCTCCGCTACGTCAGGCTTTTTATCAAAAATTACGTAGCCTACCAAAAACGTATCCTCTGCCTTTATTGCCTCTGGCCCCCTGCTGTAGCGTATAGTTGCCAGTTGGCCCAGTGGTATTTGCGGCCCTCCCATAGTGGGTACCAGTATGCCGTCAAGTGCCTCAATATTGTCACGCAGTTCACGAGCGTATCTTATTCGCACGGGATAGCGTTCACGTCCTTCTACTGTCGTTGTTATCGGCATGCCGCCAATAGCCACTTCTATCACTTCTTGCACGTCTCCAATCGTCAGCCCATAGCGGGCAAGCGCTTCGCGGTTAATATCAATTTCCAGGTAGGGCACGCCTACTATGCGATCAGCAAATACGGTAGCTGGCTCTATTCCTGGCACGCGTTTCAGGTGGGCTTCTATCTCAAGTCCAACTTTCTCAATTGTAGTCAGGTCAGGCCCATATACCTTCACTCCAAACGCAGCCCGCATCCCGCTTTGCAGCATTACGATTCGGGTCTCTATGGGTTGTAGCTTCGGTGCAGATGTCGAGCCTGGCACTTCTGCTATATGCACGATTTCTTCCCATATATCTGCAGGTGTACGAATATGTTCTCGCCACTGTCTGAATGGCCTGCCGTGCGCATCGGGTATCAGTTTTCCATGCTCATCCCTTACAAAATCCTGCGCCTTCTTATCATACTTAAATAGGATCCTTCGTCCGTTCTCATCTAGGATATACTCAGGCTTGTAATTGATTACGGTCTCTACCATCGAGACTGGTGCCGGATCGAGCGCGCTCTCAGCTCGTCCTATTTTTCCTACTACGGAATCCACCTCTGGAATAGATTGTATGGCCTGATTCTGCAGAGATAAGACTTCCGTAGCTTCCCCAATAGAAGCGTGAGGCATTACGGTTGGCATATACAGGAATGAGCCTTCATCCAAACTGGGCATAAACTCTTTGCCCAACCCAGGGAATGTGTGATAGGCCGCACTCCAGACCGCATTTTTCCTGAGAGATTCTGGCACCCACCCAAAAACTTTCCCTACGCCTAGCCACACCGTAAAGCCAAGCGTGGTTACTAATAGAACCGTTCCGAGAAATACGCCTTTGTTATAAACGCACCACCTTACGATTCCCGTGTAGTAGTACACAAATAGGTGAGCCAGAAGCAGTAGTCCCCAAGAGATCGCCAATACAAATATCGTGTTCAGTATCCCATGCTCTGGCCCTAGTGGCACCCATGTCTGCGCCAGTACAACGGCTATTACAAATGCCACCACAAAGTTAAACAGCCACACCAGCCGTTTCTGGACCTGTTCGGACAATTTTTCGCGAACTATGCCATATATTGCCACTAGCGCCATTAGCAGCCCTAGAATCAGCGGAAACCATTCCACATATATTGGTAGTAGTATCGCTCCCGCCAGCAACAGCGCAGAGGTAGCGTATTTCCACATCCGCCTGGGCGCGGATGCGCCAAGCAACCACGTCAGCACGGTTGGCAGGATACAGAGCGCCAGCACTATTGCTGCCATTAGCGCGAAGGTCTTTGTGAAGGCCAGTGGCTTGAAAAGCTTGCCCTCTGGGCCCTCCATTCCAAACACAGGCAGAAAGCTCACAACGGTTGTCGCAACTGCCGTGAATACTGCGCTTCCCACCTCGCTGGTTGAGCGGAGCACTATCTCTTTCACATCCGTTAATCCCCGCGCAGGTGTTTTCTCAAGGTGTCTCAACGAGTTTTCCGAAATCACTATCCCCATGTCCACAATCGTTCCTATCGCGATAGCGATACCTGAGAGAGCCACTATGTTGGCATCCACTCCAAAGAGCTTCATCATTATAAATGTCATCAGCACGGTGAGCGGCATCATTACAGAAATCGCCAGTGCGCTTCTCAGTTGCAGGACCATTAGGATTACCACAATTGCCGTGATGTAGATCTGCTGCTCAATCGCCGAGTTTAGGGTGCCCAGTGTCTCCAGTATGAGCCCCGTCCTGTCATAGAAGGGCACTACTTCAAGTTTGCTCACGGTTCCATCCTCCAGCGTTTTGGATGGCAGCCCTGGGGCGATTCGCTCGATTTGCTTTTTTACTTCCTCAATGACTTCCATCGGGTTGGCGCCATAGCGTGCCACTACTATGCCACCTACTACCTCAGCTCCTTCCTTATCTAGCACGCCTCGCCTTAGTGCGGGTCCCAGCCCAACCGTGGCAATTTGCTTCAGCGTTATGGGTACATTGTCCATTGCAGTCACGGCTGTGGCTTCTAGGTCTGCCAAGGATCGGATAAAGCCTAGGCCGCGTATCACGTATTCCACACGGTTGATTTCCATCGTGCGGGCTCCTACATCCAGATTAGAGCGTTGCACTGCCTCGATTACTTGGTCAAGCGTCACCCCGTAAGCCCGCATAGAATCTGGATTCACATCAATCTGGTATTCCTGCACAAACCCGCCCACCGAGGCCACTTCGGATACGCCGTCCACTGCCTGCAAGCTATACTTCACATAGTAATCCTGTACAGTCCTCAGCTCGTGTAGATCCCATCCTCCTGTCGGATTGCCTTCTGCGTCCCGACCTTCGATGGTGTATTGGAATACCTGCCCCAGCCCTGTGGCGTCTGGCCCAAGCGCAGGTTGCACCCCTTCGGGCAATGTTCCCTGTGGCAGGCTATTTAATTTTTCCAGAATGCGGGATCGTGTCCAATAGAACTCCGCCTCTTCGTTAAATATCACATAGACCATCGAGAACCCAAACATCGAGAAGCTTCGTATAGTCTTTACTTCAGGTAGACCTAGCAGTGCCACCGTGAGCGGGTAGGTTACTTGGTCTTCTATGTCCTGCGGTGAGCGTCCCTCCCAATCCGTAAAGACTATTTGCTGATTCTCTCCGATATCGGGTATGGCATCCACGTGAACTGGATTTCGTGGCAGCCATCCCAGCTCCCAGTTAAATGGCGCAACCAATATTCCCCAGCCCACTACCATAGCCAGAACTATGAAAGTGATTAGCTGATTGCGCAGAAAGAGTTGAATTAGTCGGTCAATCATGGAGATGCTTATTTGGTATTTCCTGCTAGTGTTGGTGCCCCGTGTGTGCGGGCGCTGCGGACTGCTGCATTGCTGGCTCAAGCTCATCAAATGCCCCGCACGTTAGCATTTCCGCTCCAAAATAGGGGTTTAGCAAATCCTCGTTTGGCTGAAGCCAGTCCGCTCTTCTTCCCTCAAATGCCATCGGGCAATACGCCAGATGCACCTTCGTTCCTTCTGGTACTCCCAGCACGCGCACGCTGTCAATTAGCGCTATGGATAGTGTCTCAAATGTTTTTCTGGCCTGCCCCATGCCTTCAGAGTTCGCAAGCTGGGCCAAAGTCTTTTCGAGTCTGCCCAGTGTTTTGTGGAAATACGCCGCTGCTTCTCCGCTTCCAGGGAGGCTATGGAGTGCTGCTATCTCGCTTCCCATTTGCTGCGCTTTTGCTTTCGCTTCCTCCAGATTGTCTGCGGACAGTGCGCTCCAAATCGGGTAGTAAAGTGCAAGCATTGCGACTACTCCTTCACGCTGCTCAGGGGTAGCGCCCTCTATTCTCTTTTGCTCTGCGGCTGGTGCGCTCATCATGCTTGGCTTGGCTTGTAGCTGGAGCGTGCTGTCAATTTTAAAGGCGCCGTTAGTTACTACACGCTCTCCTTCCGCCAAACCTTCTACCACTATGTAAGCGTTCCCCGCTCTCGGCCCCAAAACGATTTCACGTCCCTCGTAGGTTGGCTTTTCTCTATTTGGTAATTCTACATAGGCAATCGCCCGCTTCCCCGTTTTGAGGACTGCAGTCGCCGGAACTACCACAGGCGGCTCGCCTTCAGCATCAGGTATATATCCCAACTCGCTGGCGGGCACCAGCGCCATCCCGCACACATCGCAGGTGCCAGGCTCATCTTTCACAATCTCAGGATGCATTGGGCTGATCCACTTGCCTTGCAAATCAGAATCCATGGCCACCCCTCCCGCGGAAAGTCGGGCGTGCACCTCGCCCGTCACAAACATTCCTGGCCGCAAGCGCTGGTCCTTGTTGTCTACGTTAACGCGTACCTTGAATGTCCTGGTTTGGCTGTCCAAAACAGGTGGCACAAAGGCGATCTTCCCTTCAAAACTTTGCCCGGGCAGCGCTTCTACCGTAAACGTCACTTTTTGGCCAAATCTCAGCCATACTTTGTCCATCTCGTAGGCATCAAACACCACCCACACTTTCGCCAGGTCACTGATCATAAACAGCGGCATCCCCGTTTCAAGATAGTCGCCTTCGTTGACCATTTTTTCCATGACAATCCCGCCTATTGGCGCGTCTATGTCCATTGTGTCCGTTGGCTTCCCGTTGGCTATAATTGCATTTATATGCTGCTCAGTAAGGCCCCATAGCAGTAGTTTATCCCGTGCGTTGCTCTCTGCTCTGTCATCTTTGAACGCGATTGCGCCCAAGAGCTCTGCCTGCGCGGTCAATAGTTCTGGGCTGTATATCCGTGCCAGGTGATCTCCTGCTTTGATTCCAACCCCGGTGTAATTGATATAGAGTCTCTCAATTCTGGCGGGGAAGCGTGCGGAGAGCGTTCGGTTTAGTGTCTCATCGGGCACAATTCTTCCCAGTAGTCTTATCTTCGCGTCGGGATACCTGCGTTCTACGGCTGTCGTCTGTATTTTGGCAAGAGCCTTGGCGTGCTCGCTCAGTGTTACCTCACGCGGGCCGCTCTCGTTGCCATCTCCACGTTCAGCGGGTATCAAATCCATCGCGCAAATGGGGCATTTCCCTGAATTGGGTTGCCGTATTTGTGGGTGCATGGAGCAGGTATAATCCGCCGCTGCGCTTTCTCCTTTCGCGTGCGCGTGTGCGGAATGATCGTGCTTCGGTTGGCTGAGCCGCCCTGCTATCAGGCCAAGGGCGAGTGCTATCGTGCAAATGACAATAATCTTTGTCTTATTCATGTTTATCGAAATTCGATGGTTGTTCCAAATAGTGAGTCCAGTGCTGCTTGGCTGGATATCGCATCCGCCACAGCCCTTCTTTGGCCTATCTCCGTTTCCAGTAGTTGCCTTCTTGAGTCTAGCAGGTCGAGCAGGCTTACCATGCCCGTGCGGTAGCGGTTTTCTATTTCTGAGTGCGCTTGCCTCGCTTTGGGCAGAAGGGTTTCTTCATAGAGCAGTATTCGCCTGTAAGCATCGCGCTCTCGGGAAAGCGCTGCTTCCAGTCTGGCCTTTACCATCCTCAGCATTCCTTCCCGCTCGTATTCAGTTTCTCTGAGCATTGCCCTTGCTTCATTCCTCATCCCTTTGTTCTTCTCCCCCCAAACTGGCAAGCTTACGCTAAACATCGCGATACCCTCATTCATCGTGTCTTTTTTCCCACCCATCCCGTCTGCCGACGAATACCGATAGCCCACGCTAAACATTAATTCTGGCCTCGTTTCCAGCTTGGCAAGCTCTACACCCGACTTCGCGGCTTCTACTCGGCAATCCTGCGCTTGAATGAGAGGGTTCTCTGCTTCCAGTGCAATGTGCATAGAAATCCGTTCCCGCTGCTTAGCCTCTATCTTTGGCAGCTCACCTATCATGATTTGCTCAAGGCTCAGTGTCGTTCCCGTGATGGCCACCAGTTCCGCAAGTTCGCGTTGCTGCATCTCGGTTATTCCCGCCAACTCGTCTTCTAGCATTCGCGCTTCCATCTCTACCCGCAATAGGTCCGATACCGCGCCTCCCCCTCTTATGCTCTGCTCCATGTAGGCAATCTGCTTCTCATATAGGCTTTGGTTTTGCCGTACTAGTTCCGCTTCTTCCGTCAGATAGGCCAGTTCTGCCATGATTCGCTTTAGTTCGGCTACCACTGCAAGCTCCACCGCTTGTGCTTCGTGCCATAGCGCCTTAGCCTGTAGCGAGGCGGCGCTCTCTCTTGCGTTAAGGGTTCCTGGCCACGGAAACATCTGCGCTACTCGCACGCTCTGCTCAAAGTTATTCCTGTTCGCCCCCATTGTTTCAAACTGTAATTCAGGGTTGGGTAGCGATTTTGCCTGTGGCACCTTTGCGACTGCCGCCTCATAGGCTGCCTTCGCTCTCAGCAGGTCCGCATTGTTGGCTCTTGCCATTGCCGTTAGCTCTTCCAGGGTTCCTGCATATCCTGAAGCCCCGCCGCAAAGCATAGCCATAGCCACAAGTAAGCGCGTTGCCCATTGTTTAATGGTAGGTTTGTCAGTCGTTATCATATTTTTTAAAGTGGGTAGTCTGCTGAGGATTATTTAAAATAGGGCGTGAGTGCGGCGCGTAGCATCTGCTTTGCCCGGTAGAGCCGTGTCTCCACGGCTTTGTTTGAGCAGTCCATTACGGCAGCGATTTCTGCATACGAAAGCTGCTCATATTCAAAGAGCAGGACCGCGGTGCGGAGTTCTTCCGGGAGCTTACTTATGGCATTGCGCACAGCCTCTATCTGCTCCCGCTCTCTCAGGCTTGTGGCAGGCGTGGCATCATCCCGCAGCATGGCGGGTATAGCGTTCGTTGGTTCATCTGCCTCTTGCAGAGGCTCAGTGGGGTGCCTCATTTTCCACCGATTGTGCGTCCGCGCCAGATTGGTTGCTATTGTAAATAACCACGACTTAAAGTGCGTCCCCGCCTTGTAGCGTCCTTTGTTTTGGTAAAGACGCACAAATGTTTCCTGCGCTACATCCAGCGCAACCGCCTCGTTGTTGAGGTAACGGCATAAATAACTGCGTATGGGCGTTTCCCAGCGCTCCATTATCTCATTCAGAGCCCCATCATTGCCTGTTTGTAAGCGGGTCATTAGTTCGTCATCACTGAGGTCAGGGTTAGTTGGCAGCATTTGGGGTATCCTCCTAGTGGTGGTGCGCCATAGCTTCAGGGGTGGCGGCGCTCATCTGCTCCTTTATCATGGCCAGATACCGTGCGCCCTGCTCTGGTGTCATTACGGCTGCCACTTCAAACCCATGCTTCAGGAACGCCCTCTTGCACTCGGTCTCTATCTTTTGCACGGCTTCGAGTGCCTTTTCGATTTCGGGTGTCATTGCTGTGCTTTCTTTCAGCAAATTTGTTAACACCGTTCTCGCTTTCATATACTCAGTGCAGTGTATCTCGCAGATAGGCATAAATGCCTCGTGCAGTCGCCTTACTTCTGCGTATTGGCTCTCAGTTAGCCCAAACTCTTGTTTTAGCCAGGAAACTTCGTCCCTCAGCGCGCTCTTTTCGTTGAAGTATGAAAGCGAAAGCAGATAGCTAAGTATTCCTACTGCCAACGCCAGCCCCAGCACCATTATCGGCTTTTTCATAGTGTTCCCTGCCTTTCGGTGGCTTTGGCCAGTGGGTTGATGGACCGTATGTACCGCTCCTTCATTGCGGTGTTTTCGGTCTTCTCATTTAGGCGCGCCGAGATGCTCGCGAAGCCGAACGCCACAAACACGAACACCGCCACTACCGCGCCCGCATAGAGTGGCTGTGGCAGTTTGATCACAAACCATTCAGTTAAGCGCTCCCTTACCCTTTCTAGCGGAGTTTTTCGTTCGCTGGAAATTCGTGCCCATACCTGTCTCTGAAAACTAGGGCTAGGCTTGGTCCCTGCTTTCCATTTTTGCAATAGCTCACTTAATTCGGGGTCGTTGTTCATGGCGAAATAGCGTTAATTTTTTACGGCATAAACGAGAGCCGTAATACGTCTCTCGTTGTACTATAAGATCGTTTTGCCTTCGGGCCAAACTTCTTTCTGTTTAGTGGCTCTGGTTGCAGGTCTTTTGCGTCTCCACTTGTACGCGCTTCATCGGGCCCTTTCCGTTCGGGGCCGAGTTATAGCGATACACTGGCTTGGTTGTTGCGCTGCACTGCTTTTCTGATGCCTGAGGCGCAGCTATCTCTGCGGCAATTGGCGCGTCGCCTGTCCTCTGCTTACCATAATGGCGATTCGAGTTTGTTCCAGCCGTTAGTGCCGTACTGGCTGTAGTCAATGCCACCAATGCAATCATCGTGGCCCGATTCAGTCCTTTTTTAAGCGTTTTCATTGTATTTGGGTTTTTGTTTAGGCGCACATCTTCTTTGCGCTTCACAACCTTAAACGCCAAATCCCATCGAAACCCTTTTACTTTCCAAAAATCTTTTTCTGCACCTTCTTTAGCCACCATAGTGAGCTTACTCGTTTTCGCATTTGCGTATAGAAAATAGCTCCCATCCATGCATTGCTTCTGCGTTGGCCCTCAAACCGTTTCGCAGCTCTTTTCCCATTGCTTTCATTTGCAGGCCTGTCGAAAAATTGGAGAGCACAAACTTCGCCTCATCGTCCACATGCGGGGGCAGGGCAATAGCCAGTTCCGTTTGTTCTTGCGAAGACAGATTGCGGAATAGCCCTATGAGCCCTTCTACCTCTGCGCTGCACCGTAAAAACCCCGACCATTCGTATTGGCTTGGCGCAGGCACTCCCCTTGGAAGTAACACGGCATAGTGCTCGTCTAGGGCTGTGCTTTCTCGCAGGGTGGCATACCACTTTAGCAGTTTGCTCAGGCGTTGAGTGTCATCTTGGCTTAGTGCTTCCAGATCGCCCAGCAGCACAGGGTAGGATGCAAAGCTGGAGGCTACGCTCTCTTCGGGATAAGGCCCACTGCACCGCAGATTGCCAACCGCAAGGTGCCCTGTAGGCATCAGCGCGCTACGCTCTGCCGCTAGATGGCGTGCCTGCGCTGGCCCGTAGCCCCCGTCATTCGCATTATCCCGTATATTGCTTATCCAGCATACATCGGCATTGGCAATCAGTGCGTAATCAATCACATGCCACGCGCCCCACAGCTCAAAGGTTAAATCTATCGTCACTTCGGGGTGCCTCGCTTTGATGCTTTTCACTATTCCCGTAAGCGCCCTGTAAGTTTTGAGCGAATAATCCCAGCCTGGCTCATGCCCGTGATTGCCGCAGTGACAGTGGATTGCAGGCTGGTTATAAACATCATACACCACTGGCAAATCCAGTTTTAAATAACCAAGCTTGAGTCTGTCCACCAGCTCACAGACGCGCTCGGTTATGTAGTCCGCAAAGCGCGTGCATAGGCAAGCTAGAGCCAGACTCCCCTCAAACACATGGGTCAGCCGCAGTCTCCCTTCGGCGTCCCTCACTAGGCAATCTTCGTATTCACGGTAGGCCAAGCTTTTGGTGTTCACCGTCGCGAGCGATAGCCAGAGGCCTAGCGTCATTCCCTTGCTACTCGCCCGATCACGCAAAACCTCAATACCGTTTGGGAATTTTTGGGCGTCGTGCCGCCAGTCTCCTGCATAGTCCTGCCAGCCGTCATCTATCACGAACAGCTCAAATCCCAACTCCGCCGCTCTGTCCATTTGCGCAGTTAGCTTCTGTTCGTCAATCGCTCTTCCAAACGGCTCCCACGAGCAATAGGTCAGTCGCTGGCGCACGCTGCCTTTGCGTATTCGCTCCTGTATAAAACGATAGACCGCCTCTGTGCGGTCTGCTTCGTAAAACACAAATGCTGCCCTGTCGCTTTCAAATCTTTCATTTGGCTTCAGCATCCAAATAAATGGCATGGTGCCATTGCCATAACCCACAGATAGGTAAGCGCCTGTTTTAATGCGCCTCAGATGCCCAGGCCCCAAATTGAGCGCCGCTAGGTTGATTCCAGCGCTTTTGTTCTCCAAAAAGATGGCAGGGTTATCCGCCGTAAATTCTCTTTCCTGTGCGTCGGTCCCATCAAATCCGTTGCTGGCATAAGTTTGCAGACCATACATAAACCCCGGATCCAGCTTTAGCTGTCCAAAGTTTAAGTTTTTTATTTCTAGTGTTTCTTTACTTTCGTTATGTATTTCTACCCACTGCTCAAGGGAAGTAATCGTTAGATATAAATGCCAAATCAAGCGGCAATCCGCTTTTGGCAGGCGGTGGGGCAATTGAATGTGGATTCCCCCCGAGGCTTCTTCTCGTATAGCCTCTTCTGCCGCCACGTCTTCTAGGTGCGGTGTGTGCCGAACGCCGTTCAGCGTTACTTCCCAGCCTGCTGCATAAAGCTCTGTTTCCTTCTCGCAAACTGCCTTCCCTAGCCATCTCAATTTCGAAATGAACCAGCCACCTTGCTCCGTAATGCCTACCTCCACTTCAAGTGCGTCCATCTGAATCTTGAGATGCTCAATCATATAAAAATCTGAAGTAACGATTTAAAACTCGTCGTAGGCGATTTGTTCTGCAGTTACCCCTAGGCTTGTCAGCATTTTTGTGCACGCCTTTATCATCATTGGCGGGCCGCATAGGTAGTATTCTACCGCCCTGGGATTTGGGTGACTCTTTAGGTAGGTGTCCCGCACCACTTCATGGATAAAGCCTACAGGTCCATCCCATTTATCTTCTTCCAGTGGCTCAGACAGCGCCAGATTGAAGCTGAAGTTCGGATGCTTTGTTGCCATGTCCTCAAAGTAATCTTCATAAAAGATTTCCTGCTTGGAGCGCGCCCCATACCAGAAGCTCACTTTTCGCGCCGTTTGCTCATTCTCAAATAGATGCGCCAGGTGCGCCCTCAGTGGTGCCATTCCTGCGCCCCCGCCTATATACACCATCTCCTTTTGCGTTGGCTTTATGTGGAAATCGCCAAACGGCCCGATCGCCGTCACTATGTCGCCCTGTTTGAGGCTAAATACATAGCTCGATCCCACCCCGGGAGGACAATCTTGCCCGGGCGGCGGTGTAGCGATCCTCACGTTAAATTTCAGTGTCCGCTCGGTTACTCCGTTGCTAGCGATCGAGTAATTATTGCGTTTTCCGCTTTCAGGATTTCTTGCCACCAAATCATACACCCTCTGCCGCTTCCACACGCTCGCGTATGGCTCAGGTATTTCAAAATCGCTGAAACGTATTTCCTCATAGGCGGGAATATCGAGCTGAAGGTAATCCCCTGGCGTAAAGGCCATTTTCCCTGTCTCGTCCAACGGTTCCAGCGTCAGTTCTTTTATAAAGGTGGCCACACTTCTATTGCTCACCACCTTAAACTTGTAGGTCTTCACTGCTCTTGCTCCGTCTCCACCGGGGCGCTGCATATTGAGCCATAGCCGCCCTCCGCGCTCTTCTATCGGGTAAGTGGCCAGCCCTCGGCAGATTGGCGCTCGGGCAGGGGAGCCGTCCGCCAGATTAAAACGTCCGTTATGCTTCGGGCACTCTATAATTTTTCCCTTCACCAATCCATCGGCCAAATGCGTGTTTCCATGCGTGCAAATCCCGTCCGTCGCATAGAGCTTGCCTTCTGCGTCGCGGACTAGGGCAAAGGTCTTCTTCCCGTAATCAAAACGGATTACGTCCTCAGGCCCCAAATCCGCTGCCGCGCATATTTCCAGCCATCCTTCGCCGTCAGGCTTTTTATCTGTCCGCTTTACAGCGTCATCTTTTGCCGTCTTTGGCTCTGGGAGTTTTCTTTTTACGTGATAAGCAGGGTCCTTTACCTGTCGGATTATCGCGGGCAGGATTTCTTTCCATGCCGCGTAAATAGAGGGGTAGGGTGGTGGGCAATCCGCTTTTACCTCTTTGTGCAGCTCCGGCAATCGGTGGTAGGGCACCAGCGGATACATATGGTGCTCCAGATGGTAATTCATATTCCAGTAGATGAACCGACTAATGGGATTCATATAAACCGTCCTGCAATTCAGTCGGTGATCCAGCACATTTTCCGCCAGTCCTGCGTGCTGCGTCGTGTTGTGGACAATCATCAGCCATGTCCCAAAAAATTGTGGCAGGATAAACAGAAAGATCGGTATCCAGCTCTGTAGCAGGAGCGCGGTCACTAGCACAGCCACATAGATGCCCACTATTATGCGCGCATTGCGATAGATTTTTCCAAACTCGCTCTCTGGTATGTAGGTTTTCTCTGCGTCCGACATCCTGCCCAAACAATGCCGCAGCAAGCTGGGGTAGTAGCCCTGATACACTGGTATCGCAAACAGGCTCAGCGCCAGCGACTTCAAGTCGGGCGGGCGGGGGATTTGTATCTCGGGGTCGCGCCCCACTATGATCGTGTCGCTATGGTGCCGCGTGTGGCTCCACCGCCACACTACCGATTCCCGTAGCACCATAAACGAGGCCACCTCATACACCACATTGTTCATCCAGTCCGTGCGAAACGCCGTGCCATGCCCGCACTCATGCCACCTTGAGTCTGAGCTCGTTCCATAGAGCACCGCATAAATCATATAGGGCAAAACCACCCACCATGTCCCCCACAACATCACGGTGGCCGCTCCCGTTCCCACTAGCAAGGCCGCCAGCAAAAGCGTATCGCGAATCGCTGGGCCATCCGTGCGCTCCAGCAGCTTGCGCAGCGTAGCCCGTGGCACGGGAGACTGATACCAATCCGCCTCCGCCAAGCCCAGTTCCACTGCGCGCTTTGCGTTTTCGCCAGTCAGGCTATAATCAAGTTTTTCTGGCGGGCGCATTACGGCAGCCCCACCGTGAAAATCACTAGGGTCAGTATCCATGGGAGTGAGAGTAGGAGAGAAACAGATAGGCTTTGCGCGGTATCCATCTTTCAGCGCAGTGTCTCATCCGATAGGTGGGTGGAATACGCTGATAACCGCTGCTAATTCCTAATACTCACTCAAATACTTCCAACTGGCCAAGCTCTTATAGTGTAAAACCGTTTATAGCGTTAACTCAATAATACACCCGACTGCCTTTCAAGCAGCACTTTATTCTGCTCCCGATACCTTGTAATAGCTACCTAGTGCGTCGCGCAGATATTGCACCCTGGTAATTGCTGGAAGAAATCATTCCCCTTGTCGTCCACCAGGATGAAGGCGGGGAAGTTTTCCACGTCGATCTTCCAGATGGCTTCCATGCCCAGTTCGGCATATTCCAGCACTTCTACTTTGCGAATATTTTCTTTCGCCAAAATCGCGGCGGGCCCTCCGATGGAGCCCAGGTAAAAGCCACCGTGCTTTTTGCAAGCGTTTGTCACTGCGGGGCTGCGGTTGCCCTTGGCAATCATTACCATCGAGCCGCCTAGAGATTGGAATAGGTCCACATAGCTGTCCATCCGCCCGGCTGTTGTCGGGCCAAACGAGCCGCTCGGCATTCCCGCGGGCGTTTTGGCGGGACCCGCGTAATACACGGGGTGCTGCTTGAAATACTCGGGCAATCCCTGTCCTGCGTCCACTCGCTCCTTCAGCTTGGCGTGTGCCGCGTCGCGGGCCACGATGATTGTCCCTGTCATGCTCACTCGCGTGGATACTGGGTGCTTGGATAGCTCGGCGCGGATGGCATCCATCGGCTGATTTAGATCCAGCTTCACTGCTGTGCTATCCTTCCATGTGCGCCACTTGTCTGGTATGAAGCGGCCTGGATGGCTTTCCAGTTTCTCTATGAAAAGCCCATCCTTAGTGATCTTAGCCTTGATATTGCGGTCGGCTGAGCAAGACACGCCCATCCCGATTGGGCAGCTCGCGCCATGTCTTGGCAAGCGGATGATCCGCACGTCCAGCGCAAAGTATTTCCCGCCAAACTGCGCTCCTATGCCCAGTTCGCGTGTCAGCTTGAGCACTCGCTCCTCCAGCTCCCGATCGCGGAATGCCTGTCCGTGCTTGTTGCCTTCGGTGGGTAGATTGTCCAGATACTTGGTGCTGGCGAGCTTCACTGTCTTCAGGCAAGCCTCCGCGCTCGTGCCTCCAATTACAAACGCCAAGTGGTAGGGCGGGCATGCTGCCGTGCCTAGCGTAGCCATTTTCTCCACTAGAAACTTCTCAAGGCTCTTTGGATTCAGCACGGCCTTCGTTTCTTGAAACAGGAAGCTCTTATTTGCCGATCCTCCGCCCTTGGCCACGCTCAGCAACTCGTATTTCATTCCCTCCGTGGCAAAAATATCAATCTGCGCGGGAAGGTTGGTCGCCGTATTCACTTCCTCATACATGCTTACGGGCGCCACCTGCGAATAGCGCAGATTCTCCCCTGTGTAGGCTTCGTACACGCCGCGCGATAGCGCCTCGGCATCATTGCCGCCTGTCCACACCTGTTGGCCTTTTTTGGCAATGATAGTCGCCGTCCCCGTGTCTTGGCAAAATGGCAATATCCCGTTTGCCGCTATCTCCGCATTGCGCAGAAGCGTCAGCGCCACATAGCGGTCATTGTCACTGCTCTCTGGATCATCCAGTATAGCGGCCACCTGCTTCAGGTGCTTTTCTCTCAGCATGAACGAGCAATCCCTAAAGCTCTGAAACGCAGCGACTGTCAGCAGCTTTGGATCCGCTACCAGTATTTCCTTCCCGCGAAAGCTATCCACTTGGGTCAACTCGCACGAGCCTTCTACTTTCCTGTATTCCGTTTCATCTGCGGATAGTGGAAAGGGTTCTTGATACACAAAGGGTGGTGGTGGCTTCGACATGGCTTTAAATCTTCGGTATTTTTCGCCACCCAGGTTAGGCAGCGTCGTTTCTTCCTTTAACAAACACCGCTTAGTCCGATGCGTCAAAGAAGAAGCTCGTTTAATGCTGCCCTTCTTCCCTGCTTTGTAAATAAAAAAATCTTATACTATAACATTTCAGTATAAGAATGACCCATTGCTAGGCCGAGAGGATTATTTTAATGTCGTCCTCAGGCGCTTTGTCATTCGGCCTATGGTATGCGTAAAACTGGTTGATGCCTTCGCCCATAAATCGTTTGAGCGTTTTAGGGTCAGTGCTCAGCAGGTCCACCAACACCAATCCGTCAATGCAGTCCGCGAAGTCTGCGTCCACGTTAAAGCTCAGCATCGTGGCATTCAGCTTCAGGTATTGGCGCAGCAGCACGGGCACTCCTTTTTGGTCCGTTTCTATCTCACTAATCAGAGCAGACACATCCTCAATATCCTTCACGACGTCCTTCAGCGCTCGTCGGTCAAGCCCGCTCGTGCCAAACGCCCTCGGTGGCCGCTTCGCCCCCACAAACCAGCGGTATTTGCGGTGCATGCTGTTTCTCCTGAGAAACTGCACCATCAGATTTTTTGAGAGCGGCAAGTATTCATTGCTGATGCTCACGGGCCCAAACAGCAGCTTATAGCGCGGATTGCGCACGATAAACTCGCCTATCCCCCGCCACAGCAGCGAGAGGCCCACATGCTTCTTTTGGTAAGCCGACTGGATAAAGCTCCGCCCCAGCTCTATAGCGGGGTTAAATCGCTCCAGAAGCCCAAATCGAAAGTGAAACAGCGTCGAGGTGTAGAGCCCCTTCTTCCCGTGTTTTTGCAATATAGTGTCCGTGCACCCTAGCCGATATGCGCCCACAATATCCTTCGCTTGGCCATTCCACATAAACAGGTGCAGGTAGTAATCATCGAAATCATCAAGGTCCAGCGGTTTGCCCGTACCCTCGCCGACTTCTCGAAAGGTCTGCTCCCTCAATCGCCCTATCTCCCTCAGGCAGTGCGGTATTTCCTCTGCGCTCGCCACAAACACACTGTATTCATTGTGCGTGGCCACCAGCGCGCGCGGCGGCAGGGCGGCGATCTCTGCTGCCAGCAAATCCTTGGGCACAGGCGGTATCAGCGGCTCCTGCTGCGCGGGTTCCGATTTCTTTGGGAAAATCGGCAGCTTTAGCAACGGCTTGTCGTTTTTCTCCCCCTCGCGATTTCTCAGGATGTAGGTCTTCAGCCGCAGGTAGTCTATCGCCTCCCTGTCATCAGCAAACTCCTTTAGCTTCGAGGGTGGGATAGGGCGGCCAATCCTCACGGGCAGGTTGGTTCCATACCTTTTGCATAGCTCCCTTGGCAATAGCATCGTGCGCATTCTTGGGTGCAGCAGTCCGGCAATTTGGAAGAGCAGCCCATTCCGCCCGGGGAAATACACGGGCAACACTGTCGCCTTCGAGTGTCGGGCCAGCGCCGCGATGTTCGCATTCCACTCTGGATCCGTTATCGCTCCCTTGCTCACATGAAAGTGGGACACCGTCCCGCTCGGAAACGTCGCTATCACTCCCCCTTGTTTCAGCCACCGCAGGCATTCCTTTATCGGCCCGATATTTGACCGTGCGGCGTCCAGCCCGCCAAAGGGGTCCACCGCTATATTCCATGGGCGCATCGCCTGCATATGGTTTAGCAAGTAGTTCACCAGCAGCTTCACATCCGAGCGCACTGAGAGCAAAAGTGCCCCCAGCACTACTCCCTCAAGCGCTCCCAGTGGGTGGTTAGCCACTACTACCAGCGGCCCGCTCGCAGGTATCCGCGCCCGATCTTCCTCGCTTATCAAGTATTGCACATTGATCTCTCGCAGCGCCTTCTCAAAAAAATTGCGCCCCTCGGCTCGGTTTATCGTTCGAGCGTAGGTCCGATTCAGCGTGTCTATCCCTAGAAAAGATTCCACTGCCCCGCCTATTCCTCCATAGATCGCCTTTTGCCAAGGTCTTTTCAGCAATTGCTTGAAGTCAATGAGTTTTGGCTCTGGCGGTGTCGCCGCAGTGCTGATGTTGGGTGCGCTTTCCATAGGGTCAAACGCTTATATATAATGGAACTGGCCGCTTTTAAGCCAAACAATTCTGTCCCCGTTTTAGTAAAATACCTGTGCCGATGGAGTTACAAAAAAGAAAATCCCTGCCTTTTGCCACATTATTTTCGCTTTCCCCTGCCTTGCTTTGCCACTCGGCGGTCCCCTTTCACCCTCTTTTCTTCCTTCTCAAAAACAATGCCGCCGCCAGAAGCCCTGCCGCTATTCCGCCCATCATGGCAGGCTCTGGTATGGCGCTAAAACTCACATCGTCTATCCCCATATGCGCGTTGCCGGATGCCCCAAGCGGCGTATATGTCCAGCGCAGCCACAGCGTAGTATTTTGCGCCACCGTTATCCCCACATTTGTCGTCCGCGTTGTTTGGAGGACGGCTGCCAGGTTCTGGTTCGTTCCTATCGTCGCGCTCACCGTTTCTCCGCCCGTCATTTCATTCGTAACAAAGGTGCCCCCGTCCGTGCTGTAGCTAAAGGACATCGTCGATCCACTCGTTCCCGCCGAATACTGCTCCACCGTGTAGCCCACTGTAAACCCATTCCAGCTGGCTCCGCTGTCATTATAAAGCCCCAGTGTGATATTTACGGGCGCGGCGTTTCGCGTTCCATACGCGTAATCGCTGCTCGTCCCGTCCCGAAACGCGCGATTGGAGTTCTGATTGTTGTAGCTTTGTGTGTTAGAGTATATCCCTCCGGGGGCGTAATCAATTAGGCTCGTAGTCCATCCAGGCAGAAAAATGGATGGCCCCTCCACCGTTGCCTCGGGAAACGGCTGGTCCTCTGTTAGCCCAAACTGTGTCGGCAGCCCGTTAAAGTTTTGCTGATAGGTTGGCTGCGTCAGTGTCACTTGCGAGGCGCGGGCTATTGGTAAATATGCGGCAAGAAAGATGGCGGTTAGTAAATAGTTATTCATTCGTTACTTCTTTTGTGGGTAAATTTTCTAACGCACAAGTAAAAAACGTTATATCTCTAACTATTTTCAAAATCGTAGCTTTTTCGGAGTCTTCTTCTGCTTCCTCATAAGATTTTTTTCGCCTCCTTTCTCCTGCCTTGACGCGCCTCGCCTCTTTCTTCACTCTCCTGCCTTTACACTATGAGCAAGCAATACAACAAAGTAGTCAAAAAGCGTCGCCGTCTGGCCTATATTGAGCGTCTCAAGGAGCGCACCAGAGCTGCCATTGCTGGCGCTAAGAAGGCCGCTAAATAACTTCGCGCACATGACGCTCTTCCGAAAAACTGCCTCAGTCCTCGCTGCGGGTATTCTCGTTGCCCACGGGCTGGCTGGAGTTAGCGTGAAAAGCGCCTACAGTCGCGAGATGGGTGCGGAAGATTTCGAGCGCATTAGCGAGTTCTTCACAGGTCAGGAAAATACTTCTGGCCGCTTAATTCTTCGGTCTCAGCCCGATTCCCGGGACGGCATCTACTTCATCCTGCTCTTGGATACGCCTGCTGCTTCTCTGCCGGCTGGCTCTGTTTTCAAGGGCGAGGTTATCCGTTCCGATAGGTCGCTCCCTCTTGCTTTTGAGTGGAAAGTTCCCGCACAGGCTAAGTCTGGTAAAGAGGTCCTCCTCGGCCTTACGGGTGCCGATTGGAACTCCGAGGCCATCAACGCCACCGCGTGGAGAATTACTCTGGTGGATGCCAATGGCAATTCTCTCGCTGAATTCAAGAGTTACCTCTGGCAACTCCCCGCGCAGGCCTCGAAGTAAGTTTCCTCGTTTCCCATGTCCGCTTGGACTGATTTCCGAGAAGTTCCACAGTTGCCGCGTTTTTCTCTTCGAATATGGCAGGAGCTTCTTGATGGTGGGCAATCCTTTCGCTGGAATCGCATCCCCTCACATGGCGATTGCGTCACTTGGCAAGGCCTGTGGGCAAGACATGCTGCACGTATTCGTGCAAGCAATGATGGTACCTGTGCCGTCTCTTTTTTGCAGCTCCATGGTACTTCTTTTTCAGACTCGGTGGCCGCCCTGCAATCCTACCTTGGGCAATCTACCGATTGGGTCGCGGTAGATAATGCCTTGCCTTGGCGTTCAGATAAGGCCCTGGCTGTAGCCATGGCCCAATTTCAGGGGCTCCGTCTCCTCAAGCAACCTTTTGGCGAGGCGCTGCTCGGCTTCCTCTGTAGCTCCACCAAGCAGATCCCTCAGATAAAGCTCATCTGCGAGCAGTTAGCTGCTCGTTTTGGGGAAGCTCTTGGAGAGGGTCTCCATACCCTCCCGGACTGGCCTCGCTTGGCAAATGTCAGCGAATCAGCTCTCCGCGAGTGCGGTCTCGGCTATCGTGCCAAGTATATCGCTGGCACCGCCGCTTGCTTGGCTGCCCAGCCGGATTTATTGCGGCAGATGGAAACGCTTCCCTATGCTGAGGCCAAGGCGCTCTTGCTGCAGCTTCCTGGGGTTGGTGAGAAGATTGCCGATTGTGTTCTGCTTTTTGGCGCAGGCAGGTTCGAAGCATTTCCGGTAGATACGTGGATGCTTAAAATCATGGCTACCGCTTACGGCCTCGCCGATTGGTCTCCTCAGCAGGTCGCTCACTTTGGCCGTATCCACTTTGGCCCTTATGCGGGTCTTGCCCAGCAGTATCTCTTTTCCAGCGTCCGCATGGAGCAGTCTAGGCCGTCCATCTAGTCGTTTGTCTGTTGTCGGCGGGGTAGGGTGGTGCCCTCTTGCCATGCCATTTGCAAAAGGCTTGTCATGGGCGGTCCATCGCTCGGCCTTATGTGATGGCGTATGTAAAGATCGAGCTGCTTTCCCAGTAAGCGTGCTCGTCTGTGGTTTTCTCGCACAGCCCCGCTGTAGATCGGGTTGGTTTCTTCTTCCATGTGAAATACGGCAAATCCCGTCGTTTCACTTATCGCTCCTAGATCCATGTACATTTGCTGCAATCCTATGTGATAGCTTATCACCGCATCAGGTTTGTTCTTCTTTAGCCATGGTATAGCTTTCTCTGGTTCATAGATCGAGCCTACCCATGGCGCTATTCGGTTTTCTTTTTCTGCCACACTGTCAATTACCCACTGTGCCGCCCCATACCGCAATATATCATCCTCAGATGGCGTGGGCTCCGCATACAGTGCCAATGCAATTCGCTTGTAGCCGTATTCTACAGCCTTTTGCCATGCCAGCATCACGCTCTGGTGCACATGGAAAGTAAACGTAGGTATCGGTGGATTGTAATACCCGCCGCCACAGGCTACCGCTGGAAATACGGACCAGTCCATGTTCCGTATCACTTCGCAATCCAGCTTTCGAACCGTCCCAACTATTATCCCTGCTACCCCTCTGTTTTTCAGTACGCGTAACAAGCCGCTAACTGTTTTGTATTCATTCACCCGCAAAATGCTAAATTCATACCCTAGGCGCTCGATCTCAGCTTTTATCGTTTCCATTAGCACCCTCTCTCCAGGCGGGTCTGGTTTATTGAAACTCGATAAGTAAACTACCGTTGTCCCCGTTTCCGCTCTCGGTTGGTCAGGCCACCGATAGGCCGCTAGTCGACTCAGCGCAGGATCGGGTCGATACCCCAAGTTTGCCGCCTCCTCTTTTACTCGCTTTCGCACCGTTTCGGTTATCTTCGGGTCATCTCGTAGCGCATAGCTTACTGTTGCTTTCGAGATTCCCAGCCGATCCGCGATCGTTTGCAGTGTTACTGTGCGCACCATTGTTTAACAGGTTCACCAATTGTCGTATCGGTTTTTCGCACCCAGGCAATAGTAATGTTTATTGAATACTTAACCCTATCCTCCTCATGACTAAAAAACTTCTCCTCGTTGGCTTTCTTGCGAGCGCTTTGTCCGCACAGGGTGCCATCATTCTCGGTTGGAATTTCGATGGTGGCATCACTTCCACCTCCGTTAATCCTGCTACTGTTGACGCTGGGCTAAACTCCCAGCCTGCCGTTGCGAATACTGGCTTAACTGTGGCTGGTGGTAACAATGGTGGTACTGCTTGGGGCGGTTTTCGTGCCCACCTGGAAACCAGTATTTCCTCTGCCCTTACGGCCAATGATTACTTTAGCTTCACGATTGATCCTAAAGCAGGGAACTCCGTGGACCTGGATTCCTTCACGATCAGTGTCGCTGCACGCGAAGGTGAGACCGAAGGCCGTGTCCACTCTTTTGGCATTTACTCCTCTCTTGATGGTTTTGCTTCTCAGATTGGCACTGCCCAATCCACCCCCGCAGGTACCATTGCCTACAACGTCCTCAGCTTCGATCTCTCCTCCCTGCCCACTATCACTTCCTCCACCAGCTTCCGTCTGGCTGCTATCAATACTTCTGCTCAAGTCGGCCAAAATCCTGCCCAGGATTTCAAGGTCTTCTGGATCGGCTCCACCGAAACGGGCGTTAGCGACATCGCTTTCAATGGCGTTGTTGCCGTCCCTGAGCCTTCCACCATCGCCCTTTTCTTTGGCTTAGCCGTCTGTGGTTTGGCATTCTGGCGCCGTAAGTAGCTGGTTCTATTGCATCATGTGTGTTTCTGGCGTTCCCCTCGGGGAACGCCTTTTTGTTTCAAAAATCGTGAGTTACGGCTTTTCAAGTCGGCTCTTTGGCGTTTTGCTTAGCCTTTTCTTAGTATCGCTTAGTCTTAATCCATCACGACCATGAGCTGGAAACGCTATCAGGAACAGTCACTCAATTTGCCCGCGCTGGGATTCTCCATTGATTGGAGCCGCATGAATTGTCCCGAGGGCTTCTTTGCCAAAATGGCAGAGCCAATGGCCCAGTCCTTTGCCGCTATGGAATCGCTCGAAGGCGGCGCCATTTCAAACCCCGATGAAAACCGCATGGTTGGCCACTACTGGCTCCGTGCGCCTGAGCTGGCTCCCGATAAGCAGCTCACTAAAGAAATCCAGGATACCCTGGCCGCCCTTAAAGCCTTTGCCAAAAAAGTTCACGGCGGCGAACTCAAGGGCAGTACAGGCTCCTTTGAGAACCTTCTCGTCATCGGCATAGGTGGCAGTGCCCTCGGTCCCCAATTTGTTGCCCAAGCCCTTGGCTCTCCCAAGGCCGACAAGATGCGCGTCTTCTTCTTCGATAATACCGACCCCGACGGCATGGACTTCGTTCTCTCCCAGCTAGAGGGCAATCTCGGGCGCACCCTGGCCCTCGTCATTTCCAAGAGCGGTGGCACTCCTGAAACCCGCAATGGCATGCTCGAGGCAGAAGCCGCCTGGAAAAAGGCAGGCCTCGATTTCGCAAAGCACGTCGTCGCTGTCACAGGCGTTGGTTCCAAACTCGATAACTACGCCGTCGCCAACAACTGGATAGCCCGCTTCCCCATGTGGGACTGGGTGGGCGGTCGCACCAGTGAGACTGGCCCCGTCGGTCTCTTGCCTGCCGTCCTTCAGGGTTTAGATATTGATGGCCTCCTTGCAGGCGCCGCCGCGATGGACAAGGCTACCCGCACCAAAGAGGTTAAGCAAAACCCCGCCGCCCTCCTCGCCCTCATGTGGTATTTCGCAACTGATGGCCGCGGCGCGAAGGATATGGTCATCCTCCCCTACAAAGACCGCCTCGGCCTCTTCGCAAAGTATCTCCAGCAGCTCATCATGGAGTCCCTTGGCAAACAGCTCGACCTCGACGGCTTCGTCGTCAATCAGGGCATTGCCGTTTATGGTAATAAGGGTTCTACTGACCAGCACGCCTACATCCAGCAGCTCCGCGATGGCATTCCTAACTTCTTTGCCACTTTCATCGAAGTCCTCAAAGACCGCGAAGGCTCCAGCATGGCCGTCGAGGGCAGCGCCACCAGTGGCGATTTCCTCCAGGCTTTCTACCTGGGTACTCGCGCCGCTCTCTATGAGGCAGGCCGCCAATCCCTCACCATCACCGTGCAAGACTGCTCGGCCCACACTGTCGGCATGCTCATTGCCCTCTACGAGCGCGCCGTCGGTTTCTATGGCGCTCTTGTTCATATCAATGCCTACCACCAGCCGGGCGTCGAGGCGGGCAAAAAAGCCGCCGCGGGCATCCTCGCCCTCCAGGAGCGCATCCTCTCTCAGCTAAACTCCAAAAAGGGTGCCCGTTACACCGCCGAGTCCCTGGCTACTGCGATAGATGCCGCTAAAGACACCGAGACCGTCTTCAAGCTCCTTGAGCGCCTCGCCGCCAATCCAGACCGCGGCGTGAAGAAAGCCTCTGGCGCGAATCCCTACGCCGCCGAATACTTCGCGGCCTAGTCCATGCGTAGACCTTGGCTCAAGCTCTTTGCCCTCTCTGGCTGGTTGCTGGCCGCAGTCTTCGCCTGGCTTTATTTCACTTGGCCCTCGCCCGCTGCGGATCAGCTTCGCGACGAGATGCGCCACACCCTTGTCCGCGCCCAGGCGCTCACCGAGATGGAGGCTGCCCTTGCTGCCGCCCGTTTCCGTGAGTCCGAGGCTGCCGCCAGTCTTCTCCGCTCAGATAAAGACCTCGCTGATCTCAAGCAGCAGCAAACGCACGCCAAGCTCGCCGAGCAAGCCGCCCTCGCCGAGGCCAACCGCCTCCGCGCCGAGCTTCAGGCCGCCCGCTCTCTCAGCGAGCAGCGTTACGCCGAGCTTTTGCGCCTCCGCCGCGAGATTGTCTCTCAGTCTATCCCTGTCGCCGTCACTGCCGAGCCCTCCCTCCCTGTGCCCGCTCAGGTGCCCGCTTCACCGTTCGTTGCCGATGCCGCTATCCTAAGCCTTTCGGAAGACGGCCTAGTCTGCGCTCTCGCTCTCGGCAGCGCTCACGGTCTCAAGGAATCCGACTCCCTTGCGCTCCACACCCCTGGTGGCCAAGCTCGCCTTGTTGTCACTGGCGTGTATCCCACCTTCGTTCTCGTGCGTGTTGCTTCAAAATCGAATAGCTCTGTAGAGTTGCAACTCGGCCAAAACTATTCCATTTATCGCATATAAACTATGAAACAGCGTCTCTTCTTCCTTTTTGCCTTTGTGATTGCCCTCCTCGGCTTGGTCGGTTGCGAATCCCGCACCCAAGAGGAATCCGAGATTCCATGGGCACAGCCTGCCCCTTGGGAAGGCCGCATGCCAGGCGTGGGCAGCGGTTACTAGTTTTGCTAGCCACGCTGCACCGTTAGTAGCGTTATGTCGTCAGACGGGCCCTTCTTTCCGCTAAAGCGGTTTATGCTCTCGTAAATCGCTTGGTTGATCTCCCGTGGCCCAGCGTGGCAAACATTGGCCACCGTCTCCTCCAGCCGCCCTCCGGAGTATTCCTGCCCCGCCGCGTCAGCAGTCTCAGTGATCCCATCCGTAAAGAGCACCAGCGTATCCCCTTCGCTGAAAGGGATCGCCTTGTCCTGTATCACAATCTCAAACAGCTCCGTCGGCACCATCCCCAGCGCCATCCCCTCGCTGCTTGGGCGCTCAACTACCGTCTTTTCTCCACCCCTTCGGTGGCAAAGCAGCGGCAGCTCATGGCCCGCCCTTGCGATCGTTATCTCGCTCTTCATCGGGTCAAAGATTGCGTAGATCATCGTCACAAACATATCCTGCCGCATATCGTCCCTCATGATCGCGTTCATCTGCGTAAGCACTCGGGCAGGGGAGTCGTAGTGCTTCGCCAAGTGCCTCAAATTGCTCTGGCAGATCGCCATCAGCAGCGAAGCTGGCATCCCCTTGCCAGACACATCTGCTATCGCCAGCCCTAGCCGCCCGTTTGGCAGCATAAACACATCATACAGGTCGCCACCCACTTTTTGCGCGGGATGGTAATAAGCATCTATCTTAATCCCCTGCACATGCGGGAAAGTCTTCGGCAGTAGCATCCCCTGCACGCTGCTCGCGATGGAGAGGTCCATATCCAGTTTGTTCTTCTCAATCTGGAGCGCCATCAGGTCCAGATTGTGGATAGCCAGCGCCGCTTGCTCTGCGAGCGATTGCGCAAGGGAAAAGTCCGTCTCGTTAAACGCGCTCCCATCCAGCGGATTGGCCACCGCCAGCACCCCCACGCACGTCCCTCTAAACCGCATCGGCGCTATGATCAGCGAGCGTATCGTCAGCGATGGGTCCTCATGGTGTACCACTCGTGGGTCATCCGCCGCATTTACTATAAAAATCCCTTGCCCCCGCTTCGCAGATTCCCCGATTAGCCCCTCCCCCTCCTCAAACTCCTCCGCCCGCAGCACCTGCTCAAGGAACTTCGTCCGCGTCACTATCCGTCCCTTTGCGTTCTCGGGCAGTGGCCTCTGTGGCGGGAATAGCCCCTCCATCGCCACCCCACGCAGCCGCCCATTTGGCGTCCGCTCAAATATCGCCGAGCTCAGCGCCCCCGTGCTCACCACCGCCGCATGCACCACGCGCCTGAATAGCTCCTCGCGGCTCACGCCCTGCCCGATGGCGTCCGCCAGATTGTGCATAAACTCCAGCACGATCTGCTTCTCCTGTTGCAGCAGTTGCTTTTCCTCGTCCAGACGCACCAACTCCCTCCGCCGCGTATGGTAAAGATACCACCCTGATGCGCCGCCCAGCAGTAGCCCGATCACAAAAGACAGAAACATGTCGTGTATAAAGCAGTACCCCCAACCATGAGGCCGCGCCCCTCCATTGTCAACGACTCATGATTGACACCCTCCGCCCCTGTCCCTATCTCTTCCCTCGCATGGATAAAAACCAATTTGTGCTGGAGTTTGAGCGCCCCTTGCGCGAGCTGGAAAAGCAACTGGAAAACCTCCAGGAGCTCTCCGATAAACAAAAACTAGACCTCGGAGACGAGATCCGCTCTATCGAGCAGCGCATCGAGAAAAAGAAGCAGGAAATCTATTCCAGCCTCACCGCTTGGCAGCGTGTCCAGCTCGCCCGCCACCCAAAGCGCCCTTACTCCCTCGACTACATTAAGGCCATCTTTACCGATTTTCAGGAGCTCCACGGTGACCGCGCCTTTGGGGACGATCAGGCCCTCATAGGCGGCCCCGCCTTCCTCAACGGCGAAGCCGTCATGGTCATCGCCCAGCAAAAGGGTAGGGACACCCGCGAAAACCTCGCCCGCAACTTCGGCATGCCCCACCCCGAAGGCTACCGCAAAGCCCTCCGCCTCATGCAAATGGCCGAGCGCTTCAAGCTCCCAGTCATCTGCCTCATAGACACCAAGGCCGCCTACGCTGGCGTCGGCAGCGAAGAGCGCCATGTCTCCGAAGCCATCGCCCGCAACCTCATGGAGATGACTCTCCTCAAGACCCCCATCCTCTCCATCATCATCGGCGAAGGCGGCTCTGGCGGTGCCCTCGGCATCGCCATCGGCGACCGCCTCCTCATCATGGAGTATGCCTACTTCTCCGTCATCCCCCCCGAAGGCTGCGCGGCCATCCTCTGGCGAGACCGCACCTACGCCCCCCAAGCCTCCGAAGCCCTCAAAATGGGCGCACGCGAGCTCCTCAACCTCGGCGTCGCAGACGCCATCATCAGCGAGCCCCTCGGCGGTGCCCACCGCGACCCCGACGCCGCCTCCCAGAAACTCAAAGAAGCCATCGAAAAACACCTCCACGACCTCCGCCAGCAACCCCTCGACTCCCTCCTCCAAAACCGCTACAACAAATACCGCAAAATCGGCATCTGGGAAGAAAACGGCGC
>CAZHQD010000006.1:11203-37560 GCA_964533835.1 uncultured Puniceicoccaceae bacterium | reverse complement strand
TTACACAAAGACCGCAGGCAGTAAGCAAATCACGATTAGTCCCATAAATACCCCAAATGAGAGCACACGAAGCTTATTTAAAGATTTTAGCGAGATAGCCTCTGGAACGCGTCGCCCAAAGAACACTGCCAACAATCCAAAGTAGAGCCACCACAATACAGACCCGCAAAATATCCCAGCCGCAAATAGTCCGGCTGTAGGCAATGACTGTGGGCGCAAATGAAGGCTTACCGAGACAAGCAACGCCATATACCCTGGCAGTCGCAGCGGCATACGAAGGGCCACATCGAAAGAGTCTACCAGTATACCCATAGAGCTACCCAAGGGCCCCTCATAGTTTAGTTGGCCTATTCGATTCGACTGCATAACCTCCCTGCCCATCCAAAGAAAGAGCCCACATGCACTGAGTCGCAACGGCCAGTCAAGATATGCCGACCATTGCTGCAGATAGAAAATTACCGCAGCGGCTATCCCTCCCAATACCGCTTGAGCTGCTGCTATTCCAAAGCCCGCCGCCACCCCACCCCAAATTCCCTTTCGTAGTGCCATTTGCACTGTCCATACGGTGCCACTAACCAGTGTAACCGAAAAAACTAGCCCGAGCACAGCCCCAGCAATCAAGAAAAATGGCGAAACTGGACCCCATAGTGACATTGTTTGGCAGCTTGGTACATCCCTCTTTCAAGCGCAAGCCCTCGCCTTCCGATCACGAAAAGAGATGTAACTGATACATCGCGGATGCAAGTTTCCCGAAGATGGTAAAGTTGGCTATCTAATCTGCCAAAACCCATGACATTAATAAAATTTAACTGATAATTTTTCGTATTTTGATTTACTTGAGCCAGAGTTATTGCGAACCAGTGATTGCCTTACCTGTGGAACTTTTCCCTGCGGGCAATGACATTGACACTGTGCCCTTACTCAGCGATTATCCCGAGTCGCTCAAGCCAACCTCTTAAAGGGTTATGAATAAAATATTATCCGCTTTTCGTGCCGTCCTGCTGACGGCATTTGTCATTTTGGGCAGCGCACAGAGTGCTCATGCCCAACCCGCCTCCCAGGTAGTGGAGCGCAGCCAAGCCACTGTGTCGCCACAGGTGACTACCCGTACCTACGAAAAGGACGGCAAGACCATCACTGAAACCGTAACTACCTACACTACGGTAGAAACTGAAGCGCGTGCCCCTGTGGCAGCGCAAGGGCCAAAGACTGCTGCTATCTTTGTGGCAAACCGAGCGGGTCCTGATTTTGAGTCCAAGCGAGCCGCCTTTGAAGATATGGTCACAAGCGTGATAGCAGATCAAGGGTTTGCAATCATCAGTCGCGAAGTGGCCATAAACTCCTTAGCTTCCGCATTCGACGCCGTAGGGCAAACGCCGCGTCGCGTTGAGCGCACCATAAACGAGACCAGCCAAGTGGCTACGGCATCTGGCGGCACCAGTACGGCAAGAGTTGACCGCGCCAGCCAGGTAGCCGGCGCCACCTATGCCGAAGAAGCAGGTATGGCAGCATCTGGCGGTTCGACCGTTGCCGCGATAGATGGTTACGGCGCAGCAGCGGCAGCCCAATATAGCGGCGGTAGCTATCAGGGCGCAGCCGGCAGCGTAATGAGCGCTGCAGAAGCCAGCAGTGCTGAAAGTGCGAGCATGGCTGCCAGTGGCACCAGTGCCGAGATTGCTCGGACCACGCGTACCATCACCGAGCTAGCTCCAGAGCAAATCGCAGGTGATCAGCTCGACACCCTGCTTTCTAATAATACCTCCGCTCTTCGGCTAGCCCAAGACCTCGGCGCAGATTACCTATTTGTGGCCTCAATCACTTCCTTTGGCGAGACCACACGCAATGTGAACGCCTATGGTGTCAAAGGTACTTTTTCTGATTTTTCCCTCATTGGCACCTATAAGATTATCGATGGCACAACCGCCGCCACTCTCGCTTCTGGCCAAGTAGAAGCTACCGACCAACTCCGCCAGACAGCCAATGCTCAGACCTACGACAGCAACCTCACCAATCGCCTCTTGCAATCAGCAGCCAACCAGATCGGTCAAAAGGTAAAGACTCAGCTAGCTCGGCTACCTGCGGCACAAGCAAAGAGTGATTTGGTTAGTGTGACTTTTTCGGCAACAGCTGGCGATCTCATGATACCCGATGTGCGCATAGGGCCAAACAATACCGTGAGCATTGGTCAGGATAAATACAAAGTGGAAGCGATGGGCGTTACGGTGGAAGTAAACGGTGTTGCCGTAGGCACAACCCCTGGCACCTTCAAAGTACGCCCAGGCCTTAGCAAGGTACGTCTCTCACGCGATGGCTACAAGGACTGGGAACGCACGGTAAATCTCTTCGAGGGGCAAAAGTTTTCTGTTGCTCTTCAATTGAGCGATCAAGGATATGCCCGCTGGCAAAACGCCACAAGTTTCATGAATACTTTGCAAAACAATGCACGCCTGACTGATGGCGAAGTGAAAGTCCTCGAAGGCCAAGCCAAAATGCTTGAGCAGTCTGGCTTCAAGGTAGATACCAAAGACGCACCAAAAATCGAAATCAAAGAGCAATCCCTCTTCCGCTAATCCCACCTGCACCATCAATTTATCGGCAAACCATGAAAGCACTTATTCTGGCAACTCTCGCCACCAGCCTCTTCCTCACCGCGGCCCATGCCCAGCTAAAATCGCTCGGCATCAGCGATGTAAAGCCCACGCCCGCGCTCCTCGAAAACGTTGCCAAATCTGGCACCAAGAATTCGCTTGAGCGTGTTACACAGGCCTTGGATGGCCAGCTAACTGACCGCGTCCACAATACGCGCAAGTTTGAGATCATCGCACGGAGTGATCTAGCTCAAATCCTCAAAGAAGCCGATTTCACGGGCGGCGCCTTTGCCGTGAAAAGTGTCGACTATCTTTTGGTAACCTCTGTTGACGACTTTCAAGATTACGAAGAGACGGCCACTTTCGAGGCCCTTGGAAAGACAGTCACCAAGCGAGTTATCCGTTTTTCGGCTATCGGAAAAATCTATGATAGCAAATCAGGCAAGCTCATTGAGACTGCAAATTTCCAAATCTCGAATCGCGACATTGATGAGCCCCTTCAGCAATCCACTCGCTCTGGTGAATTGAGCGATGCCCTCCTCCTTGATATCACTCGCAAGATGGCCGACAAAATCGCCAACCGCGTAGTGGATGTCATCTTCCCTGCCCGTGTAGTTGCTAAGCAAGACAAGCAAGTTACCCTCAATCGCGGAGATGGCACAGGTATCGCGGTTGGCCAGACTTGGGAAATCTTTGCCCTCGGCGAAGAAATGATCGACCCTGATACAGGTGAGTCTTTGGGCGCAGACGAAGTCCTCGTCGGCAAAGTAAGAGTGACTCGCGTTTTGCCCAAAGTGGCTCAAGCCGAAATCTTAGAAGACTTTGGCATAGATAAGAGCGCCGTGGCTCGCCAGCCTAGCCAGTAAGCAGGTCTCTCTTTTCACTCACTTGGCTCGCACTTAAACGGTGCGAGCCTTTTTGTTGTCGAATTGTCGTTCGTTTCTACTTGTTAAACAACACTTGTTGATGGTTAATAATACACATGCCCCTTACCCGATCGCCATCTGGGCTTATACTCATCGCCGTAAATCTTATCCCCCTCTTTGGCGTCTTATATTTAGACTGGCAGCTACTGCCCTTGCTCTTCTTGTTCTGGTTTGAAAACGTTGTTATAGGCGTCTTCAACCTTCTCAAAATACTTACCTGCAAGCCACTCTGCCCTGTGAGTTGGGCTTCACGATTGTTCTTGGCTCCTTTTTTCACTTTTCACTACGGGATGTTTACTGTGGGGCACGGGATTTTTCTTTTTGCCATGTTCGGCAAGGGCTACATGCAGCATAGCGAAAGCGGCCAATCATTGGAGCCGTTTGGATTCATCGAACATTTAATTGCAGATCAGCATTTATTTTGGCCCTTGATCGCAATGTTCCTCAGTCATGGGTTTTCCTTCGTTTATAACTTTCTCATCAAAGGAGAATTCCTCCAACACTCACCATCCGACCTCATGCTTGCGCCATATGGCCGAATAGCAATTCTCCATATTACAATTCTCATCGGTGGGTTCGCTACCCAAATTCTTGGAGAGCCTATTGTGGCGCTTCTGCTTCTTGTCGTACTAAAAACGGGAATGGACCTAACGGCACACCTGCGCGAACACAGAAAGAGAGACCCTGGCTCTAAATCCGAAGCTACCAGCGAGAATCATCGCTAACGTAAATTAACAATTCATAACTACAAATTAACCACCAAAAATACCCCAAAACATGTCATCCCTTTCTTTTCATGGAGCGGCAGGAACTGTAACAGGATCACGACACCTGCTGCGAATCGGCGGCAAGAATATCTTGGTGGATTGCGGTCTTTTCCAAGGCCCAAAAAACCTACGGCTGAAAAACTGGGACCACTTTCCGATTTCCCCAATAGATATCGATCTTATTGTCCTCACGCATGCACACATAGATCACACAGGCTATCTACCACGCCTTATTCGCCAAGGTTACAGCAACCCTATAATCTGCACACATACTACCGCACAACTTTGCAAATACCTACTGCCGGACACCGCTCACCTACAAGAGGAAGAAGCGCGTTGGGCAAATAAAAAAGGCTACTCCAAGCACTCCCCAGCCTTGCCCCTCTTCACCGCCGAAGATGCTGAAAATACCCTTAAACTTTTCAAACCTGTACAATTTGGCGACCACTTTAATATCGCCCCAGGCTACCGCCTTAAGTTCCGTCCGACGGGTCATATTCTTGGCGCAGCGTATCTCGATATAAAGACGACTGACAATGGACACCCTCGAAAAATTGTCTTCTCGGGAGATCTCGGACGCCCACGTGACGAGATACTTCGCGAGCCCTCGCAAGCCTATAATGTGGATTACCTTGTTTTGGAGTCCACTTACGGTGACCGTCGTCATAGCGCGGAGCAACCACGCGCTGAGCTGGTGCGCGTAATCCGCCAAACCGTTGAGCGCGGTGGGGCCCTCATCATACCTGCTTTTTCTGTGGGTCGTACACAAACGCTCCTTTATATTTTACGTGAACTAGAAGAGGAGAAGCTTATCCCCGCATTGCCTGTATTCGTGGACTCACCCATGGCAATCGGCGCTACGGATGTCTTTCGCAATAATACACGCGACCTTAATCTGGAATGCCGCACAGAGTTTCTCTCTGGAAAAAATCTCTTTAGCCCCACCAATCTTCGGTATGCGCAAACAGTAGATGAGTCTATGGCTATCAATCGCCAGACTGATCCTTGCATCATTATTTCTGCGTCTGGTATGCTTGCGGGTGGGCGTGTCCTCCATCATTTAAAAAACCGCTTAGGCGACAAACAAAACACCCTGCTCTTCATAGGCTATCAAGCTGAAGGCACAAGGGGTCGCCAGATTCTCGATGGTGCGCAGAAGATCAAAATCTTTGGAAAAGAAATCCCTGTGAAAGCTCATATTGAGCGTATCGAAGGGTTCTCAGGCCATGCCGACTATCAGGAAATCCTTGCCTGGCTCATGGGCTTTAACCAGGCCCCCAAGCATATCTTTCTCGTTCATGGGGAACCTGATGCAGCAGGCGCACTGGCTGATCGCATTCGTGAGCGCTTTGGTTGGACAGTCTCTATTCCGTCCGAAGGTCAAAAATTTGAATTGGAGCTATAATTTAACGTTAACCTGAATATCGTTTGGCATACTTTTCTGCTAGCTCTCCACGGTGTATTTTAGCGTTGTGGCGTACGTCCACAGGCAAATGGCTCTCAAAGAAAAATTGCGTGATGCCCGCAGTAAATGGAGTACGCTTTCCCAATGCTTTTAGCTCTGCAGTAAACTGGTTTCGAGCAAATGCGCTCTTCGGGAAAAAGCTAGGGTGCGGCTCCACCACGATTGCGGGTATGGCCTTATCAGGGCCGATACCAATTAGTGCGGTGCGCTGCACACGTTCATGTTGATTAAAAATCGCTTCACAGCAGGCAGGGTAAAGCAAGCCTCCAGCGGTTTTAACCACCTCGCTCTGCCGTCCACAAAACCAGATGCGCCCCTTACTATCTCGATAGCCTACATCCCCCATGCGGTGCCAGATGCGGCCTCTTTCATCTGTTAATTTGGCCCGTGCAGTGGCGTCGGCTAACCCATCGTAGACCTTAGTCACACTCGGGCCTGTGGCTATAATTTCGCCGATTTCACCTGCGGGGAGTTTTTCTGCTTCGGCGAGCTGCTTGATGTATCCCTCCACGCTCCGCACTATCTGGACCTCCATGCCTGGTAGCTCACGGCCTACGCACATTCCTTTGCCCATTTCAGTTAGCGACGCCGTCTCATCTAGAATTTCTCTGGCTGCTATCGAGCTGAGAGGCAGGCATTCTGTGGCGCCATAGGGAGTGTGGATTTCTCCTGCGGGCAAAAATGGCGCAAAATCTCTCATCAGCGAAGGCGGCACAGGTGCCCCCGCCATAAGCACACGTCGCAAGCTGGGCAAAGGCTGCTTGTGGGCACGGCACCAGGAGGCGATCCTACCCCAGAGCACGGGCGATCCAAAACTATTGGTCACATTATTTTGTAGAATAGCCCGAACTATCCGCTCTGGCTCAACTGTAGCTGGTCTGCTCGGATTAATCTGCGGTATGACAGTCGTCATCCCCAGGGCTGGATTGAACAGAGCGAAAATGGGCAGCATGGGCAGATCTACTTCTCCCGGTCTGATCCCGTAATGCTCCCGCAAAAGGCGTACCTGCGCCTCAAACATGCCGTGCTCGTAGCACACTCCCTTGGGCGCTCCCGTGGAGCCACTAGTAAATAGGATGGCGGCAGGATCGCTTGCGAGAGTACGCGTCAAAATAGATTCCGCTCGCTTGGCAATTAGGCTAAGCTCTTTATCAAAGCCACTAGTGCCTGCCGTTATTCGAACAGCCACGCTCTTAAACTCTTTGCGAAAAACATAGCTTACGGCCTGCGCCAAGGGTATCCCAACGAGAGCGTCTGGCTTACTATGTGCCACACATCGCCGAAAGCTCTTTAAACCCATCCCTGGGTCAATTACGATGGGTACTGCGCCTAGCTTAAATAAGCCAAATGTAACTCTAATCAAGTCCACTCCTGGCCGCACCATTAGCAAAACACGAGACCCTTGCCGTATTCCCTTTTCGCGCATCAACAAAGCTGTGGCATTCGCTTCTGCCTCTAGCTCGGAAAAGGTTTTTTTCTTGTAGCGTATGGGAGTTCCGATTCCTCCGCCTATGGGCGCCAGCAGCGCCACGGCATCGGGCTGTTGTGCCGCTTGCTCAGGAAGAAATCGGGCTACGTTGCAAAAGGTATCCACTGCCGCTATCCCCTTCCCAGTAGCTTGTTTTCCAAATCGAGTGCCTCCGCAAGCGCCTCTTCTACACTTGCACGAAGAACGGTGAAATGCCCCATCTTGCGGCCACTGCGGGGTTCTCCCTTATCGTAGAGGTGAAGCTTTGCATTAGGGCTCTTTAATATCACTGTCCAATCTGGTGTCCCTCTGGCCCAGACATCTCCGAGTAAATTCACCATTATAGCGGGCGCGATGATAGATGTATCCCCAAGCGGCAACCCGCATACGGCGCGTATATGTTGCTCAAACTGGCTTGTGCGGCACGCCTCAATTGTATGGTGTCCGCTATTATGGGGGCGTGGAGCAAGCTCATTTACCAACCACTCCCCTGCTTCAGTCAAGAAGAGCTCCACACCTAATAATCCCACAAGGCCTATCTTTCTCGCAATTGAGCGCGCCAACGCCTCAGCCTCCTGCGCCTTTGCTGGTGAGATTCGTGCAGGACAAATTGTGGTATGAAGAATATGGTGGACGTGCTGATTCTCAGCCAGGGGAAAAACCGCTTCCTTTCCCTGGACATTCCGAGCGCAAATGACGGAGAACTCGCCGGTAAAATGTACCCATTTTTCCAATACACCCACTGGGTAACCCAATCTTGCCCAGAGCGCGCCAAAATCTTCCTCTTTAGTAATCTTATACTGACCCTTTCCATCGTAACCGAAGTCTGCCGTCTTAAGAACACAGGGATAGCCCAGCTCAGCCACAGCCTGAGTTAGATCCTCTGCCGAGTGCACTACCCGGAAAGGGGCACAGGGAAATCCGCTGTCTCGCAAAAAAGTCTTCTCTCGAAGCCGATTCTGGCATGTCGCCAAAACAAATGGCGATGGATGCACGGGCTTGATTGCCGCCAATGCCTCGGCAGCAACGGCTGGTACATTTTCAAATTCCATCGTAACTACGTCCACGCTCTCTCCAAATGCCCTTACGGCAGCCTGATCCATATACGAAGCATTAGTCTCTCGATCCGCAACCATACCAGCAGGACAGTTGGCAGCTGGCTCGAATACATGGAAACGGTAGCCCATGCGGCGCCCCGCCAAAATACTCATGCGGCCAAGCTGACCACCACCTAAAATGCCGATTGTAGCTCCTGGCTGAATCATAAATGGATAGAAATGCTCCCATCTCCTAAAAAGGGCAACATTTTAGCATGGTAATTGGCACAATGCTTATCTTTCACCATCCTCTGATTGCACTAGTTTCTGCGCCAACCAATTTATTGTGAATTGCCCTCTGCACGCGGAAAAGTACGCTACACATTTCTCTGCCTTACTTGGAATACTACCTCCATAGTCTAGACCCTTTTGTCCTGCGCTTCACCGAGACGCTGGGTATACGCTGGTATGGCCTCTCCTATGCCTTGGGCTTTTTCTGTGGTTACTTGCTTTTCCGCTACGGCAATGCGAAAGGGCGCTCTCCGCTAGATAATTCGAAACTCGAAACCCTCATGATCGCTCTTTTCCTAGGCGTCATGGTTGGCGGTCGCCTAGGCTACATGCTTTTTTATAATTTCGACCAATTGCGGGCAAATCCCTCAAGTGTCTTTCATGTCTGGGAGGGGGGCATGGCCAGCCATGGAGGCATAATTGGTGTGGGGCTTGCGCTTTGGTGGTGCGCGAAACGCTTCAAACTCCCCTTCTATGCTGTCGCAGACCAAGTGTGTGCCGTCGCCCCCTTGGGCCTTTTCTTCGGCAGAATTGCCAACTTCATCAATGGGGAGCTCTGGGGAAAAGTCAGCGATGTCAGTTGGGCAGTGATTTTCCCCAAAGCCCCATTGGAGGCGATCGGGCCTGTAGTGTGGGTGGCTGAGTTGGGTCAATACGCCAACCCAAGGCACCCCTCGCAGCTCTACGCAGCCGTTTTAGAAGGCCTAGTAGTATTGGCATGGGTGCAATGGCGCTATTGGAGTATACCTGCCAGCTCTTCAAGCCCAAGTAAGTGCGGTTTGCAGCGGCACGGCGTGGTCGCAACTGAGTTTTTAATAGTCTACGCCTTGATGCGTATTATAAGTGAGCAATTCCGCGAACCTGATGCAGCGCTTATTTCCCTAGGAGCTTTGGACGTCAGCAGAGGTGTATTTTTCTCCCTCTTGACTCTTGGGGCTGGAATCGCTCTCAGATGGGCTATTCGGACCCCTACGCAATCAAAGGGTTGACTCCTTGGGGTTAATACCTGATACTGGCAAGTAATCACCCCACCAGTATGCACAAGATCATTCTTTCAATCCTGGCGTTCCTCATTGCAGGCTCGCTACAGGCAGCCACCGTCAAAGATTTGACTAATACGAGTGCCACTCCTTCGTCCGCAGAATCCGGAGCAAAAGTCGATGTGGCAAAGAACGGCGGCACTCAAATTACCAGTGGTGGTGCGGTAGTCTTAGTTGGTAGCGGTAGCGGTGTCACGCTAGAGGGCGAATCACCCACCGTAATAGGCGATACCAATGGCTACGTTATTGCAGAAGGCTCCTCCCAGAATCCAATCACCATCAAATTACCTACTGGAACAATCACCGTGACAGGCAGTGCAGCTCTCCTTTATGACGCCAAGACGGGTGGAATTACTCTCACTGTATTTAGTGGAGGTGCCACCATAAACAACAACGGCAAGACCACATCCCTAACAGGTCCTCACGCCGCCACAGGCAATAACCTCAACGCGCTAACCCGCAACCTCTTAGGCAAGCCAATCAATCCCCGTGCAGAAGTGCGCTTAACGGCTCTGCTAGATGAAGTCGATCGCCTTGCCAAGTTGGGCCAGCGCCAGGAATTGATCGCAAACGCTGAACTTTTGCGCGCCAGCCTCTCTGACAACGAAGTGGCAGACAATAATTACATGCCTGAAGCTTTTCGTAATAGGATGGTAGATCCATCACTCATCGTCTCTCAGGATTAATCGCTGAATAGCTTTCTCCTGCTTGGCGGCCCAACCCACAAAGAGGGATTTCATGGCCGTTCCCCGTTGGCTACAGCCTTTGTTTTATCAGGATAGGCGGCTCCTCCTCTCCGCGTGGACATTCGCCATACTCATGCTGATTGTGATCGGTATGTCATGGGGTATGGGCGGGCGAGCTTCTTGGGTAGACGGTTGGGTAGCTATTTGTACGCTAGGGGGCATAATGGGCGTCATTTTCCTGCGCCGAACAACCACCAGCGAACAGGCGTGGAGCCTACCGATAGGCCCCCCTCTCTGGGTTTGGTTGCCGTGGGCACTTTTGGGCATACAGGTTACTGTTGCGCTCCTGAATCCTGCCTATGAGGTGCTCACACTCCCTGACGGCAAAGAGCTGCTTTACGCCGTTAATCATGTTGAGGTTCTACCCAGCGCAATAGATGCTCGCAGAACAGCCGAGCATGGCCTTCGATTGCTCTGGGCTGCATTGCTTCTGAGCTGCGTGCTATACGGGCTTCCTTCGACTCGCTGGCAGCGTTATCTCCTCACAGGACTGGTGGCCCATGCCTTGCTGTTGGCTCTTGTTGGTACTTACTATAAGCTTACTGGCGCAACCTCCATACTAGGACGTTTTGAAGCCCCAAACGAATCCTTTTTTGCTACCTATCGTTATCATAATCAGTGGGGCGCTTTTGCCATTCTTCATATAGGAATGGCGATGGGGCTGGTTGCACTCTTACGGGAAAAATGCGGGCCTCTTTCACGAAAAGAAAATCCGGCAATATTTTGGCTGGCTACCCTTCCCTTAATTGCCCTTACGATTCCTCTCTGCTCGGGCAGAGCTAGCATGATCGCACTGGGTGGTTTTATACTGGCGGGCTCTGCGTTCCTGATTTACCAGGGAGGATTGCTGCCCAGCAACTCTGCCAACCATACAAGGCGCAAGCCCCTCCTGATTGCACTCGGAGTCTTCTGCCTTCTTATTGCTGCCGCCACTTTATATGTTGCAGGGGACACTCTCCGCCCACGTTGGTTCGCCTCTGTGGAGGAGATTGCGGGTGGCTTCCAATCAGGAAGCCTTACCACGCGATTGGCTGCAAGTCGTATAACTGTAGACATGATTGCCGAACGTCCGCTATGGGGTTGGGGACTTGGCTCATTTGTTCATGTTTTCCCCTTTTTTGCTGGAGACAAGTTCTACCCTGGAGAAGACTGGGTAATGCAATTCGCCCATAACGACTGGCTGCAATACCTTGCCGAGTTGGGTGTATTTGGAACCTTCTGCCTACTGGCTACGCCCTTTTTCCTAGCGCTCCACTACCGTAGTACCCATTGTTCAGCAAGAGTATGGCTTTGGATAGCTCTTGGTTGTCTAGGTATAGTTGCCCTTCTTGATTTCCCGCTAGCCAATCCCAGTATTCAAATTCTTGCTGCGATAACTTTCGCTATCGGACTACGCCTGCGTAATAGCAAAATCACCAATTCCTCAAAGACCGATAGCTAATAAAAATCGTTTACCAGCTTTGCGGATCCCATAGAATCATGCATAGCAATTATTACACATCGGTGACATCCGCCTACATTAGTCATGGGCTTTAGCTAATCCTTTATTTCCATTATTCGTAAGCAAAACACATTATTTTTTTGGATTACTCAAAATAATATTGTTACAATCAGGAAATTGTATACTCTCTAGTCAAAATTATGGGTAGAAAAAGTGACGCCTCCACTAAAATCCTCCAAGCGGCAGGGATGCTGTTCTGGGAAAAAGGCTACAATGGCGTAAGCGTTGACGAGATTTGTGGTAAAGCTGGGGTGAACAAGGGCACATTCTACCACTTTTTCGCTTCAAAAATTGCGCTTGCCGAAGCCATACTAGAAGAGTGGTGGAATAAGTTCCGCACAGAGTTGCTCGAACCAGCCTTTGCGCCTGATTTGCCGCCTCTACTGCGAATTGAACGCATGATCAGGCTCTGCCATCAAAAACAAAAACTAGCTCAAGTCACCTACGGCATAACCTATGGCTGCCCTTTTTGCACCCTGGGCGCCGAATTATCCCATATTGACGAATCAGTCAAAAAAATCATCCAGGATATTTTCTCCCGCATCTCAAGCTACTTTGAAGTCACACTTAGAGAGGCACAAACGACTCACGGATTGGTGCTACCAGGCAGTCCATCGGTAACTGCCCGCATGCTCATGGCCTTGCTAAATGGGGCCACTCTTCAAGCAAAAATAGGTAATAGCCCTGACAAATTGCTCGATATTATTCCACTTCTACCCCGTTTTTTAGGGTTTATGCCCAGTGAAGAAGTACCCCACCTAAAGGTAAGTTAAATTGTTACATTTTTATAACAAAAAATGAGTTGACCGAATGGTTTTTATGCCGTTCATTTACTATGCACGTGTATGACAGTGCATGTGCAGCAAGTCAGAAAAAGCAAGCAACTCTGGCAAAAGCGATAGATAACTAAGGGAGTAGTAACCCCTAGTTCAGTTAAGACAGCGACAGATAGATAGTTGGGTTGGATCCGACAGTATCGCAACCCATTACAAGGCCCCCTCTGAGACAGCAGAGGGGGCCACTTGTTTTCGTGACCTGCCTTTTCCAGCGCGGGATTACGCTTTGCACCAACAAGTAATTCGCTTATACCTTTGACCATGCTTAATCCCAAGCGTAGCAACGCTTTTGTTTTTTCAGCAATTTCTCTTCTTATTGCCATCTTCTTGGTATTTTTTTCGGCACTAGGACACGATTGGGTTTTTGACGATAGTGCCAACTTTTTGGAAAACGAAAATTGGCGGGGCTTAAATTCTGAGTCTCTGAAATGGATGTGGACCACAAGCCACATGGGGCACTTCATTCCCATAACATGGATGACCTTGAGTTTCGACTACGAGCTTTGGGGGCTCGACCCTTTTGGATTCCGTCTTTCTAATCTCGTTTGGCATTGGCTGGCTTCATTAGCATTTCTAGTACTGCTTCGAAAAGTGCTACTGATTAGCCTTCCTTCTCTCGCAGAAACCTATCCAAGTCACCTAAACTACGCTGCATTTGTTGCCATACTCTTCTTCGCTATCCACCCTATGCGTGTAGAATCAGTCGTTTGGATTACCGAACGACGTGATATGGTAAGCGGATTTTTTCTACTGCTAACAGTGCTCTTTTACATATCCTATGTTCAGGCAAAATTACTCAAATCAAAGCTGGCCTACTCGCTTTTGGGACTTCTTGCATACGGACTATCTCTTGGGGCGAAACCAATTGGACTAACTCTACCTGCATTATTGCTAGTTCTAGATTTTATCCCATTAAGAAGACTCGTACCGCAGATTTCTCCCAAGCGGATACTATTCTTGATTATAGAAAAAGTACCGTTATTTTTATTAGGAGCTGTAGCGGCTTGGTTCGCTTGGCGTTCGCAAGATATTGGTGTTGATGACAGCTACCTCTATCCACTCGATTCCTACCCACCATTTAGCAGAATACTACAAGTTGCCTACGGTGCCTGCTACTATTTCGGCACTACAATCATACCTTCGGATCTATCTCCGCTTTATCTTCTCAAACCACCCCTAGCCCTTACTATTTGGCCATTCTGGCTTACGTTCGTCTGCTTTATTATAATTACCACATCGCTCATTGTTATAGCCCGTAAATGGCCAGTGGGAGTTACTGTTTGGTTGTGCTATGGTATCATTTTAAGTCCAGTGCTTGGACTAACTCAAGTTGGCCCGCAAATCGTAGCAGACAGATATAGTTACTTGGGTTGTTTGCCTTTTGTAGTACTACTAGGAGCTGGAGTACTTGTGATCCAAAGGTGCAGGCATTCTTTTAGCAAGGTACTATGCCATTTTTTGATAGTATTTGGATTGATGGTTTATGGCTATCTAGCCTACGCATACTCAGCCCACTGGAAAAATCAGGAAACCCTTTGGACAAAAGCCATAGCTGAGGATCCCAATCATTACTATGGTTATACGAATCGCGGGCGTTATTACCATGATCGTTTTTTCCAAACGGATGATTTTACCTATATTGAGCGTGCGCTTGCCGACTACAACCGCGCCATTGAGATTCGACCAACTTACTCCGTTGCACTAAATAATCGGTCTGTTTTGTTCATGCAACTCGGTCAGCATGCTGATGCTTTGCGCGACCTAAATACCTTGATCGATCGGAACCCAAATTACACGCAAGCGCTTTACAATCGCGCGCACCTCTATCTTGCTTTAGGCAATCGCGAAGCAGCGAGAAGTGACTTAATCCGAGCGATGGCTACCGCTAACCCTAATTTTTATGGGCTGGATGAGTTAAATGCTTTGGTTGCTCTACTCGAAATTAATCCCCCATCGGAGTAAGTTTTTGCCTTTTTTTGCGACGTATTGTGCATCGAAACTCCCATTCCACGCACCCTACTTGTAAATGGGGCCTTTTTACTTTCACTAGCATTTAATAACATGAAAAACAGCATCCGCATCGTTGCCATTTTGTTACCCCTGTCGGGATTGACGGCACTACTAATTTCTCAAACTAATTCTACTTCGATGTCTTCTCCAGAAAATCATTCCACCGACGCTTGTGCCCCTGAAGCCTCTGCGTGCGCTTTACCTTCGGAAGCCAAACTGACTGGCAAATTCCCCTACCAGCTCACCGATGCAGAATGGCGCGCTAAGCTCACTCCCACTCAGTACTACGTGGCTAGACAGCAAGGCACGGAGCCTCCATTTCGTAATGCCTACTGGAACAACAAAACCCCCGGTAGCTATTCCTGTGTAGGATGCGGTACGGAATTATTTTCTAGTGCCGATAAGTTTGACTCAGGAACAGGCTGGCCGAGTTATACCCGGCCCACCAAAGATGACGTCGTTGCGGAACAAGTAGATACTAGCCATGGGATGCGCCGTGTCGAAGTTCATTGCGCCAACTGCGGCTCCCACCTTGGCCACGTCTTCCCCGATGGGCCACGCCCTACTGGCCTTCGCTATTGCATTAATTCGGCATCGCTTGAATTTCTACCTGCAAAGGCCCCCAACTAAGCCTGTTCTTGATTATACTCTGGGTCACTGGCATGTTTAGTCGGGATGTCCCCCACGTGTACTTTACTTGACCGCGATCTCCTAGAGATTACTGGATGTGAAGCCCTCGCTGGCGTGGATGAAGCAGGAAGGGGCGCATTTGCGGGACCAGTTTATGCTGGTTGTGTTTTGCTTACACCCTCGTTCTATTCTTCGGATTGGTGTAAGCATAATGCCCATAGAATCAACGACTCCAAGCAATTGTCGCCAGAGTTGCGAGAGAGCTTATTCGAAGAAATAAATACGCTCGCCAGTTCTAGTATATTAACGTTTGGCATTGGGGTCGGTGTAGTAGAAGAAATTGCTCGTTACAATATTCTGGGCGCTACACGGCTCGCCATGCAGCGTGCGCTGGAGCGTGCAGCTGCTGCGGCCAACTATAGGCTTCCTGCTGGGCAATCCTCTCTTCAACCAGAGCTATTTTCCATAATTCAGGAGTCAGGCACTCCATCAACCCTAAGGGTACTGGTAGACGGACGACCGCTCAAGCCCTTCCCCTACCTCCACACCCCTATTGTAAAAGGCGACTCCTCTTCACTAGCGATAGCAATGGCCTCGATTATCGCTAAGGTCGCGAGAGATCGCTTCATGCTGCAACTTCATGAAGCCTATCCGCACTACGCCTTTGCTGATCATAAAGGGTATGGCACACCTGCCCATCAAGATGCCATCCGCAAGCATGGACCATGCGCCGAACACAGGATGCTATTTCTTCGCAAGTTGGCGTCTGGAAAATAAGCATTCAGCTTAGAGCACCTTGCCGATGCGCTCCAGCGCTTCAATAACGTTTTCTCTGGAATTAAAGCCGCTGATTCTAATATGTCCCTCGCCGCAGCGTCCGAATCCAGCGCCGGGTGTTGTCACGACAGCTGCCTCGTTAAGAAGCTTGTCGAAGAAGGCCCAGCTTGGCTGGCCCGTCTTTATCCACACATAGGGCGCATTGTCACCTCCGGTACAGTTGTAACCGCGTGCGGTCATTGCATTGCGAATGAGTCCTGCATTTTCCATGTAGTAATCAATGAGCGCCTTACACTGGGCCTGGCCTTCAGGCGTGTAGACGGCTTCAGCAGCTCTCTGGACAACGTAGCTCACACCATTAAACTTTGTAGTGTGACGGCGATTCCAGAGTGCATGTAGTGCGTGCTTATTGCCAGCATTGTCAGACACCATCACACTCTTTGGCACTACGGTGTAGGCACAACGCGTTCCCGTAAATCCTGCGGTCTTCGAGAAGCTTCGAAACTCCACCGCAACCTCGCGTGCGCCTGGGATTTCATAGATTGAGCGCGGAATAGCGGGGTCTTGGATGAAGTCCGCATAGGCAGCATCGTAAAGGATTAGAGCCTTGTGCTCATGGGCATAGGCTACCCACTGCTCCAACTGGGTGCGAGATGCGGTAGCGCCAGTCGGGTTGTTGGGGAAGCAAAGATAGACCAAATCAGCAGCCTCAGACGGAGGAGCAGGTACGTAACCGTTTTCTGCTGTGCCCTCTAAATAGAGTAGTCCAGCGTAGCGATTATCCGCATTGGCGCCTGTGCGCCCTGCCATTACATTGGTATCCACGTAAACTGGATATACGGGATCAGGCACGGCTACCTTGATGTCACCCGCAAAAAGCTCTTGTATATTTCCAGTGTCACACTTGGATCCATCAGAAACAAATATCTCGTCTGCCTCTACCTGTGCGCCTCTGGCTTGGAAGTCATGCTTCGCTATGGCTTCCCGCAAAAATGCATAGCCCTGCTCTGGCCCGTAACCTCGAAAAGTAGCGCGCGCGGCGAGCTCATCCGTTGCATGGTGCAATGCCTTACGACAAGCTTCAGGAAGCGGCTCAGTCACATCGCCGATGCCGAGCCGTATGACGCGCTTTTCGGGATTGGCTGCTTGATATGCAGTTACCCGCTTGGCAATATCAGAAAAGAGATAGCTGGCCTTGAGCTTCAGGTAGTTTTCGTTGATGCGCAACATACGTGTCTGTGTTTAAAATAAAACCATAAACACAGCAGACAGTTCCCCTTTTGGCAATGCTGCTTTGCCATTTTGGCCTCATTCTCGGCCTTTGTCCATAAAGCGCAATCTCTAGGGCTGAATTTCTGCTTCTCAGTTACAAAGAACGGGTGTAAGGTGCCTTCCTAAGACTCTTACGTGACATACTAGCAAATGGACCAACCTGAACATAATCCGCCGCCTGCCGCCAAGGATGCTCCGCCTCCGCCACGCGTCCCTAAGCCAGAAAAGCCAAAGCTCAGCTTGCGCAATTTTCAGCCAGGCTCTATTGCTCGGCAGGTGCGGGGCCTACCTCCCAAGGGAGATACCCCGCCTATCGTTCCGCCCCTTCAGCGGCAAGCAAAGCCGATGACCCCACCCCCGGCTATCGGCTCAATCCACGCGGAAGCAAATCCTTTTCGCCGCTCCACTGGCAAAACACTTGATGCCCTCATCGACCGCAGTGCCCCCCCTTGGAAGGCTCGTCTCCCCGTCCCCTTGCGTCCAGGCGAGGCGCTCCTTGGAGAACCAGAAGCTCCTGCCGTGGAAGGTATGCCCAATCTCGACCCTATGAGCCCCAGTGGCATCCCGCAAGGTAGACTGGCAGAATGGGAATCCGAATTGGAAGAACGTGACCGCCAGCTCCGCCGCGCAAAAGCACTGGTCGATGAAAAAGAGCGCGCGGTTTATGAGCAAGAGATGCTTCTCAAGGCAAGAGAGCGCTATATCGCGGAATCAGAAAATCTCCTGCGTGAAAGACAAAGGGCGTTGGCTTCTCAAGCGAGCATTCTAGAAATTTCCAACAAGGAAACTGCCGAGCCCGAGGTCAGAATTGTCCAGTCTGCACAGGCCAGTGAGGAGATACAGCAAGCAATAGACCGCCTAAAGAAAGAATTGGATGAGCGAGATGAGCGCATAAAGCAAACGGAGTCTATGCTGGAAGAACGCGAAGCATATGTATTGGAAAGTGAGCAAGTGCTCTTTGAAAAGGCCCAGCAGCTACACGAACTCGAAACAGAGCTCGATTCTTTACGTGATGAGCTTCGCCTGCGTAAAGCAAAGCTGGATAATCTCGAAGGCGTCTCTGAAGAAGAGTTATAATCCGCTCGTTTTGCAACTACACTAGGATAGTCATGCCCGTTTACACAAACGTTTCTACTTACAAGTTTGCCACACTCGATAATCTGCCCGAGCTGCGAGAGCGCTTGATGCGCCAATGCCACGAGCTGGAGCTAAAGGGTACCATCTTGATTAGCAAAGAGGGCGTAAATCTTTTCGTAGCTGGATTTCGGGAAAACGTAGATGCTCTTCTCGATACTTTACGCCAACTCCCTGGACTGGAAGACCTAACGCCAAAATATAGCGAGAGTAATCACCAGCCATTTAACCGAATGCTCGTTCGTATAAAAAAGGAGATTATCGCCTTTGGCGTAGATGGTATCAATCCTGCCAAACGCACTTCTCCAAAACTATCCCCTCGCGAGCTCAAGCAATGGCTGGACGAAGGGAAGCCCATTACCCTCTACGATACGCGTAATGACTACGAGGTGAAGATGGGAACCTTCAAGGGCGCACTCCCTGCGGGCATACATCACTTCCGTGATTTTCCTGAAGCAGTGCGCAAACTGCCTTCAGAAATGAAAGAGCAGCCCATCGTGATGTTTTGCACGGGCGGTATCCGTTGCGAGAAGGCGGGGCCATTCATGGAGCTGGAAGGCTTCAAGAAAGTCTTCCAGCTTGATGGCGGAATTTTGAAATATTTTGAAGAATGCGGATCTGCTCACTACGAAGGTGAATGTTTTGTATTTGATCAGCGTGTAGGAGTGGACCCACGCCTAAACGAATCTGGGGCGAAGGTGTGCTTCAATTGCCTTGAGCCATTAACGCAGGAAGAGCAGCAGCACCCTCACTATCAGCCACCACACTCTTGCCCCCATTGCTTCACCAGCAGCGAGGAGCAAATGGCAAGACAGATCGCAAGGCGCAACGAGGCGCTTCGGCGCGTGGCCAACCCCCTCCCAGGCAGCCTGCCACGCGATAATTACCGTCCGCTCAATGTCTCTGCCAAACACCATGGTAAGTCCCTCTTGGAATACCTCTGTTCCCTCTTTCCGCATATAAACGAAGCGCACTGGAGAGACGTTATTCAAAATGGCAGAATCCTTGATGTGGAGAAAAAACCGCTTGGCGCAGAAACTGTGGTTAAAGATGGCGAGCGGCTATGGCAGTTGCAGCCCGAACAAATCGAGCCAGATGTAAACGGCAATCTGGAGGTGCTCTTTGAGAACGACCTCCTCGTGGTGCTCAATAAACCCGCTCCCTTGCCTATGCACCCTGCTGGCCGCTACAATCGCAACACCCTCCGCGAGCTCCTTCACGCCGCCTACTCGCCTCTTAAACCGCGTGCCGTCCATCGCCTGGATGCTAACACCACAGGGCTCGTCGTTTGTGCGCGCACCCACCAGCTTACTGGCTCTCTCCAAACTCTTTTTAACAAAGGCGAAGTCGAAAAGACCTATCTTGCCCTCGTGCAAGGAATACCTACGCAAGATACCTTTGTGTGCGATGCCCCCATCGGAGCAGAGCCTGTTGCTACGGGCTGCCGCGTAGTGGACGAAGAGTTTGGCCTTTCCGCAAAAACAGAGTTCAAGGTGTTATCACGCAATAACTCCAATAACACCACGCTCCTTGAGGTGCGTCCACTCACAGGCCGTACCAATCAGATTCGCGTACACCTCTGGCATCTTGGTATTCCTGTGTGCGGCGACCCAGCCTACTTGCCCAACCAAGCCATCGGCGATAAACAGACACTCGACCTCGGCGACCCACCCCTTTGCCTACACGCTTGGAAGCTAGCCTTCACTCATCCTGTATCCAAAAAACCATACGCTTTCGAGGCACCGCCTCCCACATGGGCAAACAGTCTTTCAAGTCTTGCTACTAGTAAACTAGCAATGGTTTAGCCAAAAACTTTTTTCAGGGCATTCAAGCTGGCTTCTAAGTCGGGACCTACATGAGGATCGCTATAATCGCGGCCTATTTTGGGGCCGGATATTTCCAGGTAGCCGATCATTTGCTCTACCGGCCATTGTGGAGCGCACGCCTCGCAGATGGTTTTCCACTCTTCCAGATTTACAATGCCTTTAGCCATTTCGGAAGGAGAGAAGCCGAAGGTGCTATTGTAGATCGCATCGGTATTTTTGAAGTGAAACTCTGCCAGCCAAGGGGCCTCCATCTTGAAAAGATCCACGTTGGTATGCACTACCTGTTTGTTTGCGTTGGCCACTCCATGGCTAATATCGCCACAGAGATAAACAGGGACGGTTGAGGCCGTATTTTTAGCGTGATAGCCGTTCAGCTCCTCCATCATGTGGCGGATTTCATCAGGGGTGGAGGGTGGCTCGGCCAGGCAAGACATCGGCTCGATGGTAAGCGCCTTGAGCCCTTGCGTCTTTGCGTAGCTCATTAGCTCTTTCATGTGCTTTAGGTAGCACGCAATGCCCGCGTCTTTGCTTTCTGGGCGATCGCGGTATATGGCACCGGGATTTGTGCCGCAGTAGTCAGCGCCCACCAGTGCGGCAGCGCGGATCAAGCGCTCGTGATTCCTTCTTGCTACTTTTTCCATGAGCGGATGCCCATAGAAGTAGCCTCCAAGCTCGCGATAGCTCGTGAAAACACTCTTGATGCGCAACCCGTGCTTTTCAGCCTTTTCACGAAGTTCGGGAAAGTAGCCCTCCTCTATTGTGTAAATCTCCAGAAAGGCACCAAGCTGGACATACTTAATCCCCATGCGCTGCATTAGAGCGAACAGCCATTCATAGCTGTAGCGGGTGTGGATAGTGTCGGTTTTTACGCCGAGCTCAAGCAGGGGCTTACTCATGGATTCGGAAAATGACTTTGTTGTGGAAGCGCTTGCGGCCATGGATGCTGGCCATGATTTCGGGGCCTTCCTCCAGCGATGGTGTGTCGCTGATGAGTGGCGCCACAATTAGCTCCTTATCAAGATAATTAAGCACTGTAGTCCAATCGTCGGTAGGGCGTGGAACAACTTTAGAGTTCCATGTGCCATAAATTGTCAGCTCTCGCCTTAAGATGTTGGAAAAATCCTTTTCGCCGATTTTGAATTCGCCATGGATATTGCCCATGAAGACGACCTCGCCAAACCGCGCCGCCGCCTGCACGGCTTGCAAAAAGGTTTGCGGCAGACCACAGGCTTCCACTACGCGCTCGGCTCCTTCCCCATTCGTTAGTTCCTTCACCTTGGCCACGGCGTCATGTTGGCGGCTATTGATGGTCTCAAACCCCATTGCTCGCGCTATAGCGAGCTTTTGCTCATCCACGTCAGAAATGATTACTTTGCGGCAGCCATGGATGCGGAGCCATTGAGCGGTCATATTTCCAATCGGCCCAGCCCCCAGCACAAAGCCGGTATCCCCGGCCCTGATTCGCATTTTGCGCACACCATGGAGTGCCACTGCGGCAGGCTCTGTCATTGAGGCATGAAGGATATTAACTCCGTCAGGCACACGAAATAGATTCTCCGCTGGCACATGCAGGTAAGTCTGCATTCCGCCATCACAACGGGAGCCAAAGTAATTATATTCTTTGCACTGTGCATAGTCCCCTGTTTGCCATGCAGCATCTCTGGAAAGTGGTATTAGGGGAAATACGGCCACTTTGTCCCCCACCTTGAAGCCGTGCGCGTCTTCATCAACAATCGCGCTAAACTCGTGCCCAAGGACCAGTGGGTAGTGATACGCCCCTTTATCATAGGCTCGCGGAATATCTGAACCACATACGCCACATGCAGCCACTCTCACCCGCAGAGAGTTCTGCGCCTGTGCCGGCTGTATTTTTCGATCAGCATGAAAGCGCAGATCGCCATTTGCTTCCAAGACCAATGCTTTGTTTGCCAATGCCATGCTTCCAAAATTGAGCATTTTTTGATTGTTATCAATGAAAACCTTTCATAGTTTCCAAAAATCAATCATATTTTTATCATAAATCACGCATTATTCTTATGAAAGCAGCCATCCTTGAAGAATTGAATAAAATGGTGGTTCGGGATGTTCCCGAGCCCGTTTGCGGACCCGACGAGGCGATTGTCGCCCCAGAGTCTGTATCCGTTTGTGGTTCTGATGTGCGCATCTTTCATTACGGAAATAATCGCGTGACCCCTCCATGCACCATCGGGCACGAGTTCGCTGCTCGTGTTGTAGAGGTTGGCAAAAACGTCACTCGCCTCAAAGTCGGTGACCGCATCACAATGGGCGCAGATGTCCCTTCGGACAATTGCCCGTGGTCGGCAATCGGCCAAGGCAATCTCTCCAAAGAAAACTACGCTATCGGCTACCAGTTTGAAGGCGCTTTCCAGCAGCGGATGAAGCTCAACGCTCTCACCGTGAAACTGGGGCCTATCGTCAAATTACCTGAGAATCTCTCATATGATGATGCCTGCATTGCCGAGCCACTTGCCTGTGCAGTGCATGGTTTAGAGCTTGGAAATATGGGGCCCGGTAAGAGTATGTGCGTTATTGGTCTCGGCCCCATCGGCTGCATGATACTTGAGCTCGCCAAAGCCTACGGCGCTACAAAAGTATTTGGCGCTCAACGCTCCAAAAAACGCCTGGAAATGGCACGTGAGTTTATGCCTGAGGCCCGCCTAATCTCCACTGAAGAAGAGGACTTGGTACAAACGGTGCTTAATGAAACAAACGGCGAAGGCGTGGATTTTGTAATTACCACTGCAGGCACTGTGCAAGCACAAGTGGATGCCATCAAGATGGTCCGCAAGCGCGGTTGGGTTAATCTTTTTGCGGGTCTGAAGAATCAGCCACCGCTCACGATTGACTCCAATCTCATCCATTACAAAGAGTGCTTCGTTATGGGCTCGCATGGTTCCAACCAGAAGGATGTCGAGAAAGCGGTCCAACTCCTCGCTTCTGGACAAATCAATGCCAAACGCTATATTTCAAAGCACTTCACGCTGGACCAGATTAATGACGCGCTCGCCTACCACGAATCCCGTCAAGGTCTCAAAGTGATTGTGAAGCCCCAACTCTAGAACACCACTCATGCCTGCTCGCGCTCATATCGCTCCCTCACTAATGTGCGCGGATTTTCTCCGTTTAGGTGAGGACCTGGATACCCTGGCCGATGGCGGATGCACTTGGTGGCACGTGGATATCATGGATGGTCACTATGTCCCAAATCTCACATTGGGACCCGATTTCTGTCGTGCTCTCAAGCGCCACAATCGCCTGCCCATGGATATCCATCTTATGGTAGAGCCTGTGGAGCAGCATGTTGGGCGTTTTCTGGAGTTCACTGGCTCGCGCATTTCATTCCATCCGGAAGCAGCGCGCCATCCCCTTGCCGTCATTCAGCAAATTCGTTCTGCGGGCTGCATTCCCGGCATTGCTATTTCGCCCGCCATTGCCGTGGCAGCTCTTTCCGAACTATTGCCTGAAGTGGACTATGTATGTGTGATGACGGTCAACCCTGGCTTCGCTGGACAAAAGCTCATCCCTTCGTGCCTTAAAAAAATAACTGAAGTTAAGGCATTTTATGATAGCCTGGGGCTTAGTAAAACTATCGAGGTTGACGGCAATGTCAGTTGGGCCAATATCCCGCCCATGGTTCGTGCAGGGGCCGATCTTCTTGTAGCAGGCACCTCTTCCATCTTTGTGAAGGAGCCGCCACTTAGAGAAAACCTTGTTCGCCTAAATGCACTCTTGGACGAACTGGCCTGCGAGAACTGAATAGCTTAATTTTTTAAGAAACGCCGTCATGAACTACCGCGACCGCTTAAAGCAAATCATGGCTAAGCTGGCCGACGGGGAGGAGCTTACGGTAGAGCAAGCCTCACAGCTATTCTCAGCTTCTCAAGCAACCATTCGTCGCGATTTCCAGCGTCTGCACGCAAGTGGTGAGGTAGAAAAGACTTGGGGCGGTGTCCGTCTACGTGGGCGCGGGTTTAATCTCATGCCTCCGTTTCCGGAGCGCCAGATACGGCAAAATGAAGCCAAAGCTGCGATTGCGGCCAAGGCAGCGTCTCTTGTCCGCGATGGCGATGTTGTCATGATAGACGGCGGAACCACCACCGTGCACATGGCCGCAGCTCTGGCTTCGCGAGCGATTCGCATCGTTACCAACTCGATGATAATTGCCCATGAAATTGACCGTCTCCGTGGGCGCAAGGAAGGGGCCGAAGTCTATTTGGCGGGCGGTCACCTTTTCCCACAATCTGAGCTGCTTGTAGGCAGGCAAGCCCGCACCATGATCGAGTCTTACCACGCACAATGGGCGTTTATCTCTTTGAGTGGCATAGATGAAAAAGGTGTCACCAATCACGAGGAACGCGTTGTAGAGATAGAGAGAGCCATGATGGATCACGCGGAAAAGGTTGTTCTGGTGGCCGACCACAGCAAATGCGGCATTCGCTCTATGGTGCATCTCTGCGAGTTAGATGAGGCAGACCTATGGGTGACAGATCGCGCTCCAGAAAAGGGCAAGCTGCTAAAAGCACTCCGCAAAGCAGACGTGGAACTTATGCTTGTGACGGATTAGTGTGTAGCTGCTCGACAATCTCCAGCCCATAACCCTCGAGGCCGACCACTTTGCGATTCGAGCTGGATAGCAAACGTATGGCGCGCAGCCCTAACGCTGAAAGAATCTGTGCCCCTACGCCGTAAGTGCGCAAATCCATGCCACTTGGACCTACTGGTTGCTTCACCTTGGCATCATTGCTAGTGATTGGCACGCTAAGGCCACCGCAGGGATGGGAGAGATACACCAGCACACCATGCCCCGCCTTGGCAATTTGCTCCAGCGCACCATTCAGCGTTTTTCGGCTGCCGTTGTCTGCCTTGCCAAAGACATCTCCAAGCAAGTTTTCGCTGTGCACGCGCACCAGCGTAGGCTCTGGCCCTAGCTTACCCAGACTCAATGCATAGTGGTAGCTATTATCCAAATCTGCCTTGAAAACGCGTAGATCAAATGGGCCATACTCCGTATCGATGTGTCCTTGCTGCACCAGGCTTACCAACCGCTCTCTGCGATGCCGATAGGCTATCAGGCTGGCAATGGATATCAGCTTTAGATTATAGCGCTTTTTGAATGCCACCAATTCGGGCAAGCGGGCGCACGTGCCATCTTCATTAAGTATCTCGCAGATCACGGCTGCAGGATGCAGCCCTGCCATTGCCGCGAGATCCACAGAGGCCTCGGTATGCCCTGCCCTCTCCAACACACCGCCTGGCCTTGCGCGTAATGGAAAAATATGTCCAGGCTGCACCAATTGATCCGGTGTGCTATTGGGATCGGCCAAAATTTTTATGGTTGCCGCTCTATCATGAGCGCTGATGCCCGTAGTAATCCCTTGAGCCGCGTCCACAGAAACAGTGAAGGCCGTTCCGTGGCTCTCCCGATTTTGCTGTACCATCGGATTAAGGCCCAATCGGCGCAAATGCCAATCGGTCATAGGTACGCATATCAACCCGCCTGCGCGAATCATCATGTTTACCACTTCGGGTGTAGCCTTGGTGGCGGCCACTACAAGGTCGCCCTCATTCTCGCGGCTCTCATCGTCAGTGACTACCACTGGCAATCCCGCAGCAATCGCGGCAATCGCTTCCTCCACCGTATCAAAGGCTGCGTTCGACGCCTCGGTAGGATTGGCAGTCGCTGAAGTATCTCTGTTTGTGGGTACCATGGATGGAAGGCAAAGGTAATCAGGTAAGCCTAGTCCTGCAAGGTTTCCTCGCCTACTGCTCGCCCGTATTCGAGCGCTTCCAATATCTCCCCAATCAGATATATACTGCCAGTCGCTACTAGCGGCTGGCCGGCATCCCCGAGGATACAAGTATTTGGTTCAGGAAACAGCTCGTGAACGGTGGACTCCCTCACTATGCCCTTAAACGTTGCTGGTATAAAACCCCGCATAGTCTCAAAGGAGAGCGCACGTGGCTGGTGAGGTTTCAGCAAGATTATCTCGCTCGCGTGTTGTGCAATGACTTGAAAAAGGGC
>CAZHQD010000006.1:0-11103 GCA_964533835.1 uncultured Puniceicoccaceae bacterium | reverse complement strand
CCAGCCTTTTCAAAAGCAATCTTATCTATCGTATCACCAAGGATTTCGCAATGATCGTAGCTAATAGAAGTAATTATAGAAATCTCAGGCAGAATACAGTTTGTAGCATCAAGCCTCCCACCTAGTCCCGTTTCAACGATTGCCATATCCACCGCTTCGTCTGCAAAGCGCTGGAAAGCCATGGCAGTCATAAACTCAAAGAAGGAGGGGTGCAAATCAGGATCTTTTTCTCCCAGTTTTGATGCCACTGGCTGGAGACAATTAATATAATCCACTATTTGCTGATGACTAGTGATCTGCCGGTTAATCTGGATCCGCTCGCCTTGGTGCACCAAATGTGGCGATGTGTAGAGTCCTGTTTTGTAGCCACCCGCGCGATAGATGGCTTCGAGCATGGCGGCGGTGGAACCTTTACCGTTTGTGCCGGCAATATGAATCTTGGGGTAGCGCCTTTCAGGATGGCCTAGTGCTTCACTAAAGGGCACCATCCGATCAATTCCATACTTGGCCCCTCGATGGCGCAACCCATAGAGATAGCGTTTGGCTGAGGGGTAATCCTTAAAGGGCATGGCAGTGCCTATTCTAAAACCGTTATTTTTTTGATTTAATTTCAGATTTTCTTACGTGCAGCGCTTTAAGGAACGTAATTATCCTTTGGCGCAGCTCCAGTCGAGAAACTATCTGATCAATCAATCCACGTTTTAAGAGAAACTCAGCAGTTTGAAAGCCCTCTGGTAAAATCTCGTTGGTGCCCTCCTTGATCACTCGCGGTCCAGCAAATCCAATCCGTGCTCCTGGCTCCGCCAGGTTTAAGTCGCCGAGCACAGCATAGCTGGCAGTTACTCCGCCGTAGGTGGGATCGGTAAGCACCGAAATAAAAAGCTGCCCTGCATCGCGATGGCGAGCTACGGCTGCGCTAGTTTTTGCCATCTGCATTAAACTCAGAATGCCCTCATACATGCGCGCCCCGCCCGAACTTGAAATCACTATGGCAGGAATTTGTCTCTCAGTGGCGACTTCTATCGCGCGGGTAATCTTTTCTCCAACCACGGAACCCATGCTGCCACCAATGAAACTAAACTCCATGGCAGCCAAGGAAACCTCGATACCTTCCATCGTTCCTGTCCCTGTAATGATAGCGTCCTTAAGTCCTGTCTTTTTTTGGTCTCGAACAAGCTTGTCGCTATAATTTACGTGCTTAGAAAAGCCCAATGCATCGGTAGGCGCCAGGCCCGCATCCATCTCGTTAAGCGAATCAGCATCAAGCAGGAGATCCATGTATCCCTTGGCTGAAAGTGGAAAATGGTGGCCACTAGGAGTAACCATCCAGTTTTTCTGCAATTCCCGATGGTAGAGCATCTCCCCTGTCTTGGGATCGCAGCTCGGGTAGTAGATGTCCTTCGGTATATCCTTCTTTTTCGGTGGAGCTACGGTCGAATACTTTGGTTTAGCAAAAAAGGCCATATTGCGAGAAAGTTAGAAGGTTCCGTCTGGGTGCGGCCACAGGCTAGCCGTGGGCCAGAGTGAGGGCTTTTACCGTGCGCGCACCCGCCTTGCGCAGTGCGGCAGCACAGGCATTTAGGGTTGCTCCGGTTGTGAACACATCATCCACCATAATGTAACAAGCCGAGGAGTCTAAAGGGGTTTCACCCGCTATGGCAAAGGCATTTTTCACGTTGCGGGCGCGCTCCGATCGGTGGAGGCGTGTTTGTGTGGCCGTTGCTCGGATACGCTTGAGGATTGGCAGTACCTGGCTCCCGGAGAGTGTTGCGTCGCTTATAGTCCGTGCAATCAGTTCGCTCTGATTGTACCCTCTTTGTCTAAGCCGTGCAGGATGGAGCGGCACGGGCACGAGAATAGCACCTCGCAGGTAATTATCCAGCTCAGGTGTGTTGCGCGCGAGCATAGCCACATCATCCAGGATGTAGCGTGCTCCATGGTATTTCAGCTCAATGACAAGCGTACTGCCGCCGCCCTTATGCAGTAGCAGCGTTCGTCCTTCCTCAAACTCGGGATCCAGTTCAGAGCAGTTTGGGCATGAGCGGCCCGCACTTACCACCCCATAGAAAGGAAAGCCACACGTGTGGCAACAGGGTGGCCTCACCAGCAGTATATCTTCCGCGCACTCCTTGCAGACCCACCGCCAGGGTAGATGTGCTCCCGTCACGGCACCAGTTTTAGCATCCTGCTCAATGGCACCCCCCTGTAAATCGCAGGCTGTCTTTTCCGTCAGCGGCTCATCACACTGGATGCAACAACGCGGAAAAACCCAATCCAGTGCCTGCCTCCAGACGCCTCGCACCACAGGAGGCGCCTGATGTTCCCAGCGGTGTGGTGGCAGTAATCGAATCACCTTAGGTAACGGGTTCAGGCTTTGCTGGCTTCACTAATGGCCTTCGCAATAAAATGATCGTCATCCCAAGCATTAGGATAGCTGGCAGGAAGCCATCCACTATCCGCTCGGTTCCCAGAAAGGAGGGCGAGGGAGCCTGCCATGTGTTGAAGAGTTTCTGGTAGCTTAAAATCATAAAAACAAACCCTGCATGCAGCCCCACACCAGCCCAAAGCGAGTGCACCCGAAGAAAGAGAACATTGTGCAGAACGCCTAAAACCAAGAGATTAAGAAAGGGAACCCACTGAAAGTCTTGGGTAATTGCCAAAAGCGACCACCAAGCCACAAAAAATCCGCTAAACGGTGTGACCTCCCCCCCACTAGCGTCCCATACACTGTCTGGCATCTTAAAGTGTACATAGGCAAAGAATGCCGCTGCCACCACAATCGCAGGTATTGGGCGAAGGGCCGAATAGAATAAACGAAAAACTAGGCCGCGAAAAACCAATTGCTCAAGCAACGCTACTGTAAGCGCAGAAAATGCCGCTTTGAGCAGCACATTTCCCGCCCCACCAAATCCATACCGCGCCTCGTCCGTAACGTATATCGTTTCCATTTGGACGAATATCACAACCTCCAGCATAACTATGCCGAGAACAGCCCAGATAAAAAACTCACGCAAGCTCCTCATGCTAAGCGTAAATCCGAGCCCCCGCCACGACCAAAGCTGTGTGACACGAAGCAACCATGGCAACCCAAGCACCACAGGCAAGTATCGCAATCGGTCGAAATAGTCTGGAAAACCCTTGCGAGCGAGATACGTGCTGAGATCGCTCGGAGCGGCATTATTCCAAAACTGCACCGCATAATAAACCCATGGCGCAAGGAGCGCAGCCAGTAACATGCCCCCAAAATAAAGCGCAAACAGCAAGTAAACCCCACGCCATGTGAAGCGGTCTTCCCCTAGCCCAAAGCAAATAAAGGGTGTCTGGCGTTTGTGCAGCAGTTCCGTCATGTGGTTTATTCAATTACTACGCCGCAGGTTGCTTGCTTCTTATCACCATGTCCAGAATGGAAAAAGGACGACCCACCTAAGCGAGTCGTCCTTTTCAAACTAAAATAAGGGAGCGCTTACCAGCCGACAGAGGCCTTTTTGCCCTGCTTGGTGATTTCCACTTCATCTTCCCAGTAGGCAATGCCCTCTTTCACTGTGGTGAGCGTAAGCTTAAAGGTGTAGGTGACCTGGCGAGTGCTTCCAGCGCTGGCGCGGTTTTCAAGAAGACGCCCCGAAAGGGTATAGTACGGCATGGTCTGGGGAGCGGTTTTATCGCCCTCCATAAAGCGAGACATGTCGCTAATATCCTTTGCCAGCGGGTCTTCAGCTTTGCCGCCGATGCCCACGATGGTCGTTGTTACAACCTTGCCTGACTTATTTAGGTCGATGCGGATCTTGTTCGTAAGGTAATTTGTATCCACCTGCTGCTGCGTATTGTTCACGATACGGCTGATGGCCATTACAGCAGGCTGCTGTGGCGCGCGCTCCAGCGTACCCGAAGCCAGCAGGGACTGGACGAGTTGATCAGCTGCATTCGACCAGTCTTGTATGTTGATCTGGTCGAGGCTTACGATCGTTTCGTTTCCCTTGGAATCCACGTAGCGAGCATTGGAGGATTCGCAGCCTGAAAAGGCAGCGAGAGCGACGGCGCTAAGGCCGAGTGCGAGAAGTGTGCGCATAAACAGTTATTTTTAGCGGTTAATTTGAGATTATTTAGGCTCTTGAAGTTTGAGAACAAAATCCACTGCTCGCGGATTGGGCGCAACAGCTGTCAGGGAAATGGTTTCTTTGCCCTGAATGCGGCGAGACTGCCATGCGTTGGAGGAAGTTGTCACCTGCATACCTGCAGTGTCAAACCACTCAAAACGGTAGCTGAATGTCCGAGCGGAGTTACGCACGTTTTGGACTCGGACCTGAATTCTCCTCAGGTTACCGCTGACAATGTCTTCATTTACGCTCAAAATACGGACCGTGCTGTTGAGCGACTGGTCTGTAACCACGCGCTTGTCATTTACATAGGTGGGTGTCCCGATTGGTTCGGAACGCTCCACGGTATTGACCGTAGTGCAGCCTGCGCTAAGACCGAGCAGAGCGATTAACAGCGATAAACCTACAACGCGGATGGTGGTTTTCATTGAAGGATGAATTGAGAGACTATTAAGGGAGCTTCGGGTGTGATGCTCCTTACATAGACAACATTTATCTTCCCAGGTTCAATTGTCACTGCTGTAGTTTGCAAACCTGCGCTGAGAGTCAGCGTGCCGTCTGCCGGAGTAGGGAATCGGGCATATTGGAATTCCTTGGGCAGCGTCATCCATGTGCGAAGATCGGCGCTGTTCAGGGCTGCTTGGCTGATGGCACCGATGGCTGCCACCGCGAGGCGGACTTTCCAATCCTGGTTTTCTACTGCCTTCTGGGCGGCATACTGGGCAATCGCTTTAGTGGCCGTCGAGATCAAGGTCTTAGTCACGATTGAAGGCCATTCGTTCTTAAAGTCGCGGGCAATGACGCTATCCATGCTGGAAACCGGCAATGTATTTAGAAGCTGGCCACTGGCCATCACCGAAAGGCCAGGATTGTAGAGATCATTGAACTTGAGACGGGGAAATGCCGCACCTACATATGCCAAATTGCTGGTGACAATAAAGGTAGGAATATCTATCCGAAGCTCATCGCGATAGGGAGCCATACCTGTTTCAAAGATCACATAAGTAATGGCGGGGACTTTTGCGCCACGTGCCACTTCCTCTGCCATCTGGAAGTCCTGCTGGAGGTAGGTATTTTCGGGGTTAAAGGTGGCAGCACGTTCCAGGGATTTGCGCCCACGCTCCGCGTCAGAATTATCATAGCCAACCGTGGAGAAGAAGATACCGTCCAGCCAAACAGAGAAGGGATTCACGTAATCAGCATATGCGCCGAGTCGTGAGTTGGCTTCTGTGAGGGCAGCTTCAAGCGCAGGCCCCGTCTTGGGGTCGCTCATGGCGCGATCGACATCATACTCTTGTTTCGTCCCTTCATCCACCTCGACAGTGCCGTCTTTTGCCTTGGCGGCAATTTCTTGAGATTCCTCAATACGCTTGGCGTTTTCGTCAACTGCATCACGTTGGCGCTGGAGAGCACGGTTTAGCTCAACGCGAGCGGATTCGTAGTTGTTTTGGGCGAGGTAGTTGAGCGCCTTGTAAGTGTTCATCATCACCTTGTCATAAGCGCGACCACGGTATGTGAGGAAAGATTGGTTGGTGAGGATGGCACCCGTCTCCGCTCCCACGCGGACTTTGGCCTTCTCCTCCCATTCGTTCACTTTAATTTCTGCTTCATCAAACGCCTTCGTACTGCCCTCAAGATCGCCCGCAGCACGGAGGACGGTGCCATGCTCCAAGTGCCAAAGTATGGCATCACGGCTGTTGGCGCGCTCTGTAGCTTCCTTGGTGGCGATTTCGGCAGCTGCCACCATATTGCCCGATTTCCAAGCGCCACTCAGTCCCTTAGTTTGCCCAGTGTAGCTATTGCACCCAGACAGGATTGCGAGCGCACCAAGGGCGGCTAGTTTACTTAGAGTAAAAAACGAGCGTTTCTTCATAGTAGTTATTTTAGACAGTTTGTGAAGTGGGGGACAGAAAAGTTGCCCAGCATAAGTCATGAGGGAAATGCTTCAATAAAAATACCGCCACTCTGAGTGTGCCTGCTCCTTTTATTAGAGGCACTTTATTTCAGGCTTTAGCGCGGTAAGCGTATCTTGCGCTTTAGCGGATCAGCCTGCCGCTTGAATAGGGTAGCTGTATGGCCCAATACGCCGCATAGTTGCGCACCGGTTTCCTTGCAAAGGGAATTCACCAGGGCCTCTCGCTCTTCCCGTTCGATTGCCGGCAATCGGATTTTTACCAGTTCCTCCCGATCCAGAGCGCCGCTAAGCTCTTTAAGCACTGCCGCGCTTGCCCCTTCTTTACCCACCATTACCATCGGCTTTAGCGCTTGGCCAAGCCCGCGCAAATGGGTCCGCTGCTGTCCCGTAAGGGCTGTCTCTGTTGTGTCGTTCTCACTCGTCATACGGCTAGAATGTGACGATTCCGTATCGGGTAGAAGCTTAATCTTTTGTAGTTCTATCCTGTGAGTGGATCAGGCCGATTGCTGGGCATAGCCTTTTCCAGAAATGATTTCAAGTCTGCGGCCAATTTGGGGCCTATGCCCTCTACTTCACGCAGCTCCTCTATGCTGGCCTTTCTGAGCGCGTCGAGCGACTTGAAGTGATCCAGCAGCGCATTGCGGCGAACAGGCCCTAATCCCTCAAAATCATTTAAGATAGTCTCTCGCAGTTTCTTACTCCGCAGTTCCGCGTTGAAGGAATTGGCAAAACGGTGGGCCTCGTCTCGTATGCGCTGAAGGAGCTGAAGCGCAGGGTTGCTATGCGGTAGGTAAAGCGGCTCCCGCCCGTCGGCAAAGATAATCGCCTCCTCTTTTTTGGCTAGGCCTATGAGGGGTGGCGGCAACAAATCTGCCTCCATGAACGCTTTGAGAGCAGCGCTCACTTGGCCGAGCCCGCCGTCAATAATCACGAGATGTGGAAATGGCCTGCCTTCCTCACTTAATCTGCGGTAGCGCCGCCCCACCACTTCTTGCATGGCTCTAAAATCATCATTACCCACAAACGATTGTATTTTGAAGCGACGGTAGCCCGCCTTGTCAGGCTGGCCATTCACAAAGCGCACCATGGAGGCTACACAAAATGTGCCCGATATGTGGGAAATATCGAAGCACTCCATCGTGTCGGGAGGCTCCGCCAACTCTAAGTGTTTGCCCAATTGCTCCAAGATAGATGCGCTCAGCGCCGAGGTGCTCAGCCCCACCGGATTGCGCACGAACTTCCTGGTGGGTGTCAATGTGCGCTCCAGAGCCTTCACAATATCCCGCAGCTCAGCGGCTTTCTCATACTTCAGTTCCTGAGCCGCAATCGCCATCTGTTCTTTAAGTTCGGCAAGCCACTCGCGCGATTTGCCTTCCAAAAACTCACAAGCACCCTCCAGCCGTTCGCGGTATTGCTCTGCTGTCACTGTATTGGCGTGCCCGTAGATTTCGCCACGCACATCGTCATAAAGGAGCCAAGCGCCATCGGGCAACGGTGTGGGCTTCGCATCTCCAAGAAGCACACCAAAACGTTTGCGCATTTCGGCCAGAGTTTTCCTAAGCAATCCGCTGTGTGCGAAGGGCCCAAAGTAGCGTGATCGCTCATCCGTCTGCACGCGGCAAAGGCGAAATCGCGGTAGGTCCGCCTCCATGTCTAGCCTGACCAATAGGAAGCGCTTATCGTCCGTGAAGTCCGTATTGTATTTCGGGCGGTATTGTTTGATTAATTTACCTTCAAGCAAAAGCGCTTCAGGTTCACTGCGGACTTCCACCGTTTCCAAATCGTAGATCAGCGGGATCATGGCGGTAACCTTAGGCTGCTCCCAGCGCCGCCGCCTTGATGGCTGAAAGTAGGTGGATACTCTCTTGTTAAGGTCTTTCGCCTTACCCACATAAATAACCGTTCCCAGCCTATCTTTCATCAAATACACCCCTGGTTTGTGCGGCAGTGCGCGCACCTTTTCCAGTAATTTACTGCGGTCAGGTGTAGTCATAGCCAACGAAGTAAATTCTTGATTTTTAAAGAGATGGAGCTATCATTTAGATACAATGACTATGTCTGGCGAAGAGGATGCTCTGCTGGTGGTAATAGCAATTGTAGTGGTTGTTATCCTCATCCTGATTCGTGATATGAGGAACTGAAGATGGGAACCATCCACTAGTTAAGTGTGCTCCGACCTGCCCCGGGTGCTCCCATTTTGTAACGCTTGCCACCTTTTTCCACTTCCAATGCGGCCCCATTTGTGAAGTTGATGCGGATTGCTCCTGTAACTTGAAATGAACGTGTTTCCCCCGCAACCAGTGTACCGGAGAAGACACGTGTGTTATTGGAAAGCTGCTCAACAATCACGCTCACATTATCCAGCGCATAAAGTGTCACTTGCTGTGGCCCCATCGTTGCAGCGCCTGTAGTTTCCGTTGGCTGCACCTGTGTTATGCCGCTCCCCTGTAGCCCTGGATTAATCTCAGGCTCGGGCGTGGTTGATAGACGGATTATAATTACCACTAGTATGGCCAAGACAGAAATGCCACCCGCCAGAAAACCAATCTTGAGCCAAAAGCCCTGCGGCACATCAAATGCAGGCGCTTCTTGCGGCTCATTCCGACTAAATGGCGGCGGTGTAGCCCCTGAGCTTTCACGCTCGCCTATTTCCACCCGCCCAAGTGTTTCTTTCGGCTCCTTCCTTTGCTGGCGTGGCACTTGCGCGTATTGCAGCGCCTCGTAATCCTCCATCATCTTGGCAGGATCCAGTTTCAAGTAGCGCGCATAGTTGCGGAGAAAACCACGCACGTAAATCGGCGGCAGCCCAATATCGAAATTCCCATCCTCCAGTTTCTGAAGATAGTCTGAGCGTATCTTTGTGGCTTCTGAGGCTTCACGCAAAGACACGCCTCGCTTCTTGCGAGCCTCTTCCAAGCGACTGCCAATAGTGTTTCCTTTATTCGAGGTGCTCATGGGTGGGTTGCCATCAGGAGGGGGTGCTGTTCCCGATTTATTGTTACACTATGGAACTCTCTTGCGCGGGTGCAATGCCAGAGCGCATCCTGTGAATAATTTACCGCTATGCTATTCAACGGGTCCCTCGGGCTCCTCCTCTTCTGTTTCATCATCATCTTCTTCGAGCTCGTAACCTTGATCGGCATAGTACTGCCGAAGCATTTCGAGTTCCTCTGGAGTGAGTGGTTGCTCGATTATTTGCACTTCCCGTCCGGGAGAGACCACTATCGGCTCATCTGGAGATAGACTTTGCGACGGTAAAACGAGAGGCGCCGATTGCGGGCCGATAAGGAGTGTCCTCACCGCATCGCTTAAGTAAGGCAATGCGGCAATCTTTTGTGGAGCATTAGCGGGGTCCTGCGCAAGCCATTGCTGTCCTACGGTCACTGCCGCAAAATTACGTTTATCTGGGTCCGTGATTGCATTGGTCCACCCCATTGCCGTTTCGGGAAGCCTGTCCGCCAGCTCAAGCGAGAGCAAATAAAGCGTTGGGTCAAAGCTCTCGTCTAGCGTGCGTTCTTTCCACAATTCGTTCAGCCAACGCACTAGCCCGCTGGGCCCCTCTCGCTGCATCCAAGTTTCCGCCACGGCCTCTAGTATCCCAGCTCGGCCTGTGAACGGCTGCTCTAAGGCCCAAGTCGCAGCCTTTTCTGGCGTGCTGCGTGCCCAAGCAGCGGCCACAATCTCGGCCATATATTGACGACGCTCAGGCGGTGTTTGCGCAGCAGCCCATGCGGCGGCAACTTCCGGCTCATAGCGAGCCCATTCCTCTGCTGTGTAGGCAAGCATGCTGTCCTTGCTAGTCCCTTCTGGCAAATCCTCCATCCATGCCACTACCCTGCCTGCAGGCCCGCTCTCATATTGGGACAAAGCAAATGCCTGCAAAGCCTCCAACCTCAGCGGCTCTATGGGAAGCGATGCGGCCAAATTAAATGCCAATGCTGGGTTCTCCCCTGCCAAGGTTCGGATAATTGCCCCAAATCGCAGTCCGTCGGCGTCTTGTCCTGCCGGATTGGAGAGCACCCACTGCCATGCTCCATTGTAATCTTTGCGTGTCCAACCTGCCAGTGCACTTTCGACAAGCGCTTCCCGGTCTTGCCCTTTCGCCCCAAGCGCCCATGCCGTTGCCGAACGCCCATCCAGCTCAGACCAGCGTGCCAACAAAACAAACAATGCTTCCTCCTGCTGCCTGTTCCGCGGCAAATTGGCGACAAATGCCACAGCCTCCGCTATCTGTCTTTGTCCGAGCGCCTCGGCTATGCGGCGTGCCTGATAAGTCCGCTCCACGGGACTGCTCACACGCAACAGATTTTGCAGCGCAATCTTCATCTCCTCCGGCAATGGCCCGCCAGCCTGTGGCTGGAGTAGGTTTGCCTGTCGCATCCCTGTAAGCCGTTCCAAGATGAGCGCCGTCTCTTGCATCAGTGGCGCCGTGCTCGAATCGGTAGTCGCCATTGTCAAGGATTGCGCATGAGCCCGCGTGCGCTGCTTGTCCACTACTTGACCCAGCCAATATCCGCCCGCCATACCTATTCCCAAAAATACAATCCCAACTCCTGCCAGAGCCAACGTGGAATGTCGGGGCATGCTCATGAGTCCATAGTAAGCGCATCCCCACTCGCTTTGGCAAACGCTTTCGTAACCGACCAAAAACTAAGCTCTCATCCGGCCGCCTCTAGCACTTTCGGCCTTCATCGTATTCAAAATACTCCAGCATCGTCTGTATATCGGCTCGATGCTCCAATCGGCTCTCGCGCTTACGCCGATCCAGTATCTCGCTCACACCGTCATTCCATCCTACCTTGCGCAGGAACTCTCGCCATATATACAAATCGTTGGCGTTTAAATAACGTCCCTTTCCATAGCACCAATCAAGTACCTCTTCATCCGTGCCCCCTTGTAAAACACGCTGGGTGAGCGCGGCGTAATCCACACGGAGATAATCGCACATCCGCTTGTCAAAGCCACCCCCAAGGTTGGCCTGAAAGTCCTCCCGCAGCTCTCCCTTCGCGTGGAGCCGTATCTTATCCACCATCCGCGCAAAGTAGATGAGTCCGTTTGTTTCTATGTAGGCACTTTTGGGTACTGAGGGCATGG
>CAZHQD010000005.1:0-37959 GCA_964533835.1 uncultured Puniceicoccaceae bacterium | reverse complement strand
TTCAGAATAGAAAGGTAATGTATCTGCCATAAACCGCACACATTGGCAGACATACGGTCTTATGAAAAGTGAAAAGGCCTGATTTCGTAACTTCTAGTAATAAAAGTTGAGCACCTGTGGTCCTGTATTCTCACTTCTTAGTGTAATCCGCTTTCCGTTAATCGCATCCATTGGAAGCGATTGGAACTTGTACTGATCAATTAATCCACCATAGACCTCTTTAAGGGTACTCAGCGCTTCTTCAGATGCAGGTTTTACTGTAACAAAAAAAGATCGGCTGGCCTTATCATATTCGAGGTGGATGTCACCTGCATAGTAAATGACGCCTTGCACAAGTTTTGAGTGAGACACTGTTTCAGGATAGGCAATTTTACTTTCACCCCGTTTAAATCCTACCAAACTTAATACTCCAGGTTGTAAATCAAGCACAATTAGTCGATCAGCAACATCGTTCATGTCGTGCTGAAGCGATATTTCCTTCCCAGCTAGATCAAATTTAACACTAACATCGTCTGTGTTGCTTGTAAGTCGATAGCAAACAATCACTTTATCCATAGTCCTAACCGGCTCCTGAGAAAGTGTAAAAGAACTGGTTTTGACGTTATTAGTGGTTTCGCACCCTGTTAGAAAAGCTAAGAAGAAAACTAGAGAAGTTAATAGAGGTAGTATTTTTTTGGTATTCATTGGGATCGAATATGGGGTTAGGAAATGTAAATTGTAGAACTGTATTCAAACGGTCAAGAAATTGCTTCTAATCACGGTATTCACTTCTTACTATGACCACAAATCGTAGTTGCGTTGATTCAATATGACTACATAGCGTATAAACCGTAACGGGGCAGATTCCCGCATCCAGTCATTAATAACGACCGTTCGTCCCGATTGCGGGCTAAGGCGCAAATTGTAAAAAAGAAGTAATTCTAAGCCTTAAAGTGATATTTTACGAAAAGCTGGGGTACAATTTCTTGCATTACCCTAAAGACTGAGTGTAATTTATCAGGCAGATCAATCAGCACACCCCAGCTCAAAACACTCCTCATGAGCACCGATAAAAGCCAAGATGCGGCTACCATGGCTGCGCTTTGCCAAGGCGACGATGGCGCCTTGGATTCGCTGATTGCGAGGTGGCAAAAACCTGTTCTCTCCTACGTCCATCGTTATTTTAGAGACGAGGCCACTGCTAGGGACGTTGTAGAAGAAACTTTCGTCCGGCTCTATCAATTCAGGGATCGCTTTCGTCCTGATGCCAATTTCTCTGCTTGGATATTTACCATAGCTGCAAATTTGTGTCGCAACCATCTTCGCTGGAAGCGGCGCCATCCTGAAAGCCCCCTGCCTGGCACAGAGCTCGTACACGAGGATGGCTCGAAGTCTTCCGAGCCTGACTTTCTGGCGGCTCCTGATAGCGATCCATTGGGCGATCTGGCACGCAAAGAATTTGAGCACGCTCTTACTGAAGCGCTCGATGAGCTCACCCACGATCAGCGCACGGCCTTCCTGCTTTTTGAGTATGAAGACCTTAGTTACGAAGAGATTGCCGTCGTGCTCGGCTGTAGCACACGGTCGGTAGAGACGCAGCTAGTCCGTGCTCGGCAAAAGCTGCGCGCTGCCATGGCGCCATGGCGTGCTAACCTCCTCACGCGTTAACGCATCTCACTTACGGTTAGTCCGGCACGGCCTATTTTTCCCAGCCGGAATTTAACCTGATCTCCATCAGTTTTGAGCCACGTTATTATATTGTCCTCGCAGGTCACTTTGCCATCAGCATGGATCATTCTTATATCCCATAGAATCCGCGTCGGGCGGTTGATTTTTTGTTTTGCCGATAGCTCCCAAGCTGGCAGGCGTGTGTTATATTGAGGAGCATACCATCCGGCTACTGGCGTTTCTCCACCATACGTTAGTGTGTAGCTTTGCTCAGCATTACCGAGATAGGTTAGCTCCGTTAGTAAAGTGCCGTTCCCATCACGAACTTGAATGCTTTTCTCGCGAAGGCGAGCTTCTGTCTCTGGCGAGAAGTGCCATAGTGTTTCCACTTCGCGGGGCCCGTAGGAAATAAGATCGTCCACCACCACCCATCCATAATCATGCAGGTGGAGTACGCTGCGCCTCCATTCTGCTTTGCCTCGTCCGCTTTTACCATCGGATGCAAAAAAAGCATTCGCCGAGAAATAATCCCAGCCTAGCCCAACCTGTTCAAAGATCGGCAATGGGGCATTCTTTGCTGCCAGCGGGCCTTGCGTGGAATGGCTTCCACCGAGTAGCACCACATTGTGACTGCGTGGCCCTTTGAAATAATCACGCCATTTTCCAGGCTGATAAGTATAGCGACCTCCGTCTGTGAGCACCTCTATACCATTCACTGCCACACTCAGGTGCAGGCGATCTTCATGCTGGTGTGCGGTGCCATACGGCCCCATGTCGAAGAAAGCCCATAAGCCATCGCGTCCTGTGCGGCTGCGCATCACGGCCTGTCCTGCCCAAGCGAATAGGCGCGTCCGTGGTGGCTCATTATACACCTCCAGCAGCTCTTCACGAGTTATGCCGGATACAAGCGGCGTTACGCCATCTGGCCCGGCCAGCAGCCCCATATTATGTTCACGATCAGAGGCATTGTTCAGCGGGCCATATCCGGCAGGCAGTGCCACTCCCGCAAAGTAGCGCCACATTTCGGTGATGCGCTCTTTCACCTTGTCATACTTTTCCGACTGCCCCGAATGTTCCAGCAGCACCAGAAAAGCCTGAGCATTCAGAAGCACTATTTTCTGGTAGTGATTGGTTAGCTCTTTGTAAGAACCGTCAGGATATGTTTGGGCTAAGAGTTCTTCGCTGATTTTATCTGCGGCATAGGCAAACCAGGCGCCCGCCTCTTGAAACTCGGGCCAGACCAGCGCCAGTTTTGCCAGAGCCGTCTTTTCTGTTACTAGATGGTTGCCTCCCCAGAACGATCCATGGTCGCGCAGCACTCGCGCATGATCGGGAATGCTGCACAGCATCAGCAGGCGCGCTTCTGCGGAAAATGCTGGAGTCTGGCGCCACTGCTCAAACACCTGTGGCCAGGAGTCAGTCATTCGTCTGGCAGCTTCCAGCGCTCGCCATGCAGAGGAAAAGCTCAGGCGGGAAGGCGCGGGATTCTGGATTACCCAATCACTTACCCACTGGCTTACCAGCTCAGCATAGGCATCACTCTTGGTCCGTTCCCAATCCTTGGCTAAAATAAAAAAAAAGGCATGGCGGTTAAGCAGCCAGGCCCATTCGGGATCATCCCGTGGGCCGCGCCATTGCCAGTCTATACCCCCGTCAGCGCGCAGGCGCTGTGTGGCAGTCACCCCCTGTATGGTAAATCGTAGCGTCGTCACATCTGGCGCCAGCTCCCTTACATTATCGGGATTATGATACGGATTTGCCCTGTAGTTCCAGCCATAGAGTACGTCATTGGGTAGCGCATCACGATTGGCGTAGTAAGTGAGCAGCGCATTACAAGCCGTTGCATACTCCTTGGCTTGCCACAACCTCTTTGCTGCTCTCACGTCTGGGTTGTGATCACCCAACGCTGCAAAAAGCTGATCGAGGCGGGTGCGGTGAGTATTTATAAAACTATCGTTAGCAATAAATCCGTTACTGCCAATTGCTGGTGTCTGTATCAAGAGTCCGAATAGACACAAACATAAGTAACGTAAGGCTGTGGCGCAAAAGCTCACTGGGTTGCTATTTCTCTATGGAAGGATCTATGCCACTCGCTAAGAGTTTGCCCAAGGGCTTGCTAAATAGGTAGAGCAGCTTGCCAAATATGATCGCTAAGAGTGGCCGAAGCATTTCGCTTTGCACATAGTACCACCAATAGGTCGGATCGAATTCGCGGATAGACTCAATCACGTTGGCCAATAGTTGTCCTGCCCCTACCACAATGAGAAGGAGCGCGAGTATTCTAATGGATAGAATGGCCTGTGGGCGAATCATGCTGGTAGCGTAAAGGGGTCTTTAGTCAGTGCGAGCAGTTTTTCTCTCAGGATGAGCGCTGCTGCCTCATCATCCGCCGCTCCAAGAGAGGCAAATGTAGGCAGGTATTCACAAACGAGCTCCACTTTTGCAAATGGGAGAGGGACCAGATGCTTATCCCATGTATTGAGTCGGATGGCATGGCGGCAATTCATGTTTATAAGCAGTATTGGGGCGTTGGTTTGCCGTGCCAGCATTACCACACCGCGCTGCATTACATAGAGCGGCCCACTGGGGCCATCGGGGGAGAGGCCAAGGCGATAGCCTTCTTTGCTGGCTTGCAGTAGCTCTCGCACGGCGGCTATTGCGCGCCGCGTGCTGGACCCACGGATGCAGTGGAAGCCTAGCCACTCGAAGAATGCCGCTTCCCACGCGGCCATCTTGCTGGCGCTAACTAGAAGCGCCATCCCGCGCCTATCGCCCACGTGGCCGAGTGCTTCACCGTATAGAAGGGATCGGTTGTGCCAGCCTAGAATGACCATCGGCCCTTCGTGCCGGCATGCCGCCTCAATTGCCTGTGGCGTTATATAGCTCCAGCGGAGCGATTTGTAGTAAAGCATCAGTCCCCATGCCAGTGGCCAGAAAACCAAACGTTTCCATCCTTTCACTCGGTAGACCGTTCCAGAGTGGAAGGCCTTCTCTGTTTTGGTGCGTAGATGCGCTGGTTTCATTCTGTAGGTTATACGAAGAATAGCCCTATTACGATGCAACCACAAAGGCAAACTCTAGGTGCGGCTTTGCGCTCTTAGGTTACGCAAATAGATGGCAATACGGTGGCAATTGCGAGCGCCGCGCAACGTATATGGCGATTATGCCGTTTCAATTGATAATCGTTACCTACTCTTTACCCAGCGCCCCTTGCCGCATTTCCGCATAATGGAAAGAATGGTACTTGAACGTATACCTGCCCTTTTTCTGCGGCAGGTACTCTGGTTCGTCATTGTCAACCCAGACACCCAATCGTCTATGAATCGTAAATTCTGTCTTACCGCCCTGTCCGCACTTGCTGCTTTAGGGCTTTTTGCAGGTTCTCTGTCTGCGCAGGGAATGCGCACTGCCGACCTCGGCATCGAGGTGACTGGCTTCACCCCGCTCAGCGCCACCAATCCGCTCCCTCGAACCATCACGGTAAATGCATCTTTCACGGCAAATCAGGCGATGCCGCAAATGGATGCCCCCTCTACGTCTGCCAACATCAATCTCTATCTTTCCAATGATGCGGCTTTCGATCCGGCGGCAGATCGCTTGATTGCTTCAACTTCCACTGTGCTCACCAAGGGGCAAACACGCTCCATCCTCGTTCCCACCCGCGTTAGTCCTCGTATGCAGGGGACAGGCCTCTACATCATCGCACGTATTGTTCCTGGCTATCGCCTCAACGACCCTGTACTGGCCAACAACACTGCCGCAAGCAGCCTCATTCTCGATCAGACCAACTCCGTCGTTATAACCCTTCTTCACAATAATGATGGCGAGTCCAAAGTTAATCCCACCCTTCTCAATGGCAAAGAATACGGCGGCGTAGCGCGCTTTGCCACCGCGGTAACTCAACAAAAGGAGTGGGCCACAAACATGACCGATGGCTACCTTTTTGTTTCCTCGGGCGACAACTTCCTCGCCTCGTCCGCTTTCGATGCCTCATTGGCCACTTTCTTCAACCCAAATGTGGACGATGTATTCTATGATGCTATCGCTCTGGATCTGCTTGGCTACGATTCCATTGCTCTCGGCAACCACGACTTCGACTTCGGTCCCGACGTGCTGGCGGCCATGATCAGCAGCTTCCCTTCCATGATGCCGCCGCCCTACCTGAGCGCCAACATGGATTTCTCTGCCGAGCCAAATCTCCAAGCGCTTGTTGATGCAGGCATCATCGGCGGCAGCGCCATTGTGGAAGTAGCTCCTGGAGTGGAAGTAGGTGTGATCTCGGCTATCTTCCCCCGCCTTGCTACTATCTCCAGCCCCCGCTTGGCCAAAGTAATTGATGCTAACATGGATGGCGACCTCACCCTCGATGATGTTCGCATCATCGTTCAAAATGAGATCGATGCTCTCAAGGGTATGGGTATCAACAAGATCGTCCTTATCTCTCACCTCCAAGGCATTTCCGAGGAGCTTGCTCTCATCCCACAGCTCACGGATATTGATGTCGTGGTAGCAGGTGGTGGTTCCGAAGTGCTTACGAACACTCCTGCCATGATAGTACCCGGGGAAACCGTGAGCGGACCTTATCCGCTCGTTTCCCGCAATCGCAGCGGCCAGTTCGTTCCCGTAGTCACCACCAGCGGCGACTATCGCTACCTCGGCAAGCTCGTTCTCACTTTTGACAGCGCGGGTAAGCTCCTCTCCTTCAATGGCAATCCGATTCGTATAGACGATTCCTTGGCCGCCGATCCCGTGGTGCAGTCTATGGTTGTCGATCCCGTCAACCAATTCATCGCCGATCTGGCCACCACTATCGTAGGAACCAGCGAAGTAGCTCTTGATGGTGTCCGAAACAGTGTGCGCACCAAGGAGACCAATCTCGGCAACCTCATTGCCGATGCCTATATCCACTCCGCCGAGAAGTTTGCGGCTGCCACAAACACCAGCTTCCCGAATCTGATAGCCTTTACCAACGGCGGCGGCATTCGCAACAACACTGTAATTCCCGCTGGAAACATTTCTCTCAAGACGGTCAACGACATCCTGCCCTTCAGCAACTTCATCGTCATCGTGCCCGAGGTGACGCCCGCCAAACTTAAGGAGCTTCTCGAGAACGCCGTGCGCAACGCTCCAGGCGAAGGTGGCCAGTTCGCACAGATCGGTGGCTTCAAGTTCACCTTTAATACATCGGGCACCGCTCAGACCTTCACAGGCTCTGGCGCTGCTATCACCATCACCACTCCAGGCACACGCATCGTCGATGTATGGCTGGATGATGGCACCATGCTCATTGAAGACGGAATGGTTGTCGATGGTGCGCCCAATGTAACAGTGGCCACCGTGGACTTCCTCGCCACGGGTGGCGACGGGTATCCCTTCCAGGGATTGCCTTTCCTTTCCACGGGTGAGTTCTACAAGTTCTCTCTTTCGAATTACATCCTTGAAGCCAATGGCCTCAACGGTGTGATCTCCACTGCGGATTATCCCGCCGCTGGCGAAGGGCGCATCGTAAAATTGCCCTAAGTAGATAAAACGTTAGCTTATTGCATTTCAACGCCTCGGCCCAAATGGGTCGGGGCGTTTTTTTGCTACCGCCACTCGGGCGGATTCTGCAATTCGGGCTTGAGTATGCCTATACAGCGCAGGTTGCGGTAGCGCTCGGCAAAGTCCAGCCCGTAGCCCACCGCAAACTCGTCCTCGATGCGGAACCCCACGAAATCCGCCTTGGCGGTCTTTTGGCTGCGACCCACTTTCTGGAGGAGGGCGCAGAGCTTGAGGCTCGCGGGCTTGCGCTGCTTGAGGATGCGGACCACTCGGGCAAACGTCTTTCCAGTGTCCAGGATATCGTCAATCAGCAGCACATGGCGGTCGGTGATGTCCAGCCGCAGCGTGTCGATAAGCTCTGGGTCGGAGACGGTTTCCCCTCCCTCCTTGTAGCTGGATACACGCATGCAGTCCAACCGCAGAGGCATATCAATATGCCGTATCAAATCCGCCGTAAATGGGATCGCGCCGTTAATGATGGCTATAACCGTTAGCTCTTCCTCGCCTTGATACGCTTTGGTGATCTCCGCGCCGAGCGTTCGCACACGCTGCTGGATTTCCTTTTCAGTTACTAGAATAGAGTGAAGATCATCTTCCATGTCGGAAGGAGACCGCGCCAAGCGACGGTTGTTAAGTGTGGAAGGTGAATTTTGCTAAAAGCTCCGAAGGTATCCAAAGGGGAAATACTGTCAATAGTGGCAGGTTGTAGCGCTCTATTTTGGGAGACTAAAGGTTAAAGCGGAGCGTATTGAGAATTTACGTGGCACTCCATTTACTGTGCCAGGAGTGAATTTGCTCTTATAAATTGTCTGAAGGGTTGATTCATGAAAACCAATGTGCGTCGATTCGTATATGGTCACGTCCGCAACACGACCTTGCTCATCAATAACACATGCAAAAGACACAATACCCTCTACGCCATATCTTTTAAGCATGAAGGGATACGCTGAAAGAGGCTGGAATAAAACCTTCGGTGAAACCACTACATCGGGACTATCTTTCTCTGGAATGTAACAGCCGTGACGTGCTGCATAGACGTGCCAGTCGAAGCCCTCTAGTTCGTAGGGAACAATCGTTACTGGTGATGGCTTGGGCGTTGTCTCGCATCCCGTAAGTGCAAACAGAGCGAGGAGAAAGACTAGGCGGCAGGTATGAAGGAGCATGGCTTATGCAAGGTGTTTAAGTAGGTTAGTAGTATTTGGCACATCCCGTATCACCTGATCAGGGTCAGGCCCTACGCCGAGGTAGCGCACGCGGGGCAGATCTGCGGGCAGCGGGAGGCCATCGTAGGCCACCGTTAGCAAACTCTGTACCATGGCGGCCACATAGCGCTGGGCATTTCGTGGCAGCAGCGCAAAGCTCCTCACGCCGCTAATATCCTCGCTCCATCCCGCCCATGTCCGATAGACAGGTTTCAGCGTCTTGTGGATGCGGGGGTCGCGGGGCACGTGGCGCAGGGTGGTGCCATCGGGCGTAGTATAGGCTTCGCAGATGAGGAGATCGCCGCCGTCGCTCAGGGCATCGAGCTTGTTGATCATCAGGTCGTTGAAACCGCCGTAGCGGAGCGCATCGCCCTTTTCCACAGCATCAAACCACCCTACCATGCGCTGGCGACCCGTGCTGGTGCCGAATTCCAGCTTCTTCAGCCGCTCGCCGAGCGGGTGCCCTTCGGGAAACTGGCTCAGAAATACGTGCGTCCCCACCTTGGTGTCGTAGGCTTTGCAAACACCTATGGTGTGGATTGGCTGGAGAGGGATGCCGCCGCTCTGGAAAAACTCGGGCGTATAGGTGTGCGATGCCGTAAGGTTCGGCGAGAAGCCATTCCGCTTGTCCAGCCAGTAGCTCTGGCCAAACTCTCCCACCACGTAGCGCCCCTCGCGGATTGTGGCTAGCAGCTTTTCGCGCACTTCACCGATGCAGCCCTCTAGCCTCTGGCCTGCTGCCCAATAGGTATCTATGATCTGATCTGCGTTAAACGCCCAAGGCTCCTTCCCCTTAAAGGGCTCGAAGTCGAAATCCGAGGCGGGGAGCCGCCCCGCGTCTATCATGGCCTTATTGGCACGCAGCTCCGCCTCCGTCAGCTTGCGGAAGAATGCATCCCAATCGGCGGCGGACGTCTGGCAGACATACCGTATGGTGCGGGCTGCTCGGTCCAGCCTCGCCCGCATCTTGGCGGCAAAGGCATCCTTCCCGTTCCGAAACGCCTGATAGTAGATCGCAAAGTGGCTCGTCTCCTCCATGTAGGCGGGCGAGATGCCGCGGCCTGTGCTGCCTCGTGGCTCTTCGCCGAGGATGGCCGTGCGGTAGCCTTCCCATGCCAGATCCAGCACGCGGTGGGAGACATCGCTCATCATCGTCCGCTCGTCTATGAGCAGTCGGGCGAGGGCAGGGTAGCCGCTGTGCTCTATGTAGGCAGCCTCCCACAAAAACTTGCGCGGGTCAGCCACTACGCCTGCACCAATGGCGAGGCACTCTACCGAGGTATCCACCACGCCCGCGGGAAATAGGTTCAGCTTCAGGCCACCGCTGGTGTGGCCGCTGTTCGCTCCGCCATTTACCTTGAAAACCACAGCGACGGGGGATGAATGGCCAGTATGCTTGCGGAGATCGGAGACCACCTCAGGAATAAGGCGGCCTTTGCCTTCGTCGCCCAAGCTGATGCCCACATCGGCAATCAGTTGGCTGGTAAACGGGTCTAGACTCACGGTGTTGGCGGGTTGTCGCGGGTATTTGCTTGGCACAGGGCAAAAGCTACCAGAAGTGGTGGGCAATTGCGGGCACCAAAGGTCAATAGTCTCAGCTTGTTAAGGAGATGGCAACCTCAAAACGTACGTCTAGCGGATGCGCTCAAGCAGGGGTGGGTGGGCAATCTCGGGCGCATTCAGGTGGTCCCAGTTCCCCTCGGGTAAATTCACCGCGCCCATCGTGGCAGCTCGCTCTTGCGACATCAGGTAAGTCCACGCCGTCCCGAGTGGCGTGAAATCCTTCGCATACACCGCCACAGCCACCCGCTGGTATTCATTCTCCGCCTCGGAGCGGGCAGGGGAGTAGTCCTCCAGCTTGTCTATGGCGTAGAGGATGGCCGAGTCAGGATCGTGAAACTCCAGCAGATACCCTTGCACCCAGGCTGACCCTTTCAGCAGGGCAGGGTAGCCCGCAGAAAGGTGGCAGAGCTGCCCGCGGACTTGGGCAGGCACCTCGCTGGTGGTACGGCCCGCGCAATAGACGCGGTAGTAGCAGCCCCCGGGCTTCAGGGTCCCATACACAAAAAGTCTAAGCAGTATAGGTGGCTCGCTCATACAAAGCGAGGTGCAGCAAATGCCGCTCCAATTCTGAGCGGGTTCAAATTAGAAGCGATTATCCCAGGGATCCCAGCTTCGGGGCAATTAAGCTCTACCCATGTAGCTGCCATCTTCCGTGGAAATCTTCAGTATCTCGCCCTGCTTGATGAAGAGCGGCACCATTACCACGAGGCCTGTTTCCAGAGTCACGGGCTTCTGCACATTATTGGCAGAGTCACCGCGCACGGCATCGGGTGCCTCGGTTACTTTCATCTCTACGGAGGCGGGGATGTTCACCGTTAGCGGGTTGCCATCCACAAAAAAGATTTCGTAGCTCTGGTTCGGCACGAGGTAGTTGATCGCATCCTCGATCATGTCCTTGCGGATTTCGTAGGACTCGTAGGTTTCGTTGTCCAGAAAGCTGTAGGTGTCTCCCTGTACATAGGAGAACTCAGCCTTGCGAATATCCGTATCCAGCACTTCAAAAGATTCGCCCACGCTCAGGCGCAGGTGGATTACCTTCCCCGTTACGAGGTTGCGGATGGTCATCTGGCAAAAAGAAGCCATGTTGGGGGGAGTGCGTATCTGGCAATCGAGCACCAGGCAGGGATCCCCGTTGTGGCGGACGACGTTCTTTTTGCGGATTACATTAACTTTAGCCATCATAGCGGTTCGGACGTTGAAGGTGGAAAAAGGGAAGATAAGAAACCCTCCCCGCTTTTTAGGCAAGCGAATAAGCAATAGCGAAATAGTTTCGACTACGCTCGAAAGTAATGCAGTCAAGAATCCACCCTTCTGCCGCATCGCCAACAACCCGCCACTCCACGCACCGCCCGCCTAACTCGCCATGGGAAACGGTGTCGCGATTAGGCGGCTGTGCAGTTAGCGGCGTCTTAGGAAGCCAGGCTTATCCTTTGCTTTTGCATAGCGCATCCGATACCCCGCATCTAGGTCGATGGTGATATTTTTGAAAAACTCTGGTGGAAAAATCGAGTTTTGGAGCTGTAGCTCCTCAGGGGTTACTTTCCCGGAGGCAAGTGCTTCTTCATCCTCACGCCTTAGCCTGAGCCTTCTCAGGATGAAGTAATCGTCAGGATTGTCCGCTGTGGATTCATGCGGATACGGGGGCGCAGTTACCGCCGCTTTTGCTAAAAGGGGTTTGGTACGCTTTCTAGTGCTCGACGATGTGGGCTTTACAACTGCCATACCCCACACACTATGCCTCATCACGCCCACGGGGCAAGAAACAATTAGCATTAATGCCATTCTCGCCCTCCTCTTCCCACCATGCCCTCGCCCCCATGCCTCTGATCAGATTTGATCAATTCTGATCAATTGGCTTGCCGTCATCGCTTTGGTGATCGATCTGATCGCCCGTGCCCAGAAAAAAGAGCAGTGTCCTCGTTTCACCCAGTAGTGGCCCCCTGTGCGACTTCCCTCTGGCAGACGCCAAGCCCATCGAGTGCCCCCCGTTTGCCGTCGGCACAAACTGGGAAATCACACCGCTCGCCAGTGAGCGTTCACTGAATGCCTCAGGCGGCGCGCTCCTCGCTCAAGAAGCTGCCCCGAGCAGCAGGGCAGGGGAGCTGCCTCGCCTCGCTTACTCCGATACCGATCGCGGCCTCTTCCTCTACGAGGGGAACTCCCTTGCCGTCCTCGATGCCATTGCCGCCAAATACCCAGAGGGCCGCTTCGACTGCATCTTTGCAGACCCTCCCTACTTCCTCTCCAATGGCGGCATCACCTGCCAGAATGGCCGCATGGTCAAAGTCGATAAAGGCGCATGGGACAAATCCCGCGGCCCCGAGCTCAACCACGCCTTCAATCTCGAATGGCTCCGCCGCTGCCAGCGCGTCCTCAAGCCCAATGGCACCATCTGGATTACAGGCACCCACCACGTCATCTACTCCGTCGGCTACGCCCTCCAGCAGCTCGGCTTCAAGCTCCTCAACGACATCATCTGGGAAAAGCCCAACCCACCGCCCAATCTCTCCTGCCGCTATTTTACCCACTCCACAGAAATCGTCCTCTGGGCAGCCAAAACCGAGAAATCCAAACACACCTTCAACTACCCCGCCATGCGCGCCATAAACGGCGGCAAGCAGATGAAATCCGTCTGGCGCATGACCGCCCCGGGCAAAGACGAAAAACGCGCAGGGCGGCACCCCACCCAAAAACCCCTCGCCCTCGTGGACCGCTGCCTCCGCGCCTCCACCAACCCAGGAGACTGGGTCCTCGACCCCTTTCTAGGCAGCGGTACTACCGCCGTTGCCGCCCTCCGCTCGGGCCGTAACTGCGTAGGCATCGAGGCCGAGCCCCAGTATGTCGATCTGGTTATCCTGCGCTGCCTGAGTGATACCGATGTTTTCTTGATCGGCCAGCTGCGACTTATAAGAAATGTTCGCGTACGCCCACAAAATGATCTTGCGGAATTATTAATTGTGATCGATCAGGATCAGGAAATGGGTGAAATACAACCGATTCAAACGGACACGATTTGGCACGAGACAAAGTTTGTCTTCCTTTCCTGCGCAAACATCCATCAGGCGGCAGTGGTGCATACCACCGTGGATGTCACACTGCAAGATGCATGGTCAAAAGCGCCACAATCCACCAAGCGGGAAGTCACTCATATCGTTCACTGCGAGACCACGATTCACAGGATAAAAAAGGATTGAAGTGAGTTGAGAAAGGCGATCCACTAACGAGGTGCAAACCCGTTTGTCGCTGGAAGTCGCCAAGCAGTATAAAAGCCCCTCGCAAATTGCGCGGGTGGTCACGGAAAGCTGGGCTAGTGAACAACTCTACTGCATTGCGTGCGCCAGCAGTCGGCTCGAAGCGCACGCAAATAATAGCAAGGCGCGGGATTTTGGCTGCCCTGTATGCAAAAATGAATACCAGCTAAAAGCGAAAAAAGATAGGCTGGGAAATACCATTAGCGACGGCGCATATGATACCATGCTGGAAGCCGTTCAGAGCGACACCGCGCCTCACCTCGTACTTATGGGATATGCAAAAGAAGCAGAATGGCGCATTAAAGATTTAATCTTGATACCAAGATTCTCGCTGACCGAGTCCGCCATAGTACGGAGAAATCCGCTCGGAAGTAGTGCAAGGCGCAATGGATGGGTGGGCTGCAATATAAACCTCAAGTTGATTCCGCAAGCCGTGCGCATCCCGCTGATTCAGGATGGCACAGTTCGCACGGCGGAAGCGGCCCGTGAAGACTTTAAGCGTCTGTCGCAACTGGAATCCATCAAGAGCACCGATAGAGGCTGGATGCTTCACACCTTGCGTATTTTGAAACATTACCGCGTGGGCAAATTCTCCAACTCACTCGCCTACAAACTGCTCACCCCGCAACTCTCGAAACTCTACCCAAACAACAACCACCTGGAGCCCAAAATCAGGCAAACTCTCCAATACCTCCGCGACGCAGGTTTCATCAGCCACCTAGCCCGTGGCGAATGGGAAATGCCCACGCCTGCTCTATAGGCGTGACTGATTTAATCATTGCGGAAAACCTTTTCCCACTGATCCCGACTGATACCAAACACACGGCAAGCATCGTCATCGAATAGGCGGTCTCCCAGATAGGTAAAACCGCAGCGCTCATAGAAACGATGGGAAGCCGTATTGGAGATTAGCGGATCAACCAATACCGTATGAATACCCGCACGGGCAAAACACCGCTCCAGCGCCTGTCGCATCATCTCTCGCCCAACTCCCTTCCCAAGATAGGCTGCATCACCTATCCACAAATCAATTGCCACATAGCCAGACGGCAGCCCTCCCCAATAGCGCTCGGGATCGGTTTCCGTATCGAGTAGCTCAAGGAATCCCACAGGATTCCCGCCGACCTCTGCTATAAACGGCGTGTGCGATGGGTGCGGATTGGCCAGCGACTGCTCCCACATCCAGTCGCCATCACCCAGCAACCCTGCCAGATGCGGCGCCTTTTCCCATCGGCGCAGCACTACAGCATCCTCGGCTCGCGCAGGGCGCATCCGCACCTCTACTTTAGGGGAAATGCTCATGGCACAAACAATCGCAAACCTAAGGACGACCAGCAAAAGAAATCCGCCTGCCCCCCGTCTCGGATGCCAGCAAAAATGGTCCTTTGAACATTATTCATTTCCCTAAAATTCCTCTCCCGTTCACTCCTTTTTTACCCATTTTCACTCGTCTAAACATAAACACTAGTTCACTCTCTTTCGCAACAAACCACACCTCGCCCCCAAGAAATCCCTCCTCCACACCTGTCTTAAATTCTTATCCTTTAATTTTTAATTCTTAATTTACCCACCCCCTGCCCTGAGGGTGGGGCGACCATCTCGGTTGCCCGGTACCGAATCCCTCTCCCAAACACTCCAAAATTTCAAAAAATGCCAACAACCCTCAAATCACCCACATTTCGCCCATTTTTCGCCTTCATTCCACCCATATTTCACCCACATTTCATTTCCATTTTAAAAACAACTAACCATATATTTTACAACCCCCTCCCTACAAACCACTAAAAAATCCCAAAATCTAATCAAAGCTAACGCCAGTATTAACTTCATCATTCTGCCCTTCTTACTGCCTCAGTCTGAAAACGATAAACATAAAACTGAAAACTTTCCCCCTTCGCTTCTCATCAAGTACGACAGCCGTCCCGGCTGTCCCCCCTCGCCAGGCACACCCACCCTCGCATACCTCCACTTTTCAAAATCGCTTCCATTTCCACTCCGCGTCTCAAAACATTACGAAACGAGTCCCAAAACGTAACGAAATGAGACGCAAAAAAACCAATTTCAAAATCGATACTAACCACATATTTCACAAACCACTCATAACCAAGTAATAAAAAATCTAAAGCCTTCAACTATCCTAACGAAAACTGTTTTTGCTTCTTCATTCATCATTCTTCCTTCTGCCTTTCCCATGCGACCCAAAACGTAACGAAATGAGACGCAAAACACCCACTTTCAAAAACCCTCTAACGAACAATTCCATAACCCCTTCCTCATCAGCCACTAAAAATTCTCGAATCTCACAAATAACTAACGCATACTTGCCTTAACTTGTGCATTGAGCATTGTGCATTCTCGCTCCTCCCTGTCTTAACTTCTTCCTTCTTCCTTCTTCCTTCTTCCTTCTTACTTGTGCATTCTCCCCTAAGCCTTCAATTTATCCCTTTTAAGACATGAAGCATATTTTCGTTACAGGTGGTGTGGTATCGTCCCTTGGCAAAGGGCTTACAGCGGCGGCCCTCGGCGCCCTCTTGGAGCAGCGCGGGCTTTCCGTCCGTCTCCAGAAATTCGACCCCTACCTCAATGTGGACCCTGGGACCATGAATCCCTACCAGCACGGCGAAGTTTACGTGCTCGACGACGGCGCAGAAACCGACCTCGACCTCGGCCACTACGAGCGCTTTACCAGCTCCAAGCTCACCCGCATGAATAACCTTACCAGCGGCCAGGTCTATGAGAAGCTCATAGCCCGCGAGCGCAGAGGGGACTTCCTCGGCCAGACCATCCAGGTCATCCCCCACGTTACCAACGAAATCAAGGAGCGCCTCTACTCCAGCGGCAAAGATATCGACATCGTCATCACCGAAATCGGGGGCACAGTGGGCGATATCGAGGGCCTTCCCTTCCTCGAAGCCATGCGCCAGTTCGCCCTAGAAGTCGGTCGCAACAATGTCGCCTTTATTCACGTTACCCTTGTCCCCTGGCTCAAGGCAGCGGGCGAGCTCAAGACAAAGCCCACCCAGCAAAGCGTAGCCAAGCTGCGCGAGATAGGTATCCAGCCGGATATTTTAGTTTGCCGCACGGAAAAGCCGATCGACCGCGATGTGAAGCAAAAGCTCAGTCTCTTTTGCAATGTGCCCGTGAAGGCCGTTATTGAAGAGCGCGATGTGGATACCTCTATCTACGAAGTCCCCCTCATGCTAGAGCGCGAAAAGGTGGATGATCTTGTCGTCGAAATCCTTGGCCTCACCGACAAAGTGCCTCTTACTAACGGCTGGGACGAAGTGGTCCGCATCCTCAAATACCCCGCCCACCAGGTAGATATCGGCGTAGTCGGCAAATACATAGAGCTGCAAGACGCTTACAAAAGTGTCTACGAGTCCCTCACCCACGGCGGCATTGCCAACGATTGTCAGGTTAATATCCACCGCGTCGATTCAGAGGCGCTGGAGTCGAAGACAGACAAATCCCGCTTGCTCAAGCTCGATGGCCTCCTCGTTCCGGGCGGCTTCGGTGCCCGTGGCATCGAAGGCAAAATCGCCACCGTAAAGCTCGCCCGCGAAAACAAAATCCCCTACTTCGGCCTCTGCCTCGGTATGCAAGTGGCCGTTATCGAGTTTGCCCGCCACGTCGCTGGCCTCGCCAAAGCCAATAGCACGGAGTTCGACGAGCAGAGCCCGCACCCCGTCATAGCCATCATGGAGGAGCAAAAAAATGTCACGGAGAAAGGCGCCACCATGCGCCTCGGCTCCTATGAGTGCGCGCTCACCCCTGGCACAAAGGCCGCCACCGCTTACAACGCAGATACAATACGCGAGCGGCACAGGCATCGCTATGAGTTTAACAATCAATACCGCCAGGCCCTCGAATCCGCAGGCCTCGTCATCAGCGGCGTAAACCCCAAGCGCAACCTCGTCGAAATCGTCGAGCTCGCTGACCACCCCTGGTTCGTCGGCGTGCAATTCCACCCCGAGTTCCAGTCCAAGCCCCGCGCCGCCCACCCCCTCTTCGCCGCCTTCATCAAAGCCGCCCTCGCCCGCCGCGAAGGCAAATAACAAGAATCAATCATCAATTAATAACCTATGTCTGCAAGCCATGTGAGAATGGAGTTGAAGTAAGCAAGCAGGTCGATTATCCTGTGCTCATGAAAAGTATCACCAGTGAAGAAGCAGCAAAATCCTTGGATAACTTTCTGGATGAAATTAGCCAGACTGGCGAGACCATGCTCATCCTAAAGGACGCCAAGGCAGTAGCCACCATTGCTCCTGTGACACCAAGGCGCTCCGTAACCGTTGGCGAGTTCTTTACAGAATTAAGAAAAATCAAAGCAGACCCGCAGTTCGCGGATGACTTGGATGAAGTGAATAAATCAGACAAACCGTTGGAAAATCCATGGGACTAGTGCTAGACACATCCGCTCTCATTCATGTCGAAAAAAATCAAAATGCGTTCGTGCAAGTAGAGATACTTACTGAGGATTTGGTTATTCCTACCATCGTTTGGGCCGAATTGCTTATTGGCTTATACATGGCAAACTCCACCGAAAAGAGGCAGTCTAGGCGCGCATTTCTAGCCAAAGTTCTGCAGCTAGGCAGTCTACTGCCCATGTCGGAGAGCGCATGCAACCATTATGCGAGGATTTATTGCGAACTAAGGAAAAAGGGATTAGCCATTCCACAGAATGACCTGCAAGTGGCTTCCATAGCTTTAGCTACGGGGTATGGAGTGCTTCTCGGCCCTCAAGACGAAATGCATTATCGCAAAGTTGATAATCTTCGCATCGAGGTATTGAGTAACCTCTAGAAAGGAGGGCTTGAGTTACTCCTTCTTGCTTTCCTCACTCGGCTTCCCCATGAAGCCTGGCAGGTCCACGCCTGCGTTCTTGGCGAGGTCATGGAGAGGAGGTAGCGAGCCTGCCAGGCCAGACACGAAGTCGGCGGTCGAGGATTTGCCGTTCTCACCTTTGCCGCTGTCCCACACCGTTATCTTATCAATCTTCAGGTTGGAGACGGCTTTCACTTGTTCGTGGACGAGCGCAGGTAGCTGCTCCGTCAGGAGGAGCTGGCGAGCGCTTTCGGCTCCGCCTGTAGAGGCGATGATGTCGCGGAAGCCTTCGGCCTTTTTCTTGAGCAGAGCTTCGGCGCCTTCAGCCTCAGCAAGCAGGCGGGCGCGAGTGCCTTCAGCTTCGGCAAGGAGGTGGGCCTTATTACCATCGGCCTCGGCTATCAGGCGCAGCTTAAGGCCGGTGGCCTCCGCTTCTTTGACCATTCGGATACCATCGGCCTCCGCTTGCTTGGCCAGTCGCACGGCATCCGCGTGCCCTGCCTGGGCGCGGCGGGTGCGCTCGGCTTCGGCCTCAGCTTCTACGATGGCCTTCTCGCGCTCGATCTGGGCAGGGATGATGATGTTAGCCTCCTGCGTTGCCTTCTCGCGGACGGAGCGTTGGCGCTCGGCGCGCTCTTCGGCTAGATAAGATTCTTCCAGTGCCTTGGCCTGGGCTACCTTCTCGGCAGCGCTAGCCAGTCGCTCAGCCTCGGCCTCCTTAGTGCGGCGCTCAGCATTGGAATTCGCGATGGCCACCTTGGCGCTGTTCTCTCCCGTAGTGGCAGAGGCGTTTGCAGCGGCCACACTGATCTTCATGTCACGCTGGGCTTCGGCAGAGCCGATTTCCCCATCGCGATTAGCCAGAGCCACCTTCACCTTAGCCTCATTAATGGCGATAGAGGCGGCCTCTTGGCCCAGCGCATCTATATAGCCGGAAGAGTCGGTGATGTCCTGTATGTTCACATTGATCAGGCGCAGCCCCACCTTCTTTAGCTCCACCTCTACTCCCATCGAAATATTGGCCACCAGCTTATCGCGGTCCGCATTGATTTCTTCAATGTCCATGGTGGCGATTACCACACGCATCTGCCCAAAGATGATGTCCTTGGCCAGCTCCTTGATCTGGTTCATGTCGAGGCCCAGGAGACGCTCGGCGGCGTTTTCCATGATGCCAGGCTCGGTCGATATCCCGATCATGAAGGTGGATGGGGTATTGACGCGGATGTTTTGCTTGGAGAGTGCGCCCTCTAGCTTGATGTCGATAGGTATCGGGGTGAGGTCGAGGTATTGGTAGTCTTGGAGGACTGGCCACACAAAGGCCATACCCCCATGCAAGCAGTAGGAGGACTTGCCGTTGCCCACTTTACCATAGATGACGAGGATTTTGTCAGATGGGCAGCGGCGGAAGCGGGAGACGAAGGCGATGAGGGCCGTGATGCCGATGAGCAAAAGACCGCCGATGAGGATGAGCGTTTCCATAGTTTGGAGGAGGCTGGGATTGAGGTCGTCCACTAAATTAAAGGGGAGGTGTTATTCTACGATAAGGGTGTTTTGGCCAAGGAGCTCGACGACCTTGACAACCGAGCCCGTGCGCAAGGGTTCGCCTTTGCGGGTGCGGGCATCGAGACAGATAACTCGGCTCTGTACGTGGATCTCTACTTGGCCACCCGCCGCCATATCAGGAGGAATGGTGACATAAACTTTGGCTTCCTTGCCGATGGCGTTTTGGAGATTAAGCGTGCCGCTGTCCTTCAGGCGGCTAAGGCTGCTCAGCAAGAAGTAGAGAGCCAGCATGGCAATGGAGCCGACCACCGCTCCCGCGCCTATGGCGGCAAAGATGCTTCCGCCAGACTTTAGGACAATCACGCCTGTCCATCCAAAGCCAAAAAAGAAAGCTGCGAGGGATCGGACTGAAAGGATTTTGAGCCCGCTGGAGTGCTCTCCCGCGTCTATGGAGTAGTCCGCCATATCGTCCACGCCGATTCCTAGAAATTGGAGAAAGGCTTGGAGGAGAACAACAATAAGAGCGACAGAGCCGATGAGGTAGAAAATCTGTAGGCTAAAGTCTAGATTGTCCCACCACGAGGTGATCGAGGGGATAAGAGCGAGCGAAGACAGCGATACAATTATCACGCACGGAATGTGCGGTAAATAAAGTTAGTGCGCAAGAGAAATAAGGTCACAGGTTAGGCTTTTGGGTCGCTAAGGCTGGTGCCTTCACTGGGAAGCTCAGTAAGCGCGCGCGCCTTGTCTGCCTCGTCCATGAAATGATCTTGTGAAGAGAAGTCGGGGTCGCCTTTTTGGCGGGGAGGGCGGAGATAGCTGCCGTTTGGGCGGAGAAGGGTGGAGGAGAGGTTGTCCTTGAGGATGCCGCCCAGTATCTCGTCGATGATACGCTTACGCAGCGGCTCGGATTCTATGGGTGTTACCACTTCGACACGGCGGTAGAAATTTCTAGGCATCCAGTCTGAGCTACCAATGTAAATAGCGGCTTGCTCGCCGTGGTTTTCAAAATAGTAGATGCGGCTGTGTTCCAAGTAGCGGCCAAGGATACTGCGCACGCGGATGTTTTCAGAGAGACCTTTGACACCAGGGACGAGGCCGCAGATGCCGCGTACAATTAGGTCAATCTTTACGCCCGCTTGGGAGGCTTCATAAAGGGCATCAATGATTTCTTTGTCGATGAGGCTGTTGCACTTCACGATGATGCGTGCGGGCAAGCCTTCACGGGCATTTTTAGTTTCCCTTTCGATGAGCTTCATCATGCCGCTGTGGAGCGTGAAGGGCGCTACGAGGAGCTTCTTGAAGCTAGGCTGGAGGGAGAAGCCAGTAAGGGTATTGAAGACTTTGCCGACTTCCTCAGTGATGTCCGTGCGGGCGGTGAGGAGGGAGAGGTCTGTGTAGAGGCGCGCTGTTTTTGGGTGGTAGTTTCCCGTGCCGATGTGGGCATAGCGGCGGAGCTCACCATTTTCATTGCGAACCACGAGGGTGCACTTGCAATGGGTTTTGAGACCTACGAAACCATATACAACATGGACGCCGGCTTCTTCGAGTTGGCGCGCCCATTGGATATTCTGGGCCTCGTCGAAGCGGGCCTTGATTTCGATAAGGGCAGTTACTTGCTTGTTTAGACGTGCGGCATCGCAGAGGGCTTTTACGATGGGGGAGTCACTGCTGGTGCGGTAAAGGGTGATTTTTATGGCGAGCACCTGAGGGTCCGCAGAAGCGAGCTTCACGAGCTCAACAACGGGATTGAAGGACTCGTACGGGTGGTGGAGGAGCTGGTCGTCTCGCTTGATATTATCGAAGAAACGCGAGGGCTCGGAGAGAGCAGGAGGGGTATAGGGAGTGAATGGCCTGAACTTGAGATCGGGGCGATCAATGGCGTCGTAAACGAAGAGCAGGCGCATCAAGTTGATGGGGCCATGAATGGGGAAAACGTATTCGCGGCCAAGCTTGATGTTGGCAAGGAGCTTATCGAGCAAGGCATCATCCACACCGTCTTCGATTTCCAGGCGCACAGCGGCTCCGCGGCGCATCTTGTGGAGGGATTCCTCAATGGTTTTGAGGAGGTTATCCACTTCTTCCTCGTCAATGTATAGGTCAGAATTGCGTGTGATACGGAAGGCGTGGATGCTGCGGATCTTATAGCCAGGGAAGAGGCGCTGAGCGAAGATTTTGATGGCTTCGCTAAGGAAGATATAGCTGGTCTTGGCCTTGCCGCTGCCTGGAATTTTGATTACGCGGGGCAGGATTCGGGGGACAGGTATAAAGGCAAGCATGTTGTCGTGGTGATCGGTTCGCGGATCATCCACGCTAAGGAGCAGATTGAGCGTCTTGTTGCCGAACTGCGGGAAGGGGTGGGTAGGGTCGTTGGCGAGCGGAGTGAGGACGGGGAAGACCTGCTCTTCAAAGTAAGACTTGAGCCACTTGAGCTCGCGGCGGTTTAGCTCAGCTCGGGTTTTGAAGATGATGCCCCTTTCCTTCATTTCTGGGACGAGGACATCTTGCCAGCAAGCATACTGGTCTTTGACGAGGGCGCCTGCGATACTGTGGATGCGGCGAAGCTGCTCCTTGGGGCCAAGGCCGTCTAGGCCGACTTCGGCAACATTGGAGTCGAGCTGCTGCATGAGGCCCGCCACGCGGATTTCAAAGAACTCATCTAAATTGGAGCTGACGAAGGCAAGGAAGCGCATGCGCTCCAAGAGGGGGTAGCGGGAGTCAAGCGCCTGCTCAAGGACACGCCGATTAAAAGCGAGCCAGCTTAGCTCTCTGTTGAAGTAGGGCACTTTAGGATGCTGACCGTTTTTTTTCCCGTTGGGCATGGCGTAGGCGATAAAGACCCGAATAAATCAAAAAGCGTTCCTTGCGTAAAGCACGGAGCGGTCACGATTGGGTTACGGGGAGGGGAATGGTATTATGTGCTAAGCAAATGAGCACGAAAAAAGCCCTCGGTTTCCCGAGGGCTTTTGGTTGAGAGTGGATGTAAGGACTAGAGCTTGCCGCCGTAGATAGCGTGCTTGCCAAGCATTTCTTCAATGCGGAGGAGCTGGTTATACTTGGCAACTCGGTCAGAGCGGCTGAGGGAGCCAGTTTTGATCTGTCCGCAATTGGTGGCAACGGCGATATCGGCGATGGTGGTGTCTTCAGTTTCACCGGAGCGGTGGGAGAGGACACTGGTATAGCCGGCTTCCTTGGCCATCTCGACAGCGTCGAAGGTTTCGGTAAGGGTGCCGATTTGGTTGACCTTAACGAGGATGGAGTTGGCGACTTCGGTTTCGATACCCTTTTGGAGGAACTTGACGTTGGTGACGAACAGGTCGTCGCCAACGAGCTGAGTGGTTTCGCCGAGGGCGTCGGTGAGGAGTTTCCAGCCAGTCCAATCGCTTTCGGCGCAGCCGTCTTCAATTGAGATGATAGGATACTTCTTTTGGAGGTCTTTGTAGAATTGGACCATCTCGGCTGGGGTGAGCTCGCGCTTGTCGGACTTCTTAAAGATATACTTGTTCTTTTCTTCGTTGTAGAACTCGCTGGAAGCAACGTCGAGGGCGATGAAGATTTCTTTGCCGACTTTGTAGCCAGCTTTCTTGATGGCGGCTATGATGACTTCGAGGGCTTCATCAGCGCTGGAGAGGTTGGGGGCGTAGCCACCTTCGTCACCGACGGCAGTGGAGAGGCCTTTGGCCTTTAGGATACCTTTGAGTGCGTGGAAGACTTCGCAACCCATGCGGAGGGCCTCGCGGAAGGAGGAGGCGCCTTTGGGCATGATCATAAATTCCTGGAAATCAATGGGTGCATCGGAGTGGGCGCCGCCGTTCATGATATTCATCATGGGGACGGGGAGAACTTTTGCATTGGGCCCGCCGAGGTATTTGTAGAGAGGCTGCTCAAGGGCGGCAGCGGCAGCCTTTGCGACAGCCATGGAAACGCCGAGGATGGCATTGGCGCCGAGGTTCTTCTTGTTGGCAGTGCCATCAAGCTCAAGCATGGTGCGGTCGATGTCCACTTGATCGCAGGCATCTTTGCCGATGAGATGCTCAGCGATGACGTTTTCCACATTGCTAACAGCTTTGAGGACACCTTTGCCGAGATAGCGGCTCTTGGCATCCACGCCTTTGGGGGCTTCCTTGGCGGAGAGAGCGCCGTCGCGCAGTTCGAGGGCTTCGTTGGCGCCTGTGCTAGCGCCAGAGGGCACAGCGGCGCGGCCAATGGCTCCGGACTCCAGAATGACATCTACCTCTACGGTAGGATTGCCTCGGGAATCAATTATCTCGCGTGCTTTGATATCTTCGATGTGGGTCATGGCGGACCAGATGTTGAGATTATATTTACTAATTAAACGAACGTTCAGCATGAGAGTTTGGAAAAGCAAAGCCTAGAGTGTCAACCGTATATGCCAATAAGGCAGAAAGCTGGTAGGTTAAGGAGGCGCGGCAAGGGAGGCAGGAGTGAGGGAAAAGCATGAAAGGGATGCCTGTAAGTAGAAATACTTATAGGGTGGTGGATTTGAAAAATCATCCGTTGACTTTTAGTGACTGAACTTACTATGCTATCAATGTTGCGGGACAGTTCACCGCAATTTTGCTTGGGGATATACACTAAAGCAGAGTAAATGGGGCAAAGCCGGCTTATCGTGGTTCGTCATGGTGAGCCGGCTGTTTGCTGTCCAGAGATAGGGAAATGGGCGAAGAGCAGTTGCCAGAGAAAGAGAGAAAGCCAATAGTGAGCGTATGGAATATAGCTTTGAGGCTTTCAGGGAGAGGGTAGGTCGTTTGCGTGAAACGATACAGCAAACACAAAAGAAGCATGGACGCGACGTGGACACGGTGACGCTGATGCCCGTGACAAAGACCCACCCTGCGGAAGCAGCGCTGTGGGCAGTGCGAGTGGGGCTAAATGCAGTTGGAGAAAACCGTGTGCAGGAGGCGCAGGGAAAAAAGCCTGAAGCAGCCGTGCTGACCGCTGCGGAAGGGCTAGCAGAGCCGCGATGGGAACTTATAGGGCACTTACAATCGAACAAAGCAAAGCTCGCGGTGGCGCTATTTGATCGCATCCAGTCAGTGGACTCAGAAAAACTGTTAACGCTCCTGAATAAATACTCGGGAGAGTTAGGGAAAAAGCTGCCCGTACTGTTGCAAGTAAATGCGGGGCGGGATTCGGCAAAATTCGGAGTGGAAATTGAGGAGGCGCCCGCGCTGCTTGAAGCGGCGATGGCATGCGCGCATTTGCGAGTGGAGGGATTGATGACGATAGCGCCACTTTCGGCGGATGCAGCTGTAGCTGAAAAAACGTTTGCCACGCTGAGAGAGGTGCGAGAGGGGCTGCAAGAGAAGTTTGGCGTAGGGCTGCCCGAGCTGTCCATGGGTATGTCTTCCGACTATGAATTGGCAATCAAGCACGGCAGTACGATGATACGGGTGGGTACGGCGCTGTTTGGGACGCGGTGAATGACAATCAAACCACTTGCGGGTTGCCAAAGAGGCCAAATGAGCCGTTTATTCTAAACATGAGCGAGACACTGAAGCGAACGCCACTGTATGAATTTCACCGTAGCCACGGAGCGCGGCTGGTTCCGTTTGCGGGATGGGAGATGCCCGTGCAATACAGCGGAATACTGGAAGAGCATCGCGCGGTGCGGGAGAAGGCAGGGCTCTTTGATGTTTCCCACATGGGTGAGGCTCGGGTGAGCGGGAAGGAGGCGGAGGCCTTTCTGAATTACATGATGGCCAACGACGTAAGCCGCTGCGCCATCGGGCAAGCGATTTATAGCACTGTTTGCCAAGAGGATGGGGGCGTGCTGGACGATGTCATTATCTACAGGCTGGCAGCGGCGGAGTATTTTATCTGTCTGAACGCATCGAATGCGGAACGCGATGTGGCTTGGCTAAAGAAGCACTCGGAAAAGTTTGCAGTGACGGTAAGCGATGAATCGGCATTTTGGGGGCAGCTTGCATTGCAAGGACCCAAGGCGAAGACCATTTTGCAGGGGATTTGTCAGCAGCCCGTAAGCGAGTTACCCAAGATGGGGTTTACTCTAGGAGGCGTGGGGACTATCGCGGGCGTAGTCATCGCGCGAACGGGCTACACGGGGGAGGATGGCTATGAGCTGTATGTGCCTGCCGAGCAAACGGAGGCGCTGGCGGTTACGCTTTTGGCGGCAGGGAGGGCCGAAGGCCTTCAACTATGCGGCCTGGGTGCACGGGACAGCCTGCGACTGGAGGCAGGGTTGCCATTGTATGGGCATGAGCTAACGGAAAAAATAACCCCACTGACGGCTGGATTAGGGTGGAGTGTAAAGCTGGATAGGCAGGGTGATTTTGTTGGGAAGAGGGCATTGACCGCAGAGAAAGCAAACGGTCTTAAAAATAAAGTGATTTTCTACACGCTGGGAGACAAGCGAATCGCACGTCAAGGCACACCAGTGTACCTTGGAGCTCGCAAGGTGGGCGAAGTGTTGAGCGGGTCGCTATCTCCGTTGCTCAACTTAGCAATAGGGTCAGCATTGGTAGAAACAGCTGCCTTGGCAGAGGCTAAGGCGAATGGGCAGGCGCTTGAGGCTGATATACGTGGGACAAGAATACCGCTTAGCCCTGGAAAGCCGTTGGAGAAAATCCACAAGAGCAGCTAAGGACGCTTCTCGACGAGGATGGAGAGGGCGACTTTGGAACCAAGGGAGAGCTGCTTGCCGTCTTCGAAGACTATGGTAAGGGCGTCGGCAGCGGGATTATGATCCAGGAGGCTGAGGCTGGCGCCAGGCTTGAGGCCATGAAGCTCTGCGAACTGCAGGAAAGGGGTGGCTTGATTGAGCAAGCGGGCAACAACAACGGACTCACCGATAGCCACTTCGCATAGGGGAAAGAGTTTGCGGCGGGCAATCTGACCGCTGGCGGAGGGGATGGGGTCGCCATGGGGGTCGAATTTAGGGTGGCCGAGGAGCGAATCTATCCGCTCTAGCATCTTATCGGATACGGCGTGCTCTAAGGCTTCGGCATCTTCATGGATTTCGCTCCAGTCGTAGCCTAGGACCTGAACGAGGAAAGCCTCGATGAGGCGGTGCCTACGGAGCATGAGAAGGGCCAGGCGGTCTCCTTCAGGCGTGAGGCGGACGCCTATGCGGGGCTCGTAGGTGATTAGGCCACCCGATTGCAGTGACTTCATCATAGTCGTTGCAGTACCCGGGACGACATTGAGGAGCTCTGCCACACGGCCCATGGCGACAGGGGCTTGACCGATAGCCTGCTGCTCCAGATAGATTTGCTTTACGTAATCTTCGACAGTGCTGCTGGGCATAGAAAGGGTTTTCTCAAAAAGACGAATAGAGGCAAGCTCAGGAGTGAAGTTTTTTGGGGTAAAGAGACAATGAGAATAGGGTCAAGGGGGCCTTTAGACGAAAATCGATCGAAAACCGACCTGATTCGGTTGACGAAACGATAAGTAGGCTATCTATAAGGAAACAAATTAGCAACAACGACTGTTCTTGTATGACTCACAATGCGCCACCCAAACACAGTTGTCTGCCAAAATACAATAATGGGGTTAGCAACCAGAGCAAAGGGAGCTAACCACGTGGGTGGCGTCGCAATAAAGCGGGCTAGCAATCACTGCGGAAAGCGTGAGTGCGTTGAGCCTTCGAACAACCTAGCGGGAGGAGAAAAATGCTGATACCCATACTACTGTTACTGGTAGCGGCCTCACTGGCACCACTGATAGACAAGCTGCTTGGAAACAAAAGCGGCATGTGTTTGGCGTTGCTGCCTGCGGGTATGTTTGGGTGGTTTTTGTATTATCCCGTTGGCTCTGAGGAGTCCTGGGCGTGGGTGCAGAGTTTGAATATTACTGTAGACTTTCGCTTTGATGGTTTAGGGCGTTTGTTTGCACTACTAGTAACTGGTGTTGGAGCGCTGGTGGTCCTTTACGCAAGAACGTATTTGGAAGAATACGAGTGGACGGGACGATTTCAGCTATACCTCTTTTTGTTTATGGCCTCCATGCTGGGGGTAGTCCTCTCAGACAACCTGATACTATTCTTTTTGTTTTGGGAGCTTACGGGAATCAGCTCGTTCCTGCTTATCAGCTTTTTGCATGAGAAGCAGGAGTCCCGCTGGTATGCACAACAGGCTCTATTGGTGACCGGGCTTGGCGGGATGGCACTACTGGCAGGTCTAGTCTTGCTGGGAAATGCCACGGGCCAGTGGAACATCAGCGAGCTGCTCGTGATGGGAGACTTCGTAAAAGAGCACCCGCAGTATCCTGCAATATTGACACTAGTCTTGCTAGGGGCGTTGACGAAGTCCGCACAGTTTCCGTTTCACTTTTGGTTGCCGAATGCAATGGCTGCTCCTACGCCCGTGAGCGCTTATTTGCACTCGGCCACGATGGTAAAGGCCGGGGTATTTTTGCTGGCGAAATTCACGCCGATATTGGGAGGGACTGAAGCTTGGACCTACACGCTGGTAACTCTGGGCGGCATAACAGCCGCATTGGGCGCAGGCAGGGGGCTTTTCCAAACCGATTTGAAAAAGATATTGGCCTATACAACACTCAGCGCGCTTGGGATACTGGTGTTGTTTATTGGCGTAGGTACGGAGCTTTCCATAAAGTCTGCCTTACTGTTTTTGCTTGGGCACGCTCTCTATAAAGCGGCGCTCTTTCTGGTGGCGGGGAATATTGATCATGCCACTGGGACGCGTGATGTAACACGACTGGGCGGGCTGAGGAAACTGCTGCCGTTGACGATGGTGGCCGCTATGCTTTCGGCATTTTCGCAGAGCGGATTTCCCCCCTTCTTTGGATTTTTAGGAAAAGAATACGCATACAAGACCACTACTTTACTGGCGGAGCTTTTGCCATTTGTATTCGCACCCGCGTTTTTCGCCAACATGTTGTTGCTGGCGCTGGCGCTGAAAGTAGGGTGGCACCCGTTTTGGTCTAAGCCCGCTGATGCGACTGTTGTGGAGGGGGCGCACGAGGCTAAGTGGACAATGTGGGCGGGGCCGTTGCTACTGGGCAGCTTAAGCCTGCTGCTGGGGCTGTTCCCGCAAACTCTGGTCACGCCACTGGTCAAGCCCGCCACGGATCTTGTTATGGGGGCGGATGTGCCCTTCAAGTTAGCGCTGTGGCATGGATTTAATGTCCCGCTGCTGATGAGCTTACTGACAATAAGCGGAGGCGTGACGCTTTTTGCAGTGCGCAAGCGGGTATGGGCCTATGCTTCACGCCTGCACCCGGAGCGGTGGAATATGGATACACTTTACAAGGACACCTTTCACGGGACAATCAATCTCGCAAAGCTGCAAACTAAGATCGTGCAAAGCGGGTCCCTGCGAATTTACTTTTTGGTGATTATTCTCTTCTGCGCTTTGTTGATAGCCTACGAGTTTTCGAGGTTAAAATCACCGTTTGGCGTGTGGGACTGGGAGGGAATTGAGCTGCTGCCCGCCTGCCTGACTATGCTGACGGCATTGGGAGCATTTGTCGCGGCTGCGGCAACCACGCCAATAATGATGTTGCTAGGGCTTGGTGCCGTAGGGTTTACCATAGCTGTATTCTTCCAGCTCTATGCGGCTCCTGACTTGGCCATCACACAAATACTGGTGGAGACACTAACCGTAGTATTATTTGTGCTTGTGATCAGGCGGTTACCGAAGCTACACCACATAGGGTCCAAGCGTGGAAAGGTCATGCATGGTATCGTGGCAGCAGGAGTGGGGCTAGTGACTTGCCTGCTTATGCTTAAGGCTCAAAGTTGGCTAGTGGCTCCAAGCATAAGCCACCAGTTTGGGGAGCTAAGCTACGTGGAAGGAAAGGGACGCAATGTGGTGAACGTCATACTGGTAGATTTCCGAGCGCTGGATACGCTGGGAGAAATAACCGTTTTAGGGATTGCGGCCCTAGGGGTCTATACACTGCTGAAGAGTCGCCCGAGAAAGGAGGGTACTGAGAAATGAATTCGATGCTATTTCAAACGTGTGTTCGCATAGCGTATCCGATACTGATCGGACTCTCAATCATACTGCTTTACAGAGGGCACAATCTACCAGGGGGAGGATTTATAGGGGGCTTGGTAGCGGCAACCGCATATCTGCTCACGGGTATGGCGTGCGGAACCGAAGCTGCGCGCAAGTTATTAAAGGTACACCCGAAATCCCTTATATTTTTGGGGCTGGCAGTTGCGCTACTGAGTGGCGTGCCAGGGATGTTTGGGGGCGCCTACATGGAGGCGCTCTGGTTGCCGACATTTGAGCTTCCGCTACTTGGGAAAGTGCACTTGGGTACTCCCCTGGTGTTTGATGTGGGCGTGTACGGTGTGGTAATCGGCTTCGTATTGTTAGTGGGCTTCGAACTAATGGAGAGTGAACAATGAGCGCTTTAGCTGCCATAATCGTAGGAATACTAACAGGAACAGCGGTCTATTGCCTGCTCCAGCGCAGCTTGTTGCGCATGGTGGTGGGGCTTATCCTGCTGAGCCAGGCGATCAATTTCTCTGTGTTCAGCGCACAAGGGCTGAGGCCAACCTCGCCCCCAATCATAGAACCTACGGCAGAAACGCTGGGCAAACACGCTGCCGATCCTTTACCACAAGCGCTTGTGCTAACGGCAATTGTGATTGGATTTGGTGTGGTGGCGTATGTGCTGACCCTGACGGCCAAAGTATATGAAGAAACGGGAGACGATGATATCGACAATCTGAGGAGGACTGACTCATGAATAGCAATATTCTGCTTCTCCCAATACTGTTGCCGCTTATGACAGGAGTGGCCTCGCTTGCATTGCACAAACGGCCCAAGCTGCAAGAGGGACTCTTTGTGTTGGGCATGGGGCTTACCCTGGTAAGTGCCATTCTCCTGCTTGTTGGGCTTAGGGATACGGGCTATCTGGCCATCAACGTAGGAGGTTGGAAGGCACCGATAGGCATAGCGCTGGTAGCAGACTGGCTTGCGGGACTGATGGTTGCCGTTTCTGCCGTGCTAGGGTTGGCAGTCGGTGTTTACGCGCTGAAGGAAGTGCCTGAATGGACAAGGCGTGCACACTTTTTTACGCTCTACCCGCTTTTGCTAATGGGGGTAAACGGAGCCTTTCTAACTGGCGATTTATTTAACCTCTATGTGTGGTTTGAGGTGATGCTCATTGCGTCGTTTGTTTTGCTAACGCTCGGTGGGAGCAAATGTGAGCTTGAGGGTGGCTTCAAGTATGTGACCATCAATTTGCTTTCCTCGGCATTCTTTTTGGCAGGGGCGGGATTGCTCTACAGCAAGGTGGGCACACTAAATATGGCAGACTTGGCGTTAAGACTTTCGAATGCCGAGAATGTGGAATTTGTGCGGAGCACGGCAGTTTTGTTTCTGGTGGCGTTTGGCGTAAAGGCCGCTCTCTTCCCGTTGTTCTTTTGGCTGCCTGCAGCCTACCATACGCCACCCACTGCGGTTTCGGCGCTTTTTGCGGGATTGCTTACCAAGGTAGGGGTGTACGCGCTGATGCGCTCATACACATTGTTTTTCGCTGAGAGCTTCGAAGCGACTCAATCGCTTTTGCTGTGGATAGCCGCGCTGACAATGGTGACGGGTGTCCTTGGGGCTGCCGCGCAGTACCACTTGCGGAAGATATTGTCGTTTCACATTATTAGTCAGATCGGCTACATGTTAATGGGGCTTGCGCTGATGACGCCCCTGGCGCTGGCGGGCACGGTGTTTTATTTGGTGCACCACATTATCGTGAAGACGAACTTGTTTCTTATTGCGGGGATTATGCGTAAGCGGTGCGGGACCGAAGAGCTGGCTGCCATCGGCGGGTTTTACCGAAGCGCTCCGTGGCTGGCGTTGTTGTTTTTCGTGCCAGCCTTTTCACTTGGGGGCATCCCGCCACTGTCGGGCTTCTGGGCAAAGTTTGCTCTTGTGAAAGCGGGTTTGGCGGACGGCTACTTTTGGCTAGTGGGCACGGCGCTGCTGGTAGGCATATTCACGCTCTACTCGATGATCAAGATATGGTCAGAGGGATTCTTGAAGGCGCACCCGCACCCGCCTATGCCTCAAGATTTTACTCTGAAAGAGAAGGCATACCTCTATGCGCCCGTTGCCGCACTAACGCTTATTACATTAGTCCTGAGTTTTTACGCGCAGCCGCTTTTTTCGATAGCAGAGACCGCAGCCGCACAGCTGCTGAATCCCACGGGCTACATTGAGGCTGTTCTCGGAACCACAAACAATATGGCATCCCATGAAGCTCCATAAACTCATAGCATTTATCCCGTTTTACGTGAAGGAAGTCGTGCTATCGAACTTCAATGTGGCGTCCGACATCCTGTCGCCGCGATTGCGGGCGACGCCCGCGATTGTTGAGGTGCCACTCGATCCAGGGCACACAGATTTGCAGCTTTATATACTCGCCTGCCTTGTAACTATGACGCCCGGGACGCTTACAGTGGATATTTCTCCTGAGCGGGATAGGATGACGCTGCATGTGATGTATGCTGCCGATCCGCAGGCCGTGGTCGTCTCTATCAAGGAAAATTACGAAAGGAGGGTGTGCGATGTCCTCTCTTGATACAGTAACGGTTTTGCATCCTGTGGTCTCGCTGGCCGTGCAGGTTATGCTGGGGCTGTCCCTGGTAATCGCATTTTTGCGGGCATTGCTTGGCCCGCGGGATGAAGACAGGGTGATGGTACTGGACTATTTTACCGGAGTATTCATTTGCCTCGCAGCATTTCAGGCAATCAGGCGGCAGGAAGACTACTGGCTGCAATTGGCTTTGCTGCTGGCCATCTTATCGTTTGCGGCAACGGTCGCACTGGCTCGCTATCTAGACAAAGGAAAAGGCCCATGAGCTACTGGATAATCAATCTACTGGCCCTGGCAGGGGCGTTCTTCACTCTCGTGGCTGCGATAGGGATGCTGCGGTTGCCTGACTTTTATTGCAGGATGCACGCAGCTACCAAGGCGGGCGCATTTGGCGGGACTCTGCTGCTTCTCGCCGCAGCCCTCGTCATAGGCGAAGTGAAGTCTTGGGTGATCGTGCTGGCCACAGTAGGCTTCTTCTATGCCACAGCTCCCATCGCCGGACACTTGCTGAGCCGTGCCGCCTTGCGCAACAAGGTGCCGCTGTTTCGAAAGGGTGCAGACATTGATAAAGTGAAGTAGAGTATTTTTAGGGATAGCTCTGTGTTGGATTTGAGAAATTAAAAACGGCCCAATAATGGGCCGTTTTTAAAGAGCACAGATTGCGCCGATGTGTCAATTAAGACAGGGAAACGGGTTGTGCTTACTACTTTGTCTTGATTCCGTAACGTTTGTAATGAATATAGGTATGAAAAATCAAGAAAAATATGAATACCCCCGTAAATTTAGCTTTCGATATCGGCCATAGTTCCATTGGGTGGGCTGTCTTTGATGCCAATCAATCTAAACTAGATGATATCAAACTGCTCGGATGCGGTGTTGTCCTTTTTGAAAAGGATAGCGCCCTTGCCAATGTGAGACGCAAAAATAGGCAGCAGCGACGCCACATTAGGGCGACGAAGCAAAGAGTAGAATATATCCGGCGTCTTTTCTTAGGGCTGCATTTGATGACAGAGGCAGAAATAGGAGAAACACATGGACAAGGAAAAGGGCATCCCGCACCTTGGTTATTGGCCGCCCGTGTTCTGGCTTCAGATGGTAAAATGTTACTAACGTGGCCCGAGTTATGGTTTGTTCTTCGGTGGTATGCTCATAATCGAGGCTACGAACCCTTTGGCGATGCTCCAGAGGAAAGTGCAAAAGAGGATACCGAGAAAGTAGAAAATGCTAAAAAGGCAATGGGTCAGTATGGCACGGAAAGTATGGCGGAAACTATTTGCAAATGGCTAAAGCTCGATCCGCTTGCAGCCAAACTCAATAGCCATCACGAGGACCGAAACATACGACGTCAAAACACTGCCTTCCCTAGGGCGACCGTAAAAGCGGAAGTACGTCAAATGCTCGCCTGCCATATAGGAAAACTGGAAGGCATGAACGAGCAGCTGATTGAAATGCTTCTCAATGATGCGCGCGCCATCTCCCTGCCAACGCTCGTTCTGCAAAATCGATTCAAGGGCGGCTTATTGTTTGGAAGGCGACAGATGCGCTACGACAACCGCATCATAGGCCATTGCCCTATCTCAGCCTCAGCCTTGTGTGCTAAACTAATGGCAAACGGAAAATCCGAAGAGGAAGCATGTAAGGAAGCCATCAAGAAAACCAAGTTGCCCGGCAAGCGATGCAAAGAATTTCTTGAATACCGCTGGGGAATGCTGATGGGAAATATTCGCGTAGCGACTGGCACGAATAATCAAATGGTGGCACTAACAAGAGAGGATAGGGCGCAACTCAATGCGGTCATGATGAAGCAGGGTCGGCTTACTAAGACAGAGCTCCAAAATACACTTAAAGAAATGGGGTATGACAAAACTAACCTGGAAACTTTGCTACTTCATCCTGAAGCAGAAAATTCGCTTATGGTTGACCCTGTAGCTAATCTTGTGACATCGAACAAGGGCTTAAGCGCTGTGTGGCCTCTCTTACCCGCACGCCTGAAGAATCGGCTTAAAAAACGTTGGTGGCGAAAGGATCAAGAAACACGCTCTTACCATAGTTATACATTCGACAAGATGCGCGAGGAGTTGCCGAAATATGACGGTGATGTGGCCGCTTTTGACGCCGCCCTAAGAAATGTTGAGGGAAAGCCTACCAAGGGCAAGAAGACGGTCAAACCCCTAGCAGAGCAGACCTTCTCTCTTGAGAAAGAAATGAAGAACCTCTCTGGCCGTGCTCCTTACACGAAGGCGCTTATGCGAGCTGCCTTTGCCGCTGTCTTGCGCGGAGAAGACCCCAAGGGCAAAGATGGCTGCTTAGAAGAAACTGAAGCCGTTAAAAAATGGCGGGATAATTTGCCGATAGAACAGCAGACTAATAATCACCTCATCCGCCACAGAATGCTGATTTTTAGAAGATTACTCAGAGACATTATTAATGATCCAAACTACGGAAAGGGAAGAACTGGAAATATCAACCAGATAACGATTGAGGTAAACAGGGATATAAGGACGCTCTCAGGTAAGACGGTAAAGGAAATCGAAACTGACCTAAATACACGACTGCGCTCACACAAGGACGCTGTTCAATGGCTTGAAAAGGCAGGTATAAAACCCACGGGAACTCTGATAAGGAAGGCAAGGATTGCTCTCGATATGGGAATGATGTGCCCATACACGGGAGAAATTTATGAGGCGAAAGACTTGGTGGAAGGCAGGGTTGATTTGGATCACGTAATTCCGCGTTCCCTTAGACCCTCTGATTCCCTTGATTCTCTCGTGGTAACGTTCCCAGCAATAAACCGATTGAAAGGCAATAAAACGGCGCTCCAATTTATAAATGAATGTGGTGGGCAAAAGGTGCCATCGAATCTCTTGGCAAATACAGGAGAAACCAGAGACCTGAGCATTCAAACGCCTAAGAATTACAAAGATTTTGTTGATAAGCTAAACACCTACAAAGGGCACGATGACGACAAAAAGCGGAGGAAGCGGCGCAAGGAGTTTCTGCTTATGGAAAGCTATAAGGAGCGCGATGGCGGCTTCACGCCAGGCCAGCTCACGCAGACCTCACAGCTTACGCGTCTCGCAAGAGTAGTTGTTCGTCAGGAGCTGCGGGATTTACCCGATCACAAAATCATCGCTATTCCCGGCGGAGTTACGGCTGCAGTTCGCAAAAGCTGGAACTTGCTGGGCGCTCTGGCTCCCGTCGTTCCGGAAGTGCTAGATGCAGCAGGAGAGATGCGTAATAAAGAAGAGATTCGAAACATAACCCATCTCCACCACGCTGTAGATGCGGTGACGCTTGGCCTCACCAGCATACTGCTCACTCGTGAAGGTGATCTATGGCGTCTCATGTTGGAGCGGCGCATCCCTGTTAATGAGCGCACTCGCTTCAAGATGAGCCTCCCCGTAGATATGGGCGAAGACGGCAAGTGGCGCCTACAAGCTCTACCAGACCACATCATTAAGCAACTAAGCTCCCGCTTGGCCGAGATGCGTGTCGTGCGCCATATTCCCGCAGACATGTCGGGCTTGATTCTCGAAGAAAATACCCGCCGAGTAGAAAAGGTGGAAGACGGTAGGGTTTATCTCCGACAGCGCGGCAAAATAGATCCAACAGGAACGCGTCTGCCACGGAATCGAACCTCGGAAGTCACCGGAAAAGTTTTCGGCCTAAACGGTGGAAAACTAGCAGTGCAAAAGGGCGTCCGCGTAATTGCCTCCAACTATGGCGTAGCGATTCTCGACAACCCCGATATTCCTGCCAACGAGCGCTTCGTTATTATTCCCTTTGCCCAAGTCTGGAGGAAGCTAACCGAGCTTACACGCCTCAATAATGGCAAGCGTCCTGTGATACTTAGGAATGGGCAGGTCCTAAGTGTTCCTGAGGGAAAACGACCAGGTTTGTGGCGAATAATGTCAGTCAAAAATACGCATAGAGACGGGATACTACTCGATCTGGGAACTCTTGATTCAACTTCTATAAAATGGCGCGATGCACTCCTGAAAAGTCTCCTGAAAAATAAAGCGTCGCTAATAAAAAAGTCACTAACCTCAAGCAGGGTTTAAATTACGCTTAATGAGCCATCACATCGTCAGTATAGACTCACCCGAAGTTGACCTGACCTGTCGTGATGGCCAGCTCGTTTGCCGTTCCGCCGAAGGCATTAAGCAACTTCCGTTGGAGGACATTGCGGCGATTGTGGTTACCAGCTTCTCCGCTCGCTTGCATAGCCACTTATTCGTAGAGGCCGCGCGGCACGGAGTGGCGCTCATTATATGCGAGAAGTTTCAGCCAGTTAGCCTGCTGTTGCCCGCGTGCCGCGCTACGGACACATTGCTTACCCGCAAGCACCTCCACATGGGGTGGTTCTGAAAACAAAGCTCTGGGAAAAGACGATAGACGCCAAGTGCGCCAACCAACTATGCCTCGCACGACAAATCGCGCCCGAGGCCAAGGCTACCCTCGATCTGGCCAAGGCATCCAGAGCCCGCTCTGCCCGCAAAGAAGGCGGGTGCGCCAAGCTCTTTTGGGATGTGATTGCCGAGGGCCTAAGGATCGAAGGCTTTGCCAGGGGCAGAAGGTTGGGTGGCCTGAACGACTTGCTCAACTATGGCTACGCCATTTTGCTATCCACCGTACTCCAGAAGCTCTACGCCTTTGGGCTAGATCCGACCGTAGGCATCTCGCACGCCATACGCGAGCGGAGCACACCGCTGGCCTACGATCTCATGGAGCCCTTTCGCCCATCGGTGGATTGGCGGGTTTACCAGTGGATCAAGCAACACGCCGACGAGGATACCTTTGCCGTCACAAAGCCCTTTCGGCAGTGGGTCACGGGGTTCTCTCTGGAGAAAGTGGAGCATTTTGGGCTCGAACTCGATATCCGAAGCGTAATAGAGGGCGCTATTCGCAGCTTTCGGCAGGCGGTGCTGCATGAGTCCGCGCGCTTCTACAAACCATGGACACGGAGAAACTGAAAATGGGGTGGCTTGTGGTAGCCTTCGATCTGCCAGTGCTTTCCAAGGAACAAAGGAAGGCCGCCACTGATTTCAGAAATTTCCTTTTAGATGATGGCTTTCAAATGATTCAGTTTAGCGTCTATGTTAGGCCCTGCGTCTCTTTTGCTAGACAAGGAACGCACTTGGAGCGCCTTCGGAAGGCTGTGCCTGCTGAGGGAAAAATCCGTGCTTTTTTCGTAACAAGAGCGCAGTGGGAACGCGCTTACATCATTCATGGCCCCCCGATGCAGGAGGTAGATGTTGAACAAATACCCGAACAAATCCAGCTTTGGTAAATAGATAAGTCCCTCTTTTGGAGGGACTTACTTCAGGCTATAGAACTACAGCCTGAAAAAGGAATCAAGGCAAAGCATCTGGCAGGAAGAACCCCTGCATCCCACGATAGAACTACAGCCTGAAAAAGGAATCAAGGCAAAGCGGGGTTTTTCGTGCGCTTACGGGTGAATTTATAGAACTACAGCCTGAAAAAGGAATCAAGGCAAAGCGCCTCTTGGTGCGCCATCTGCCCAATTAAATAGAACTACAGCCTGAAAAAGGAATCAAGGCAAAGCGTCAGTAACGCTTGGATTCTCCAATTGGTCATAGAACTACAGCCTGAAAAAGGAATCAAGGCAAAGCGCGGTGAAGAACACCCTTTCGGATGGCGCAATAGAACTACAGCCTGAAAAAGGAATCAAGGCAAAGCACAGGACAGAGGGCTTTTACACCTATTCGCATAGAACTACAGCCTGAAAAAGGAATCAAGGCAAAGCTGAAAATTGTGTCTGCGCCTGCCTGTTCAGAATGCACAGGCAGGCGCGGTAATTGTGAATACATTTTACTTCAATAGGGTAGGGAAAGTGGATAGGGTTTAGGGTTTTA
>CAZHQD010000004.1:0-40173 GCA_964533835.1 uncultured Puniceicoccaceae bacterium | reverse complement strand
TTTGAGATTTTTTAATTATTGGTGATTAGCTGTTTGTAGATTTTATGGTTAGTTATTTTTTTGCGGAATGAAAGATGTGCGTCTCGTTTCATAACGTTTTGGGTCTCATTTCGTTATCTTTCGAGACGCGTTTCGTAACGTTTTGCGTCTCGTGTGAATGCTGAATGAGATAAGGCAAAGCAGCAGTAGGCTTTAAGGTTGGAGGGTTGAGGTTCAAAGAAGGGTGTTGGGATTTATATACGTTTGTTTTCCTGGAGGTTTGAGATTTTTAGTTTGCTGGCTACAAAGGGTTTACGAAATTAAGCGTTTGGGAGTGAGTTTTTGATGGATTTTTCGCCCTCTTTTAGAAGTGTTTTCACCCTGTTTCCAGTGTGGTTTGAGGGTGATTTCACACCTTTTTGGGGGTGTTTTGGGTGTTGAGAAGGTTTTTGGGGGAATTGAATATGAATCATGTGCAGAAAATTTGGGAGGATTAGGCTTGATTGAAAAGAGAGAGGATAGCGTTTTTTGGCAGTTAGTAAGGTGTGCTACAAGTGAACATTTGTCGAGTTGAATTATGGTGAACTAATGAAGTGCCCCCTTTAGAAGTCTGCACCTTGCTCAATCCAAAGAAGCGTATAAAAAGCAGTGGTATGGGCCTTATTCTCCAAATAAAACTCAGTCCGATTGAATCCGAATCAGTATTTTTTCAACCACCGGTTAAGCTCTTGACAGTTATTTTAGGTGATAATTTTGTTTAAATAATGAGTCAAAATGAAACATCAGAATCTGGAGATCGAGTCTACCATCACAAAGCACGCAAGGAGTTGTGGGTACTTCCAAATACTGCAGATTCTAACTTAGTAGAGATAGATGCGCATATAGAAAAACATATAGGTAAGGTAGAGATGGTGTACCATGAGTTGATATCCGATCTTGTTCACATTGATGTTCACCAAATTCCACCAAGTGAAAGCCGCCCGTTCTGGACATTAGTAACAACTGGAATGAGCGATCTGCCTATGACAACTCCTGAAGGGCGAGAAGAATATTCATACGCAGAACTCATGATTTGCCTACCAGAAGACTGGAAAATGGGAAAGGAACATTGGAAGGATGAAGCAAATTATTGGCCAATACGAATACTCAAAGCCTGTGCGCGATTTCCGCACGAATACAAAACGTGGTTGTGTCGAGGTCACAGCTTACCTTTATTTGGCGATCCTAATAAGCTAGCAAAAATAATTCCATTTACTTCCTTGGTACTGGGAACACCGAAAACAGTTGCACGCGATTTTTTGGAATTACCTATTCGAGACAATAAAATCATTCGATTCTTCGTCTTGTATCCTATCTATGAGGGCGAGTTAGCATTGAAACTTAAGAATGGGTATTCACAGTTGGAGGAACTTTTCGACAAAAATGGAATCACTGAGCTACTTGACATAAAACGGATGGATGTAAGTGCCAAATCAAAGTGGCAATTTTGGAAATAGTTTATAAATAATGGCTAATTTGAATAAGTGGCGTTTGAACAATTAAAAGTCTCGCAGAACCAGTCTGGCAAATCTGTGTTTTTTGTCGGTTTTTCGAGGCCATATTGGACTCTTTTTTGTAACTATTTTGCATAAATTTCTTATGCTCAAAAAGTTTGGGAAAAGTGATTTTTGGACCAAATCAAACAGTGACGCAGGACAATCGAATTTTTTGCCGTTTGAGCCCACCATGCGAGTTGATTTTCAGTTTACTTGTAGGGCAGAAGGGTGTTGATGTATAAACCACAGTATTGTCAGGATAAAGTTATTCTCAATTATTCGCTTGTATTCCGATGCTGGATGCCCGACAATATAACCAGAATTGACCCCGATCTCGAACCGGCACCGTATGGTGTTCCTTCCGAAAGGATAGAGACGGGGTATTTCTTTATTTAGGCCAGACCTGAACATAGGCTTCTCTTTTCTGGATAATTCTACGGTAAGTTGTTGCATCCTTTTTGCCACTGTAGAAGCGGGCCACGGCCCCGCAGACCATGTCTGCTAACTGAATTAGACTATTCTTAGCCGAGTCCTCCATTTGGACTTTACGAACTAGCCGTGTTCCAATCGGTACATGTTCATTGGCACGTTTGCGCAGGTAGCTACATAACTGCTTCTTGAATACTTTACCCCCGCTGCCATCAACGACAACGTGGGCATCTCTCAGGTGGCCTTTACCGTTGCTGAATAGGTAGTTACAGGCGCTCTTATAGAGAGAATCCGGGTGTTCTCTGAAGTTATCGCTCGTCAGTTTGGCCTTGTCTATGACGATGCTGTAATACTTGTAGTTCAGCTCCTTCACGGCTTCCAGAAAGGAAACTCGATACGTAGGAGACATCTTGTTGAAATGAAACTCGTGATCGGCTCTCCAGCCAAACTGTTGCCGGATGGTGCTAATTTGCGAAATTGCAACATCGGAAAACTCATGGGTATCAAACACTACCATCGTAATGACGAGGTAGTTGGAAGACCCCTTGCCGAGCTTCATTCCCGGATCACCCGACTCATCTACGAAGGCAATCAATTGAGGCTTCCTTCCTCTTCTGTTTGATTACATATTTGCTCAGACATTATTGTAAGCAAACGGTCGTTTTGATTTTCGTCAATACTCGATAGTCCCCTTCCAGTGGGCTCATAGCCTTGCTCCTAGTCTATATTACGTAATGCTTAGTATTCATTTATAGTTTTGAGTAGCGACGGTATTGCGCGGACCTTACTTGCATAAGATAAGCAAGCATCTGATAATCAACTAGAAAAATGGTGGAGGTGAGGGGAGTCGAACCCCTGTCCCAATACAGACTGCGACGAGTGACTACAGGCTTATCAGTGTATCATTGTCGCGGGGCTGGAGCGACACTGCGCGCGCCAGACCTGCCAGCCACCTGTTTGGTTACGGCCCTTGCCCGGTGGCCCGGGTCGGGCTATGCCTGCTAGCAGCGTTGTCTAGTTTAGCAGGTATCCACTAGGCAACGACGCAGCACAATTAGGCTGCGAGTGCGTATTCTGTTTCGGCATTTATAGCCTTGGTAGGATTGGTAACGGAGCCAACTACCATCTCCGGCCTGCCACCCGGCACTACCTGTAAAGGTCGAATGCCAGGACACCCCCCCTGAAAATGAAGAAGTAAGAAGGAAGAAGTTTCTGAAATTATGAATTCAAAATGCAAAATTATAAATAAGGCAGAAAGGACTGAGAATGAACGGTAGAGTAATATGCATGGGATTTGTGGTGGGTGCAAGCTTAGATGGGAAAGTGTTTGCGGGCTTGCGTTGGGGGTGGGGTGAAGCACATTGGGTGATATGGCTATTTTTAAGAGATGGGGCCCGCCTGTGGTAACGGGGTTGCTGCTGGTGGTGCTGTGGGATGCGGTGGTGCGACTTTGGGAGATTCCGAAGTGGTTTTTCCCAGGGCCTGTGGAGGTATTTAACGCTGCGGTGCGGGAGAGGGATGCTTTGGGGCGGGCGATTTTGGATACGTTGCTGGGGGCGAGCTCAGGGTTTTTAGCGGCGATTGTGGGAGGGGTGTCCACAGCTATGGTATTAGCGGCGTCGAAATGGCTGCGGAGCGCATTGTTTCCGTGGGTGACGTTTATGTCGATGATACCCGTGGTGGCTACATCGGCCTTGTTTGTGTTGTGGCTTGGAGCGGGATGGCCGAGCGTGACGGCGATCACGTTTGTGATTGGTTTTTTCCCGATAGTTGCGAGCACTACGCAGGGCTTGCTATCTACTGACAGGAATCAGGTGGAGTTGTTTCGGCTCTATAGGGCGAGCTTGTGGCAGCAGTTGTTTTTGCTGAAGGCGCCTGCGGCATTGCCGTATTTTTTCACGGGTTTGCAGATCGCGGCGAGTCTCGCGATAATTGGGGCAATCACGGGGGAATTGTTTGCGGGGAGCGCGGCAGGGACAGGGGGGCTGGGGTTTTTGATTATTGTGTTCAAGTCCCAGCTCAAGACGCCAGAGCTGATGGCGACGGCGTTTGCGGCGTGCCTGTTTGGGTTTGTGTTTGTGGGCGGGGTAGGGCTGGTGCGGTGGCTGTGTTTGCGGCAGTGGCATGAATCTGCTGGCAGAGTGGAGTAGGAGGCGGTATGGGTGGTGGAATTTATGATTTACGATTTAAGATTTAAGATTGGTGATTTGGGATTTGGGGCCCGAATTGCGAATAGGATGGGCGTGTTGCTAAATCGCGTGATGCGGTGGGGCTTTCTGTTGCTGTTGGTGGTGGGGTTGGTGGGGTGTGGTGGGCAGGAGGTTGGTGAGGAGAAGCGCGCACTAACGAGGGTGCGGTTGCAGACGGATTGGTACCCGCAGCCTGAGCATGGGGGATTTTATCAGGCGCTGGCTAAGGGATTTTATGAGGAGGAGGGGCTGGCGGTGGAGTTGTTGCCCGGGGGGCCAAACGCTATGACGATGCAGAAGGTATTGCGGGGGGATGTGGAGTTTTCGATGCATCGGGCAGATCATGTGATCCAGAAGGTGGCGGAGGGGATTCCGCTGGTGATGCTTTTTGCGCATTTCCAGAATGATCCACAGGCGCTGATGTATCACGCGAGCAATCCGCTAACGGATTTGCGGCAGCTTGCCAATAGGCCCGTAGTGGCGGTGCCAGGGCTGAGCTGGATAGCGTATGTGGAGAATCTTTACTCGATACGGCTGAGGTTGCAGCCGCATGATTTCGGGATGGTGAATTTTATGAGCGATCCGAATTTGGTGCAGCAGTGCTTGATAACCAACGAGCCATTTTATGTGAGGCAGACAGGGCTGGAAGTGGGCGTGTTTCGACTATCAGACACGGGATTCAACCCTTACCATGTGGTGTATGGGAGGAAGGATTATGTGCAGATGAATCCCGAAATCTGCGAGGCGTTTAAGAGGGCATCTATTCGCGGGTGGCTGGATTATCTGCTGAATGATCCAGCGCCAGCCCACGCACTGATATTGGAGCGGAACGCAATGATGAGTGTCGAGCAGATGGACTTTGCGCGGCAGATGCTAATTGAGCAGCAGATTGTAACGGGAAACCCAGATGCGGGTGATTCGACAGGAAGGCTAAGAAAGGATAGGCTGGGGGCAATTGCCACGAAGCTTTATGAGTTGGGGATTATACGGGGAGTGCCCGCAGTCGAAAGCTATCTGCCGAAGGCGGATTGATATTAAATTATAAATAAGAGGCAGCGGCAGGGATGGATCTAGTGGTGCTTGCGGATTTTTTGTTCGAGGGAGTGGAGGTGGAGTTGAAGGGCCATGTCTCCAATGAGCGCGGCATTGTTAGCGGATTGGTGGGCAAGGGAGGCAGCGGCGGGCCAGTCTTCTTTGTCGAGAGCTGCTTCGAGTTTAGCGCGGAGGTCAGCCAGCTCAGCGCGGATTTTATCTTTTTCCTGCTCCTTCATGAGAGAGGCAAGGGCGGAAATACGGCCAGGCTGGCTCGCGGCTTTGATAGCGTTGGCGAGGGTTTGGAGAAGGAATTGCTCGTCTATGGGTTTCGGGATAAGGGCGTGGACACCAACGGCGAGGACTTTCAGCTCCACGGTAGGGTTGTCGTAAGCGGTGACCAGGAAGACGGGCAAGTGAGGGCGCTCTTTGAGGATGCCACGGCAGAAGGAGAGGCCGTCACCATCAGGGAGATCCCAATCGCAGAGGACGGCGTCGATTTTTTCTGAGAGAGTGAGGCGAGAAGCATCGGTCACGGTAGGCGCCATGAGGGGGAGGTACCCTTGATTGGTAAGCATGCGCTCGACGGCTACACGGTTCCAATACTGGTCTTCGACGACGAGGATTCGTTGGCCATTGGCTCTTTCGAGGAGAGGGCGGTCAATGACTGGCACATCAGCGCGGGAGCCAGAGTTGACAAGGATGCGGAGGGTAGCCTTGGCACCACCTTGGGGGAGATTTTCTATCGCTATATTTCCGCCGAGGCGCTTTGCCAGATCTATGGCAAGGGCAAGACCGACCCCAGAACCAGTCTGGCCCGGGCGATTGGTACCCGTGAGAAAGAGCTCCTGCTTTTCGAGAACTTCCTGCGGGAAGCCAGGGCCAGAGTCTTCGATGGTGACGAGGAAATCTCCCGTGTTGTCGTGAAGGGTAACGAAGTCAAAGGTTAGGCGAATTTGACCTTGGGAAGGAGTAAACTTAAGGGCGTTGCCCGTGAGGTTTTGGATGATTTGGCGCAGGCGACCACCATCTGTGCGGATGGAATCCGGAAGGTTTGAGCCGCGCAAGACCTGGAAATCAATGTTCTTTTCTTTGGCGGCCATGCGGCAAGTCTGGGCAAAGTCATCGAGGACTTGAGAAAGATTAACGGTTTCGATGGTAATTTTTTCTTTGCCAGCTTCGAGACGGGCAAGGTCAAGAACATCACGGAGAAGGGAGGTGAGGGTACGAGAGCAAGCTTCCAGACCCGCAACGGCCTCTTGTTGCTGTTTCGTGAGGGGGCCGTCACGCAAAGCGGGGATGAGATTGCTAATGCCGTTGAGGGGGTTACGGATTTCATGGCTCACGCGGGCGAGGAAGCGATTGCGGGCGAGGTTGGCTTCTTTGAGCTCGGCTGTGCGCCTGTCTATGAGCAATTGGAGACGGCGGTTCTTTTCTTTGTAGTAAGCAATAGAGAGGCGAATAACTATAAAGGTGAAAAACGCCAATGCTAAGGCAAAGCCAAGGAGCGCAGGCCAGGTGAGCCACCAAGGCTTTGCTATGGAAAATTTGCGCACGACGGGAGCAAGAGGGCCCCAGTAAGGGTCAGTAGCTTGGAAGGTGATTTGGTAAGAGCCAGCGGAGGGAGCAGACCAGCTCCAGTCTTGGCTAACGGGGCCGCTTTCGAGAAGGGCGCCATCGCGCAAGACAGAGACGGAAAAGTCCAGCGAGACGCCTTGGTGAAGACGGGAGGCGCCGAGATGCCAGCGGAAGCTGCGTTCATCGTAGGCGTATTTTGAGGCTGTTGCGCCACCCGTGACGATAGTATTTCCAGCAGGGATTTCCGAGGTGAGCGCAGGATTTACTTCGATGACACCTGAGAGGGTAGAAATAAAAATACGCTCATTGGAAAAGAGCAGATCCGTGGCGGATTCGAGTTGGGATTCACCATCGAAAGGGATCGGCGTAAAAGGGGAGTTTGGCGTGCGCTTATAAAGGCGGATCAGGTCGTTTTTACGGATTAAAGCGTAGAGAGAATTATCGGGAGCAACAGATGCGCGAACAATGGTGTGATTCCAGCCAGATGGCTGCCACTCGGCGCCAGACCAGCGGTAGGCATCGGCATCGCCGCCGAGGTAAAGCTCTCCATTCCAACGGAAGAGAGGCACCTCTCTGCCAGAGGCAAAGGACTGCGCAGGGCTACTGCTGCCATCGGGATAAAGTGTGACGACTGAGCCAGTGTGGTCCGCGGCAATAACGATAAGGCCAGCATTAACAAGCTCGACCGGAATGAAGTTGGCCAGAGCCCACTTTCTGACGGGAGCAGCGGTGAGCGGCGCCCATTCGAGCACCTCGCCCGGACGCCCAAGCAGCCACTTTTCTGAAGATAAAGGCAGGACAGCATAAACGGGAGCGCCTTCGAGATGCGCCCATTCGGAAGCTTCCCCATGTTTCCAGAAAAGACCCCACTGGCTGCCTATCCATGAGAAATTTTCATAGGACCCAGCGGACACGGCAAAAGTATCGTGGATGGCTTCCCAGCGGTCTGATTGCAAAGAAAAGGCACCAGAATCTGAGAGGGCAATCGGAGATTGATTTACAGATTCAAGACGGCTGATGCGGGAACGGGGAAGGCCTGAATTGGCAGACCAGATAGCCGCAGGGTTGCTTACCCAGGTGCTGCCAGCAACACCAGAGGCGAACCACCAGAGGGAGGCATTGCCAGCGAACGCCCATGCGGTGGGATTGGCAAGACGATCCGCGGAGGAGAGGGGAGCAGGCATCTTTTTTCCCTCAATGGAAAAAGAGAGAAGGCCTTCACGGTAAGTCAGAATCCAGAGGGTATCGTTGATGAGACGGCTGCCAATAACGCCAGTGCCAGACAAAGCGGAGTCTGCGTTTGGGAAAAGAGGGACAAAGCGGAGGGATTCATCCCAAGTAAAGATGCCTGAAGAAGTAATGGCGATGCGCTGGCCATCTAAATCATGAAGGCCAACAAGAACGCCCTGAAATACAGCGGGAGAGAGGACCTCAATCGGTTGGGAATCGGGTTGCCAGCGAAAAAGGCCCCCGTTTCTGCGAGAGAAAAAAACGGACCCATCTTGGGCTTTGCACGCGGCAAGCCGGCCTTCTCCCGGAAAATGGAAAACGGACTGACTGCCTGAGAGCGAATAGAGGTGAGCTGTGCTAGTGCCTGTAAAAAAGATGGCGTTATCGAGAGGAATAGCCTGCCAGAGACGTGAGAGAGCTGCGTCTTCAAGCAGCGGGGACTTTTTCAAAATTTGGCCATCAGAGGAAAGCTCGTAAATGAATTTTTCTGTGGCAAATACGGCAGTGTTTTGGACGTTAGCCAAAGCATGAATTTGCTCTGAATCGAGCCTTAAAAGCGGTTTCCAAGAATAGCCATCGAAGAGAAAAAGAGTGTTTTCGGCAGAGGCAAGGATTTTGCCGTCATCAAAAACGGAAGCGCCTGTAAAATCGCCTGAGGAGTTTACGGGGAAAACGGAGACTAACCGCTCCTGCGCGGGTAATAACGCAGGTATCAGGGTAAGAAGTAAAAGAATTTTACGCAGCATATCCCAAAAGGGGATGAATTTTCCGATGCAGAAATTTCTGCATATCGACGATAATCTTAGGCATCGAAGCAAGCAGTTTCGATAAAACCAAAAACCATAAATACCAACCAAAAAAACTAAATAATACTATGACCGCACAAACCAACACCTCCGCCAACGCCCTCAACGCAGTAGCCGCCACAGTATGCATGGCATTCGGATTCAACCGGATTGCTGACAAACTGATGGGCGCTTCGCTCGCCAGCAACGGAGGTTCCGTATCCGCCTGCGTAACTATCTGTCACGGCCCCGCCGCAACCGCAAGCCTCGATAAGAGCCCCTGGTTTGCCGCAGCCTAACTACCAGTGAGTCGCTGTTAAGAAACCATAAAGTAGAACCAAGAACCAACTACCATCATGAATACCGCAATGACCAGCACTTTTGCAACTTGGGAGCCACTGTTGCCATCTTTAGGTCCATTGCGGTATCGCCACGTTGAGGCAGGCCAGGGCGGACCGATATCCGCCCTGGCTGCCAACCGTGTGGCCATAGGGGGAAAAGTATGGGCACAGGTGCGTGCTCTGCTAAATGTGGCGAATCCGCTGCATACCTCCCGACTCTTTTTGCCCGCCGCCGGGCTTGGAATGCACAGCAGCGCGGCCGTGGCCCGAATGATTGCGATATCGGAAGCGCTTGAGCGCTGGGCATTCTTTAGTCTGGCAGGAAAGCCAGAGGGGGATGAGTTCGCATTTGATTGCGATCCGACAACCAATGGAATGGCAGCGTTTCCAGGGCTCTTTGCCCGACAAACACGGCCCTACGCGCTTGCCGAGGCATGGGAGCGCTACCTGCTGGCCTCTTGGTGGCAAGGCCATATTGATCTTTACCCCACGGACACGCTGGAGCCCACGATAGATTCCTGGGCAGTGCAGACGCCAGGGATGCCGCTGACTTTTGCCCTTCTGCACGAAAAGCAGGAGGACGGATTCCACGCCTACGGCTTTGCAACAGGCAAGAATTACAATGCGGCCTGGAATAAGGCCCGCCTAGAACTGGCGCGTATGGCAGAGGCCATCCGCCCACATTACCAACAGAACCCGAGTCTTGATCTGGAGCAGATACGAACACTCTCTGACCCATATGATCGCCGACTCCTATTCTTCGGCTACGAGGCCGGCTACCAGCTCTTCCTCCGCCGCTTATCCGCGCATGCCCGCCACGAGTGGGTAAAGCCCGAAGTACTGTTCGATGGGAACATACCCGGGCCATGGCAGCGCTTCGCCCACGTCTGGCGTGTAGTCTTTGACCTGCGCCGCTTTGACGAAATCCAACCTTCCTCACCATACGCCTTTTTCTGGTAAACAACTATGAACACACCACTATATAATTACCCACCGATGACGGTGCTCGTGGTGGACGATGATCCCACGATGCGCATGCTGGCAACATTCGCCTGCCGCCAACTAGGGATGGAAGTAGAGCAGGCCCACAACGGATTCGATGCCGTAGATCGAGCCCGCAAGAAAGATTACGATGTAATCCTGATGGATGTACATATGCCGCATCAAGATGGCATCACGACTGCGCGCCAGATACGGGAGTTCCGGCCCAAGGGGCAGGGGACAATCATAGTGGCATTTACCACTGACACCAGCATGCACGGAGCTGCCACGGCAGCAGGGATGGACTTCAACATACCCAAAGTGCCAGGAACGCGCCATTTCGCAGAAATTCTCACTCGCCTATTGAAACTCGAACGAAGCTCGCCCTTGGCAGCTGTTTCAAACGGATGAGATGGAGGGAAGCGCCACCAGTATCAGCCAAGGTTGAACGATACCGGATATGGATGAACACTAAGTGGCGCTCCCCAAATCTTTAGTTAGTTAGGAGTTAATTGGTCACTAAGGCAGTTGTTACAGGCCCTCCGGTTGGCAGACCGGAGGGCTCATGCATTGTGGGATAGGAACAGAGGGAATTTATAGTTCGGACTTCAAATTTCTGATTGGCTTCGTGTAGCCGTGAAAACTCAATAGTGGACTTAGTAGAGTGTAGAGATGAGGATTATTTGAGACCAAAGTTGTTACGCTAAGGTAACTAAACGGATAATCTCCAGCTTGGAAAAGGGGGCGCTGTAAGTTTTACAAAAAATTAGGGCAATCTACTTAAAATACGGTCCGGGCTTCCGTATCAGTGCGTGTAACACCTAGCCTATGCTGCCATATATCAATTCACCTATCCGTGCGGGGGGAGGACTCCTGTTAATTTTGTCGTTGATAAGTCACGCGCTCAATGCGCAAGAAATCGGCAATGACGAAACCACTGAAATCCATCTAACATCTGAGCGGGAGATTATTTCTCTGCCGAATTACGAAATAACAGGGACAAGACTGGAGGGGCCGATGGTAGGGGTGTCTGTGCCTGTTTCTCTGATAGACGCTAAAACTCTAGAGTTCACTACGGCGAAGACAGTGGGCGAGTTGCTGCATAAGCAGGCGTATGTCTTTGGAAGGGAAAATTATCGGGGAGAGCAGACGCCGAATCCAGGAGGAGGGGAGGCGAGCATCGCGCTAAGAGGACTGGATGCTACGAGCACACTAGTACTGCTCAATGGCCGACGCATAACATCGACATCTGGGCTTACTACGGATGGAAACTTCGTAAATATAAACACGATACCGATTTCGGCTATTGAGGGAATCGAAGTTCTGCGAGACGGGGCAGCTTCTATCTACGGGAGCGATGCGCTGGCAGGAGTAGTAAATATCATTTTGAAGGACAAATACGAAGGAAGCAAAGCGACTGTGACTTATGGCAATACCACAAGTAAAGATGCGGGAATGGTGAGCGCCGAATACACTTATGGAAAATCAAATGGGAAGACGGACTTGCTGCTGCACACATATTATTGGGATAGGAATGGAATTGACAGTCGTGATCGGGAGCTGACCAAGACGGCCGACTATCGCTCACTAGGCGGAGTGGATCACAGAAGTTTTTCATCTCCCGAGGGGCTGTATTTCATACTAGATCCGTTTACTTATGTTTATGGAAAACCTGGGGCGGCAGGGGATCCTGCCAACAATGTGCCACCAGGGTATGCGAGCGCACTCACAGGAGCAGCGAAGTATGATTTCAAGGAAGTGGGCAACGAGCTGATGCCACAAACGCGCTATGGTCTCTACGCAAATGTAGGGCACAATCTTGGCAACGACACGCGGGTATTTTTCCAAGGGTTGGTCAACAGGATAGAATCGGAGTCCACGCTGGCGGCGGCGCCATTCAGCTTATCAAATGCACGATTGGGCGCACCAGGAGAACCGCTTACTCCATTTTTCATACCCGCCAATCACATACACAACCCATTTGGGGCTGCGATGGACAGCGATATGGCGGAAATTGCCAAGCGCATGACTGAGCTAGGGCCACGCATTCGGGAGAGCGAAGTGGATTCCTACCACCTGACAGCAGGCCTAGAGACGAGCATGGGAGCAGAATGGGATTTGACAACGGCCATCACAGTGTCTGGCGAGCAGACTAAAGAAGCGCTTTATAATATCATCAACAAGTCCGCCTTGCAGCAGCAGTTGCTCGTGACTGACCCCACGCAGACCGCGTTTAATCTGTTTAGCTTGCCGGAGTATAATTTGCAACCATCCCAAGCAGCCGCTCTCGAAGCCGTAAGACTGAACACTGAATCGCGCAAAAGAACTACACTCTACCAATGGGATGCCGTAGCACGCGGACATATTGGGGAGATTAATGGGAGCGAACTGGAAACGGTGCTCGGCGTCGAAGCGAGGAGAGAGGAAGTCAACCTGCGACCAGACAGCAACCTCATAACATTCAACAGTTTTGGCGCTACCAATCAAACAGGGTTCCGCGACTCGCGGCATATTTTCTCGGCATTTGGTGAAGTGGCCCTGCCGATTATTGGAGAAACCAGCCCAGACTATGACGGCCAAAGGCTAACAGCTATTTTTTCAGGACGCTATGAATACTACGATGATTTTGGCTCCACAATAAATCCAGGACTTAGAATTAGCTACCAGCCGATAAAGGAACTGACATTTAGGGCGGGAATTCAGCTGGGATTTAGGGCTCCTTCGCTTGAAAGTCTGCACCAGCAGTATGCAGAGTCTTATCTGTATTTTTCATCGAAATGGACAAACACGAGCTATCCCGTGCGAGTCGTGCGAGCAGCGAATCCCGACCTGGATCCAGAGGAGTCGCTTTCGTGGAGCGCAGGAGTGAGCTGGAAGCCGAAAGGGCTATCTGGCTTAGAAGTATTTGCGGACTTCTTCGCGATCAAAGTGACGGACAAGATCCAAGTGCCCGACCCAGCGGTGTATTTGAGCGAGTTTGCGGATCAACTAGACGCAGGGCAGGATGGCAACGGCATACGCTTTAACAGGAGCTCTAGCCTAGGGGCACCACTTGTGGGAGAGGTGCAGATACCTTACCGAAATTTCGGGGAGCAAACAGCACGGTATCTGGAGGTAGGGGCGCAGTGGGAAAGAGAGTACGAAAATGCGGGAGTGTTTGGGGCGCGAGTCGCGCACACTCATGTGCTGCATTATTCAGAAGTAACCCGACCCGGTGGCCCCAGAATCGAGAGCGCGGGAGACTTTAATACGCTGATCGACCAGAGAGTGCCGAGAAACAAGGTAGCGGCATCCCTCTGGTGGGAGTGGAGGAAAATCGAACTGCTTACCACGCTAACCTGGATTGAAGGCGTACGAGAAAGGCGTGGAACAGCTTCCGCCAAGACCGATAGCTGGGTGTCGATTGACGCAACGGTAAAATACGAGCTTACAGAGAATACCAGTCTACGGCTAGGGGTGGAGAACGTGTTTGATGAGCAGCCACCCTTTAGTTACGCGGCGGGCGCACTGGGGTATGATCAGCGCACCTATCCAATCATTGGACGGAATTATGCGGTATCAGTGACGCATCGTTTTTAAACAAAAAAACCTCACCCGAAGGTGAGGTTTGAAGAAAAAGGTTGAAAAGGCTACTTATTGGCGAAGGACCGCTTCAATGCTGATTTCGATATCAACATCTTTGCCGACGGCAGGTTGGCCAGCAGTGAGGCCCCATGCGGTGCGGTCGATAGTGCCCTTGCCTTCGAAGCCAGCGAGCATCTTGCCGCCGCGACCTTCCGCAGTGCCAAGGAAGGTGACATCAAGAGTGACAGGCTTGGTAACGCCCATCATGGAGAGGTCGCCCGTCATCTTGTAGGTATTTTCGCCCGTTTTTTCAAACTTGGTGCTGGTGAAAGTAATGTCGGGATACTTTTCGGCGTTGAAATAATCATCGCGCTGGAGGTGCTCATCACGGCCCTTGGAATTGGTGTTGACGCTGGGAACCTTGATGGTGGCCTCGGCCTTCATATTGGCAGGGTCTGCATCGTAAACGATGGTACCCTTGAAATCGGCGAAGGTGCCAGGGACTTTGGTGACAAAGTGGCGAATCTTAAAACCGACCGCCGAGTGGGAAGGATCAATATCCCAGGTGGTAGGGGCTGCCTGCACGGAAGCGAGGCAAAGCGCGGTTAATGAAATGAGTGAAGTTGCGATTTTGCGTATATTCATACCCCTTATACGTTACCTAGAATGCCATAACTGCCAAATGGGAAGAGTAGATTTTTTCCTAAAGGGTATTTACAGGGCTTATGGGGACTTGAACCCGATTTTCTTCCAGAGCCGACCGTCAAGCGCTTTGGGGTTCCAATTTTCCACACGGGAGTCAATAAGGTAATTTTTGCTGAAATAAAAAACAGGAATACCGGGAAGCTCGTTCAGGAAGAGGGATTCAGCCTCGCGCAACAGGGCGAGCCGCTTATCGGGATTGGCTTCTTGTCGGGCAGATTTGAGAAGGGAGTCAAATTGGGGATTGGCCCAGCCAGTCTGGTTGTTGCCGTTGGTAGAGGTCCATAAGCTAATGAAAGTGATAGGATCGGGGTAATCTCCAAACCAAGAGGCTCGGGCGATGGTGTAGTTTCTCTGAGTTCGGGCGCTCAAGTAGGAAGTCCAATCCTGATTGGTGAGCTTAATCTCGATGCCCAATTCCTTGCGCCACATTTCCTGGATAGCCTCTGCGATTTTGCGGTTGAGGTCGGAGCTATTGTAGAGAATGGCGCAGGAGGGAAAGCCTTTGCCTGCGGGGAATCCCGCCTCGGCCATGAGCTTGCGGGCAGCATCCGGATCGTAGCGGAGGATTTCCAGAGAAGGGTAGCCATTAAGGCCGGGAGGCGTGAAACCGTAGGCAGGAATTTGCCCGCCACGGGTGACGTTGTTAGTAATCAGAGGGCGATCAATGGAGAGCGAAAGGGCTTTGCGGACGCGAGGGTCGTTTAGCGGGGGAGCTTCCGTGTTGAGCATGAAATAGAAGATGCCGAGCTGCGGCTCCATGCGGACAATTTCAGGGCGGGCAGATTGCCAATAGGGCAGCTTTTCAGGGAGAAGGCCGTAGGTGATGTGGAGGCGACCACCCGCAAAGGCGACGTCTTCCTGAGAGGCATCGGCTATAGGAAGGAAGCGAATCTCATTGAGACGAACGGAAGCTTTGTCCCAGTAATTAGGGTTGGCAGTGACGCGGACAACCTGGTTGACGGACCATTCCGCAAGTTGAAAGGCACCGTTGCCGACGAAGTTTTCTGGGCGAGTCCACTGGGAAGCTCTACTGGCAGGGCCACCAAACTTTTCAATGGTAGGAGGATGAACGGGAAACCATGCAAAATGAACCAACACCAAATGGAAATAGGGGGTTGGGCCGACGAGCTCGACAGAGAGCGTGTGGGCATCTAGTGCGCGACAGCCGACTTGAGAGAAATCGGTGAGTTGGCCAGAGTGGTATTCGCGGCCACCTTTGAGATAGTAGAGGAGCTCGGCATACTCAGCGCCTAATTCAGGAGAAAGGACGCGTTTCCAAGAGTAGATGAAGTCGTGAGCAGTGACGGGGTCGCCATTGGACCACTTGGCATCTTTACGGAGATAGAAAGTCCAGCGAGTAGCATCGGGGTTACTTTCCCAACGCTCAGCTACACCTGGCTCAACTTGGTTGTCGTCCGAGAGGTGATAAGCAGTGAGGCCCTCCATGAGAGCGGTAATGACCTTTTCCTCCAGGAGGCCTTGTGCGAGGTGAGGATCGAGAGTTTGAGGATCAGCCGAATTCCCGACAATGAGGATGCGATCCTGGACAGCCTTGTCGGCAACAGAAAGGCGATCCTTAGAGCAGCCGGAAAAGAAAAAGGTAAGTGGAAGAAAAAGGAGACCAAGCCATTTAATCATGCGGACAAAATAGCGCACGACCAGATGGATGCAACGCATTCGGACAGCAATCGCATAGGGGAGGGGAATTCATAGAGAGTCTTGCCAACCGTGGTGGAACTGTTAAATTATTGGCAATGAATTCTACAATAGAGCGTGTTGCACATGATCTCCGGTTGCTGACACCAGAGAAACAGGAGCAAGTGGCTCACTATGTGCATTTACTCAAGGAACAGAGCTTGGTAGAGCGAAACAAAATCTTAGCTGAGGTATTCAACAACGATCTCACTTCGGGAGAGATCGACGAATGGGAATCAGCTATGCAAACTTGCCAAAAAATCGATGTGGAAAGCTGGTAACGAACTACTGCTCGACACAAGCGCTGTGATTGAAAGTTGGCGCAAGAACCCAGAAGTCGTGACCACCCTTACTGCGACATCGGGGTTGCTACTACCGGTAATCGTTTATGGAGAATTACTTCTTGGCGCAGAGAAATCACAACACCCCGAACGCAAATTTAAGGAGATCACCACATTTTTGAAGGCAGTTTCACTACTAGATATTGATCGTTCCACTGCCAAACACTATTCAAAACTACGAACCGCGCTTGAGCGCCAAGGCACTCCTATTCCAGAAAATGATTTATGGATAGCTTCGTTGGCGGTTCAATACGGACTCTATGTTTACACTGTTGATAAGCATTTCCAACTAATAAGCGGCTTAAAACTGTTCCTGATATCAAAGTAGAATGTTTTGATGAAATGCATAGCATACAAAATTAAGCGCGCGCAGACATACCCCGCAGCTGCTGACGAGTAAGTTCCGACATGAGGGAATTGTGCCTTGCCATGAGGGGGAGATTGCATTTGTTTGAGGGATATATGAAGACTCCGATCTTAATCACGGCAATGGCTATGGCCGCTATGGTTCAAGCAGCGGACCAGCCTTCAAATAATACAACTGAGGCAGCTAAGCCGAAAGAATCTGAAACAAAACCTATTATGTCCGCCAACGAAACCAATCCCACAGCGACACCCGCCGATGTAGCCGCGCCTCCCGCAGACGCACAAACAACGGCATCCGGCTTGGCCAGCAAGGTCTTGCGTGCAGGAACAGGAACCAAGAAGCCAACAGCTTCTTCCACAGTGGAAGTTCATTACGCCGGATGGACAACTGACGGGAAACTTTTTGATAGCTCCTACAATCGTGGCAAAACGATTTCCTTTCCGCTCAATCGCGTGATACCCGGATGGACGGAAGGCGTACAGCTCATGGTGGAAGGCGAAAAGCGCCGTCTGTGGATCCCAGAGAAACTAGCTTATGCCGGCGCTCCAGGAGCTCCTAAGGGTATGCTGGTATTTGATGTGGAGCTGATTAAGATTAAGTAAGGATTAAGGTCCCAGATTTTACATTTGGAATTGGTTCGATACCCATAGAATACTTCGAGTGGCTACTTTTGTTTATTCGAGGAGGCGGGGTATGATGAGCCAGCGGACAGACCAAACGTTTTGGCTTTTACCGAGGCCAAGGTAGATGGCTTGACGCTCAAGGCAGAGGAGCGCTCCCTTCTTTAGCTCAATAGTGCCACGGTTTTCGTCGCCGCAAAGCAAGCGGTTGGCGAGGAGGGAGAGGTGTGGGTTGTGGCCAACGAGCGCTATGGGCTGCTCTAAAGACTCTATAGTGTGCAGCCAGTAGTCTATGTCGTCGTTTGGCTTTAGGTTGTCTGCTTGCTCTAAGTGGGAGCCGAGGCCGAGGGTATTGGCCACAAGGGAGGCAGTTTGCACAGCACGGTTGAGAGGGCTGTGGTAGATAGTTTTAGGGATAAAGACCTTTTTGCCCTTGAGGAAGTTAGCTAAGTCTTTGGCTTGCTGGGTTCCTTTGGGGGTTAGGTCTCGGGATTCGTCAGGAAAACCTGGATGTGCTTCGGCGTGTCGCAGGAGATAGAGTTTCATGGTCACGAATGAACACGGAACTAGACCCTATTTTTAAATACGAGTTATTACTTATTTTGACGTAAAAGGGATGTCAATTTTTAATTAATGCAAATTATCTACCGAAACTAATAGGGATAAAAAGTGCCCTAAATTAGGGTCTTTTCGGGCGATTCCTGGTCTCTCTGGAAGCATGAATGTTTGTAAACAGGGGAAGACCAGAGAGTTGTAAAATATGGCGAACGGAGCGCAACGCTCCCAGAACGTTACGCATGCTGTGTTCTTCCGGCTCAGTGATACTGCGCAAGTAAAGCAACGTGCTTAAAACCAAAGTAGATTTAACAAAAAAGCCGATACGGTAGGCCATTTCTTTATCAAGGCCAAATGAATCAACTGCGCCCAGTGAATAGCCTGCCAGGATGGGGGATGCGGCACCCGCAAGGGAAGTTATGGCAAGATTGAGGCTGATGGCAGTGGTTTTGTTTTCAATGGGGACGAGCTTGAGAAGAAAATTAAAGTTGCCGATAAAGAAACCCGTGGAGGTGAGGCCACCCCAAAACCACATGGGGTAGAGGAGCCAGGAATTTTCAGGAGTGAGAATGACCCAAAAATAATTTTGGAGCTCCCAGCAAATGATACTGAGGAACATGACTGGCTTGCACCCGTACTTGTCGCAAAGAGCGCCCCATATGGGCCAGCTAAAGGCGCCCATAAGCGCTCCGATAACGCTGAGAGTGGTGACATCGCTCACGGTGAGCATGAGGTGCTCATACATGAAGACAGGACCAAACGGGCCAGTGAAATTGAAAAGGAAGACAATCATGCCGCCGAAAATAACGAAACGGAGGAATGCCTTGTTTTCCTTGAGGAGCTTGAAACGGTGAAAAAGGCCTTCGTCGGAGGGTTTATCTCCGTGGGAATTGCCAGCTTTTACGCGGTGCTGGCAAATGAAGCCGAAAATACGCAAGCCACCAGCCGCCGCAAAAAGCATAACATAGCCGCGCAAACTGTCTTCCATTTTGTCTATAAACCAGCCTGCGCCATAGAGAAAGCTCATGGTCATGAGGCTAAGGACGCGATTTCTGAAGCCGAAGTATTTCCCGCGAATGCGCCTGGGGACAAACTCCTGAACCCAGGCGGTCCAGCCTACGCCTGTGATTGAGCCGAAGAAGGTAACCATGCCAAGCAAGAGCAAAAGAAGGTTTGCAGTTAGCTTGGCGTCATCCTGAGGGAGAAAGGGGAGAGCGGCCGTAAGGATAAACCAGCAGGCGAGATAGGCCCAGCCGAAGCCCAGGGAGATGGTGCGTGCGCTGAACTTTTGGGAGAGCAGCGGCATGAAGAATGCCTGCAACGCATTGCACCAGAAGGGCAGGGAGACAATCAAACCATAGGGCCCTTCGGGTATGCTGAAGACCGAAGTCAACAGGGCCGCCATGATGATATTTCCAGGGACGTAGAGGAAGACCGCCGGAGTGGCAAATAATCCGTCGAGCGTGCAGTTGCGCAGATTTTTGCGCAGCGTAGATACTTTCATTTCCAGTGGGAATCGTAAGGACTCGACCGCTGTGCAAGCGCGGAAGAGTAATTGCAGAGTAAGCAGGCTGGGAATCAGTAGAAGCTAAAAGAGAAAAATTGAAAAGCCCAAACCTAAGTAATGGAGAAAAGTTACTCAGAGAATGGGGAAGAAGGGTTGTCTGAAGCGGTCAGGAAGACGGAAGCTTTAAGAAAGCTTTTGAGAGTTCTATTTTGCCAGCGCGCTAGATGGTAAAGCGTGCCGAAACACATGGGAGGAGCCGCATGACCTTGGCCTGAAAGCACTTCGGCCCCCCGACGGACATTGTCCATCATCCAAGCGGGTACGGTGAGGTGATAGGGGTTTCTCCTAATTTCACCGATATGAAAGCCAAGCGCATGAATGAGATCAGCAGTGTCCTGCGGACTGGTTTCCACAAGCACATTAGGGCCATCCATCTGAGCCCAGAACTCTGTCTCAACGGAAAAGAGGGGGAGATCGCTGCCGAGGCGGAGGAGTGCATGCCTGACTAGGCCGTGGACACCAATGTGAGTGCGATTGAAATCGGCGGCGTGTGGGTAAAAAATAGCACGAGGCCGATAGTGGGTGAGCGTATCGCAGATGGCAGCCACCGACTGATTCCAGCCAACGGGATCATCTCGACGAGCCATTAGGTTAATGCCATCAAGCCCCATGCCGCAGGGAACATGCAGCTCGAACCCGATATCCTGGCAACAGCGAGAAAGCTCATCCATGCGGGCCTGCTTGCGCTCCTTATTGCTGCCAAGGGTAACGGCAACGTTTACGATGCGCCAGCCGCATTCACGCATGAGGCGGAGCGGCCATCCGCCGATGATGACCTCATCGTCGGGGTGGGGGGAAAAAATAAGAGCGGTATGTGCTTCTGCGACAGGGATGCCCTGGGGGCCGAGGACACGGGGTGCCGAGCGCCCCTGAGACTGCTCAAGGGGGATATTTTTGCCTGCCTTGTAAAGCTCGGCCATACGAATCACATAATCGCGCAGATCTTGCATAAGGAGTTCGGATAAGGGAAGTGGAGCAAAGAGACGAGAGCAAAGAGAAGATAGCAGTTGCGGCTACCGCTTTTCGCTTGCCTTTGATAGCAGAAAAATCAGTTTGAACCTTTTTAACCAACAGCAACTTTATGCAAATTAATAGCTTAGCGGATACGACAGCACTATTGCCAACACTCGCACAGGCTCCTGCACCAGCAGGGCCAAGTGGAACGACAATGCTGCTTTTCTACGGGTTGCTGCTAGTCGGTATGTATTTCTTGCTCATTGCCCCGCAGCGCAAGAAGCAGAAGGAGCACCAAAAGATGCTCACAGAGCTAAAGCAAGGGGACGAAGTGATCACAGCGGGTGGCATTTATGGAACTATCACCAATGTGAAAGAAGATACCTTTACTGTGCGACTGGGCGAAGGCGTGAAAGTGGAAGTGGGCAAGTCCTATATCCTTTCCAAAGTCCCAGAGCGGGCAGGCAAATAAGGCTAAGTGCGCTTGGAGTCGTTCTTTTTAAACAAAAAAACTCACTACAACCTATATGAACAGCAATATTGCGTGGAAACTGGTCGTCACGGTGGCGATTATCGGGTGGTCTATACTTAATGTCGTACCGTGGAAAGATACCCCCTTTGAGACCTATGTACGCGAAGCAGCCAAGGCAGACACGGCAGGATTCAATGAAGTGGTGGATCGCGCGCTGGCATTAACACAGGAAGACTCGAAAACCTACCCCACGCTTTTTGTGGCACTGAAGAGGCTGGGAGAGAATGAAGGCCTCGACCTTGCGCCCTACTTTCCACAGATTGATGTGTCCGACATTGCTAGCCGCGTACGCAGGAACGAAGTGATTTTGACAGAGCTTCAGAGGCAGGCAAATAGCCGTGTACGGCTAGGACTTGACCTTAAGGGCGGTGTGGCCGTGACATTCAAGCTGGATGAATCCAGTCTGGCAGAGAACGAGGTGGAGCGCACCGAGCAAATTGCCAAGGCAAAGTCTATTTTGCTGGACCGTATAGACGGCTTGGGCGTGGCCGAGCCAATCGTGCGTGAAAAAGGAGCCAATCGCATAGAAGTGCAGATGGCGGGCATATCCACCAAGGATAACCCTGATATTTTGGCACAGATAGGGGCGCCTGCGCTCTTGGAATTTAGCCTCGTGGATCGCTTTACGAATCCGCTTACCAATCCGGAGCCCCCACTGGGCTATACCCGTATGGTGATGGAATACGAAAACCCTCAAACGGGTGAAGTGGAAGAAATTCCAGAATACGTGAAGATAGTGCCTGTGATGGGTGGCGAGAGCATTAGCGAAGCTGTTGCAATGGCCAACCCGTTTGGTGGCTACCGCATTGCGCTGAGCTTTACGGATGAGGGCTCGAAGAAATTTGCGGCAGTCACTAAGCAGATTGCCGAAGAAAATAGCCGCACAGGCACAGTAGGCCGATTGGCCATTATTTTGGACGGCAAACTCTACAGCGCTCCAAGCGTGCGCGAGGAGATCATCGGTGGCGCGGAAATCACGGGAAGCTTCTCGCAGCGCGAAGCTGTTGAGCTAGCCAATGTGCTCAATAACCCACTGGAAGTAGGACTCGTGGCAGAGGAAGTCTACGAGGTCGGACCGAGCCTCGCGACGGAAGCCAGAGAAGCCAGCCTCTACGCGGCGGCGATGGCATCAGTATTTGTGCTGATCTTTATGTTTGTGGTGTATAAGTTCGGCGGCGTGATCGCTTCGATGGCGCTGGTGCTGAACGTATTGTTCGTAGTGGCAACATTGGCCAGTTTTGGTGGAACGCTTTCCCTGCCTGGAGTGGCCGCTTTGGTGCTGACAATCGGCATGGCAGTGGACGCAAACATATTGGTGTTTGAGCGTGTGCGCGAAGAAATGAAGGCAGGCAAATCACTGTCAACTGCTCTGCAGATCGGCCACGAAAAGGCACTTTCGGCCATTACAGACTCCAATTTGACTACGCTCATGGCGAGCGGCATTCTGATGTGGCTCGGCACAGGGCCCATCAAGGGATTCGGCGTGACGCTGGCAATCGGTATCATAGCGAATATGTTCACCGTGCTGGTGGTTTCTCGCTTCATGCTGGAATTCAGCGTAGAGAAGGGACTGCTGAAGAACATCTTCGGTATCAAGACCTTCCAAGTGCAAGATGTGCCCTTCCTAAGCTACTTTAAGAAGAGCTCTTACATTGCAGCGGCCTGCTTGCTAATCGGGGTTGCCTCGACAGCCATCAGCCACAAGCAAATTTTCGGAATTGATTTCGTAGGCGGCGACGAAGTAGCGCTCGCATTCAAAACACCAATCTCGACAGCAGACGTGAGCAAGGTTGCTGAAAGTATTGGTATCGGAGAAGTAACCAGTTCCTTCCAGAGCACTTTAGGCCAAGATACTGAGCGACTGGTGGTGACCACTCCCGCCGGGCAAGGCGGCAACCTTGTTGAGGCCCTCCAAAGCGCCTACCCAGACGCAGGGCTGGAGCTGCTTGCCGAAACGCAAGTCGGAGCGTCTGTCGGCAAAGAAGTACGCTGGAACGCATTGCTATCCATCGCAGTGGCCCTTCTGGGTATGTTGCTTTACGTGGCCATACGCTTTGAGTTCGGCTATGGATTTGGCGCAGTGGTATCGCTCTTGTTTGCGGTAATCATGGCAGTTGGCCTGTATATTTTCTTTGGCCAGATGGTGGGTGTGGGCAGTGGCCAATTCACGGCACCGATGGTGGCTGCTGTGCTAATGGTATTGGGCTATGCAATCAACGATACGATCGTGGTATTTGACCGTATTCGCGAAGAGCTGCTGATGAACCCAAGCACGCCACTCAATAAGATCGTGAATTCCGCAATCTGCCTGACGCTCTCCCGTACGTTGCTTACCAGCACGACAACGATTTTTGCCTCGATCATCCTAATCTTGTTTGGAGCGAGCATCATTGTGGACTTCTCGTTGATGTTCCTGATGGGCATTTTAACGGGTACGTTTAGCAGTATCTTCATCGCAAGCCCGATCTTCTATTGGTATCACAAGGGAGATCGCCGCAAGGTAGAGGAGAAGCATATACTGCCCACCTATGACTGGCACTCCGGCGAGCCCACGGCTGCGAAGAGCGCTCCCGCAGTTACCACAAAATAACCCCAAAATAAGCGCAAGAGGGGAGCCGAGGCTCGCGAGAACGAGCTGGTAGCCCATTATTGCGCGTTGAATGACTATGCGTTGGATTTGCCCCCCGGTAAATGAAACCGAGGTGGCTGGCCTTGCGGCCCGCCTGGGTATATCTGCGCCCGCAGCGACAATATTAAAGCGGTTAGGGGTAAATACGACGGAAGAGGCAGAAACATTCTTAGACCCGAAATTACGGACGCTATCGGATCCCTTTCAAATTACCAACATGGAGAAAGCAGTAGCCCGCCTGCGACTGGCCATGCAAAGGGAGGAGAAGGTGGTGGTGTTTGGGGATTACGATGTGGATGGGATTACCAGCACGGCGTTCCTGGTGAGCATTCTTAATAGTTTTGGGGTGTATCCGCGATTCATTGTGCCGCGCCGATTGGAAGAGGGCTACGGGCTAAGCTTATCCGCTGTGGAGCGCGTGCTGGAAGGTGGGATACCCGGGCTACTAATAGCGGTGGATTGTGGCACCAGCTCTGTAAAGGAAGTCGCATACCTGAAGGAGCGCGGAGTGGATGTAATCATCCTCGACCATCATATGTGCAAGAGTGGGTTGCCCGCAGAGTGCATCATAATCAATCCGCATGTGTATGACAGCGAGAGCGCACCATGGCGGCATCTATGCACTGTCGGACTGGTGTTTAAGTTTGTTCACGGGTTTTTAAAGCAACTGCGGATGGAGGGGGACGACCTGGCGGAGCAAATACAGCTGAAGGACTACCTCGATTTCGTGGCGCTGGGAACCGTGGCAGACTTGGTGCCGTTGCGCGATGAAAACCGCATACTGGCACGCAGCGGGCTTTTGCGACTGAGGGAGACATCCAGGCCAGGGCTTAATGCGCTGTATGAGGTTTCCAGAATCAAATTGGGTGAACCAATCACGCCTTGGGATATTGCTTTTCGGATAGGGCCACGCATCAATGCGTCGGGCAGGCTGGCGGATGCTGCGGTGCCGATAGAGATGCTACTCTCCGAGGATTATGGGTATTGCCTGAATTCTGCGAGGCAACTGGATGATTTTAATCGGGAACGGCAAGAGATAGAGCGGCAAATCACGCAGATGGCCGAAGAGATGATTGAGAACCAGCATGGCGATGCGCTGGGGTATGTGCTTTATCATCAGGATTGGCACCCGGGAGTGGTAGGAATTGTAGCCAGCAGGGTGGTGCAAAAATATCATAAGCCAGCCCTCGTTTTTGGGGCAGAGGGCGATATGGCAAAGGGATCGGGGCGGAGTGTAAACGGGCTCAATTTAGTGGAGGCGCTAGGGCCTTGCTCGCATTTGCTGGAGCACTGGGGAGGCCACCCGATGGCAGTTGGCATATCGCTAAAACAACAAAGCGTAGAGGCGCTTAGGGAGGCATTTGGCGAATCATTGAGGCGGAAGTTTGCCCATCATCAGGCTGAGCCAACACTTGAGATAACTTGCTGGATACGGCCACAGGATGTGGGCAGTCGACTGCTCGGCGAGCTGGATAAGCTCGGGCCTTTTGGGCAGGGAAACCCTGAGCCTCTCTTTGGAATTAAAGGAGTGGTACTGAAACACCCGCCACAGGTATTTGGGCAGGGGCATGTTCGCTTCTTTCTGGAGACTTCGCCCGGCACGACGGTGTCCGTTGTAGCGTGGAAAATGGCAGAAGCGCCACCACCCGTCGGGAAGAGCCTAGACTTTGCGGCACGGCTAAATTGGAACAGCTACAACGATCGAAAATACCCGCAGCTGTCTCTTGTATCTTGGCGAGAGAGCCTCTGAACTAGGCCCACGAGGAGTTTTTCCAAGCGAGACTATGGGCGAGCTCTTTTGGCAGAAATGGGCCTTCGTAAACAAATGCTGTGTAGATCTGAACAAGAGAGGCGCCAGCATCTATCATCTTGCCTGCTGTAGTGGCGTTGTGAATGCCGCCGCACGCGATTATGGGGATACGGCCACCTGTGGCTCTGGAAATGTAATTAACGACATTCCGAGAGCGATGGAAAATAGGAACACCGCTGAGGCCGCCCGATTCTTTGAGCTCAGAGGCCAGGAGGGGAGGGCGCCAAAGGGTAGTATTGGTAGCAATAATGCCTGAAATTTTTTCGGCAAATACGGTTTCCAGAAGGCGATCAATATCGGGAAAGGAGAGATCGGGGGCGATTTTGAGAAGAAGCGGGATGGGGGTCGTTCCGAGCTTCCTGGCGCGACTGATGTTAGCGTCGTTGAGCGCTTTGAGAAGGGCAGGAAGGTGGTCCCTGTCCTGCAGCTTGCGAAGGCCTGGGGTATTTGGGCTAGAGACGTTGATGGTGAAATAGTCAGCGTATGGGGCAAGCTCGTGAAAGGAGAAAAGGTAATCTTCGGCGGCTCTATCAAGGGGGCAGGTGCGCGTCATGCCAATATTGATGCCGAGGGGAATCTTTCGCTTGCCGATCTTGCGAGTAGAAGATTTGAGGCGTGCCGCTACGGCTTCCGCGCCGTCATTGTTAAAGCCCATGCGGTTGATAATGGCTGAATGCCTGGGGTAGCGGAAAAGGCGAGGGCGGTCGTTACCGGCCTGTTTTTGAGCGGTAATAGTGCCGATTTCCACATGACCAAAACCGAGGGCGGCACAAGCTGACCAGCAGCGGCCATTTTTATCCATACCAGCGGCAAGGCCTACGGCGTTTGGAAATTCCAGGCCAAAAAGCTCAATGGGTTTAGAGCCTACGCTGCAATTAAGGGACTCCATGAACTTGCGAACGGGTGCGACCGCAGCCAGCGTTTCCATGGCGGCTATTCCCAGATCATGAGCCTTCTCCTCCTCAAAGTTGAAGAGCAGCGGCCTAACGAAGGTGCGGTAGAATAAACCCATGGGCGCTATGGTAGATAAAAAAGAATCCAGCTATCAATCTTAATCCCGAGAGGGCGTCGCCGTAAAAGGAGTGGGCAGAGGCATTGCTAAACGGCAAAAATGAACTTAGGTAGATTTCAACGTTGACAGATGGCTTAGGAAGAAGTGCATACGGGTGCCTATCATTATTCATATTCCATCTATCTAAAGACATTACTTTTTATGGCCAAGAAAAGCCCTCAACTCGAATGGTGCGTCGTCCGACTGGGCGAAGACTACAACTGGTGGGTAACCGAAATCTCCGATGACGTGCACTGGGATGTGGACGGGCTGAGCATAATCGACCCGTCGCAGATCGCGCATATCATAGAATCTTGCGAGCAGCTCAGGGAGTATGGCTTTGACCCCGAGATCATTGAGCAGGCGTTTTTTGCATTGGCGATAGATAAAGAGCTCCCTGAACAGAAGGTGCGCCTGATTCGTGTGCGTGAATCGTTCTTGGAGGGTGAAGAGCGGTTGTTTGCGCTGCCCGACATTCTGGACGAAGAAAAGGGGCCATACGCGGACTTCTTGGATCAGATTACACGGGCGCGCGTAAAACTGCTGAATGACCAAATTGAGTTTGAGGAAACCTTCACCACGGACGAGCTGGAAGAAGCGATCAGGGAGCGCCAGAACGCAGAGTATTTTGAAGGGAAGGCTGTTCACTTCTTTGCCGAAATAAGCGCCATTCTGGACTATGTGCCCGATGGCTATGAGCTCGATACCGACAGCGATGCTGCCTCTCGGGCCAAGAATGACGACGAGGAATTCGCTGATCTGCCCGAATTTGAAGGCGGCGAAGAAGAAGACCTCGAAGAAGATGAAACGATGAAGTGGGACGAGGACGAAGAAGAAGAGGATGAGGAAGAGGATGAATTCGGCGATGGGGAAGAGAGTGATGATGATTTCGGTGAAGACGACGAAGACGAGGAGGAAGATGAGGAAGAGGAAGAAGCTCCCAAAGGACGCCGCTCTTCGAGAAAACGACGTGACTAATTGGACGCGTTGGATAAGCTAAATTTCATGAAAGTCATCGAAATCGCATTTTCGTGCTATCCCGTAACCGACATGGAGCGCGCGCGTGCCTTCTATGAGGGGGTATTGAGGCTGAAACTGACGATGAATGAGAAGATGGGGGATACCCAGTGGGTGGAGTATGACATCGGTCCCGGCACGCTTGCTCTGTGCGTGGTGCCTGGCATGAAACCGAGCAGCGATGGGTGCAGTGTGTCACTGGAGGTGGAGGACTTTGAGGAGGCTGTCGCCAAGATCAAAGAGGCGGGCGTGGAAATACATTTTGGGCCACTTGAAACGCCTGTATGCCACATGATGTTTGTTCGCGATCCCGAAGGAAACTCTGTGGGGATACATAAACGCAAGCCAGGGCATGGGTAGAGAGATTGCGGGTGGCAGGATAATTGATTTCGACAAGCCGCGGAGATGCGTCCATAGCTGATGGCTACAAATGAGCGAAAACGCAATAGAGCCAATGAGTGTGCAGCCCATGAAATTGGATGAGGCGCTGGGTCTTTTTCCAGAGATTTCAGACAAACAGAAGCAGCAGTTGAGGGAGCTGTGTGTACTTTTTCGTGAGTGGAATGCGAAGCTGAATTTGGTGTCCAGACAGGATATTTTGCATTTTGAGGAGCATCACTTGCTTCATGCGATGGCGGCGGCCAAATGCGTAAAGTTTCCGGAGCGAGCACGGGTAATGGATATTGGAACAGGCGGCGGATTGCCAGGGCTTCCACTGGCCATCCTATTTCCGCAGACAAAATTTTTCCTGGTGGATTCCGTAGCGAAAAAAATGGTGGCAGTGGCGGATATGATTGAGCGATTGGGAATTAAGAACGCGGAAGCCGTCAATAAGCGGGCTGAGCAGCTGGAATCTAAGTTCGACTACGTAATTGGACGCGCTGTGGCGCCATTGCCTCAAATACTGGGGTGGGTGGGGCATACACTGCGAACTATCCCCAGCTACGGAAAGCCAGCGCAGAGCGATCCTACTCTGGGAGTGTTGTATTTTAAGGGAACACTCTACAAGGAAGAGCTTGAAAGCATTCGGCTAAAGCCACACGCGGTGTATGATCTGCACGCATTGGTCGAAAGAGAATACTTTAAGGAAAAGTATATCATCCATTTGGAAGCAACTGCTGCCATAAAAGCGATGCCTGAACCTGAGTTGCCGGCACCCACCAAAAGAGTTCGCAAAAGAAGGTGGTAAGCGACGCTATTTTTGAGGGAGATTTTCGCTTGGCGCAACAGGAAGGACAATACGGATACATGCGCCCCCGAGAGAAGAATCTTCGATTTCTACGGTGCCGTTGCTGAGCTCAGCAAATCCCCGAACAGCAACCATGCCGAGCCCGTTGCCTTTAGGTTTACTGGTATAGAAAGGCTGGAAAATCTTAGCGCGCGTTTCCGGACTGATGCCTGGACCATCATCGTGGACTTCAATATGAACGCGATTTTCCACGAAACGGACATGGACCTCGATCTTGCCGAGCTGTGTGGTGGCTTCGGCAGCGTTGAGGAGGAGATTGAAGAGGGCTTGCTGGAAGAGCCCCGCATCCAGCTCCAGCATAGGGTCATCAAAAAATTTGGAGACAACATGGCGATACCGAAGGTGCTCATGCATGCTCGCAAAACTGAGGGTATCTTCGACGAGTTTTTTTGAAGAGTATCGGTTTATATCGGCTTCACCCTCTGCCTGACGTTTGCCGACGAGGCGGCGATTGATTTGCTCCAAATGTAAAAGGGCCGATTCGAGATCGTTGATATTTTTTGCCTGATAATCGGTGAGCTGTGATTTCATGCGCAGCAGACCCACAATCATTTTTATGGCGCCGATCATGTTATTAGCATCATGAGCAAGCGAACTGGCAAAAAGCCCTGCAATGGCGCGCCGCTCGGACTGAACAAAGGCTTTTCGCTGGGCTTCAAGGTCCTGGTGAATTCTGGACACCCTGCGCAACTGTGAACTCGTGAAGAGGAAAAGGAAAACAGATGTAATTACTACGAAAAATACACCCTTAACCGTTTCCAAGTAGCGAATGTGCTCTACGTCGACGGAGATTTTTGAAACGAACCACGAGGATGTAATGATATAAGTGCCCGCAAAGACGGCGTATATGGCGCTTATCAAAAGACCACGCATAGTGTCACTGAGAGGGCGTGATCCGTTGGGGTTCTTAGGGGGCATAATAATTTCGCTAAAGTGACCTGCAACAGACACCACAGTAAATGCTGATTGTAATTTAGCAACCTTACAATATCGGGAATAGAGCGGCAAGAAGAGAGGGGGCGGAATGCAAAGATTCGTTATTTTTACAGAACAAAGTTGCCAAGGAGCGGTCTATCGTGTTCTTCGAGAACTTTGCATATGGAACCAAATTTGAACCTAACTGAAATTAACCAAAAAGTACAAGAAGCCTCCGCATGGGTAGGATTGCTGGAGCGAGAGATAGGGCGGGTAATAGTTGGGCAAAAATACTTGGTGGATCGGCTAATTGTCGGCCTGATTGCCAACGGGCACGTCCTTCTGGAAGGTGTGCCAGGCCTTGCCAAGACCCTGAGTGTGCGAACACTGGCGAGCGCGATTCAAGCTAAGTTTAGCCGCATACAGTTTACCCCCGACCTGTTGCCCGCAGACATTGTAGGGACGCTCATTTATAATCCTCGCGACGGACAGTTCACAACCAAGCGGGGGCCTGTATTCGCCAACATCGTGCTGGCAGACGAAATCAACCGCGCTCCCGCGAAGGTGCAAAGCGCACTGCTGGAAGCCATGCAGGAGCGGCAGGTGACGATTGGGGACCAGACCTACCCGCTGCCTGAGCCGTTTCTGGTATTGGCCACGGAAAACCCGATTGAGCAGGAGGGTACCTACCCGCTACCCGAGGCACAGATGGACCGCTTCATGCTGAAGCTCAAGGTGGGCTACCCAAGCCGTGAGGAGGAGCGCAAGATACTTGATGCCATGGCCGTGACTAAGCCCGATCTCTCTGTCTCGGCTGTTCTCGACCCTGTGAAGATACTGGAGGCGAGAAAAGTGGTTTCCTCCATCTACGTGGATAGCAAGGTGAAGGATTATATCGTGGATATAGTGTTTGCTACCCGCGATCCAGAGAAAGCGGGCCTGAAAAACTACCGCAATTACATACAATTTGGGGGGTCTCCGCGCGCTACCATTGCGCTAACGCTGGCTGCCAAAGCATGGGCGTTTATGCAAGGGAGAGGGTATGTGACCCCGCAAGACGTAAAGGTGATGGGTATGGATGTGCTGCGGCATCGTGTGATTGTGACCTACGAAGCCGAAGCAGAAGACCTCACCAGCGAGACCATCATCAAGAAGGTGTTTGAAACCGTGCCTGTTCCCTAAGCAGACTGTTGGGCAAAGAGTAGAAATCCAGCGGTTCATCCAGAGCCAAGAAACGGTTTTCATGCTATCACCAAAGGACATACTAAAAAAAGTAAGGCAAATTGAGATCCGAAGCCGTCGCCAAGTGACGGACGCGCTCTCGGGCGCCTACCATAGTGTCTTCAAAGGGAAGGGCATGAACTTCGAGGAAGTGCGGGAGTATGCGCCTGGGGATGATGTGCGCGCGATAGACTGGAATGTAACGGCGAAGATGGAGAAGCCATTCATCAAGGTATTCCGCGAGGAGCGCGAGCTTACCATCGTGCTGGCCGTTGACCTTTCTGGCTCCAGCGACTTCGGCTCAAGAGCACAAACCAAGCGGGAGCTATCCGCCGAACTGGCAAGCGTGCTGGCATTCTCGGCTGCACGCAACAACGACAAGGTAGGGCTGCTGTTGTTTACCGACAAAGTAGAGCAATACATCCCACCAAAGAAAGGGAGGCAGCATATACTGAGGGTAATCCGTGAGATGCTCTTCTTTGAGCCTACTGGCAAGGGGACGGATATTGCGGCGGGCCTTCGCTACCTGAACCATTTACAGAAGCGACAGGCGATTGTATTTCTATTCTCCGATTTTATCTGCAAGGAGACACAGGGGTGGAGCCAGGTGAATGCAAGGAATGATGACACTCTGAGCAAAGTGCTGGCTATCACGAACAGGAGGCACGACCTTGTCTGCATAGAAACCAGGGACCAGAGAGAAAGCCAGCTACCCGCGACGGGCCTTCTGCTGCTGGAAGATGCCGAGACAGGCGAAGTGGTGGAAGTAGATGCGGGAAGCAAGCGGGTGAGGGCGCTTTTTGAGAAAGCGAATAAGGAGCGGCAGGAGGCTCTGGTGCGTGTGTTTAGGCAGCTAGGGCTGGATCATCTTGTTTTGGAAACAGGGGCTTCGTACGAGGCTACCCTGAGAGCCTTTTTCAGCAGAAGAAAGGGGCGACGCTAACGATAAAGCTATGCTAAAACGAAAATACAGTTTTTTGGCATTTGCTCTCTGCGGGCTTGCGCTCTCGCGCCCTGTTGCCCTTGGCCAAACCATACCTGAAGCGCGACCCGAGCGCGCATTGCATCACCCGTATTTTTGGCTGATACTTGCTGCCATTGCAGTGGCAGTAGGCCTGGCCATTTGGGGTGGGATTTATCTGTTTATAAAGGCGCAGGAAAAGAAAAACAGGATACCTCCGCCGAATCCTTACGAAGAGGCGCTAAAAGCATTGGCAGCAGCGCGGGAGCTTATGAAGAGCGGTGAACCAAAGGACTTCGTGTTTGCGGCAACCGCAGTGCTGCGGAAATACATTGAGGAACGGCTAAGCTTTCCTGCGCTGGAGTGTACCACAGAAGAGTTTCTTCAACTGGCGGTAGAGCACCCCGTCCTAAAAGGCGAATTAGCCGAAGGGCTCAAGCCCGTCATGACTGCTGCAGACTTGGTGAAATATGCGCGGCAGGGGATGGCTGAAGCAGCAATGGAGGAACTTTATAACAAAGTAGAAAGCTTTTTGAAAAATACGGAGAAGAAAGCCGCGCTGGTCGCGACACCCGCCAAGCCATGATATTCCGATTTGCCAACATAGAATTGCTCTGGCTGCTAGCGCTCTTGCCACTGATTGCTCTGCTCATCGGCAGGCTGGGCAAGAAGGGCGCTCTGCGCTACTCTTCGGCAGGGCTACTGGGCAAACTGGCCGGCAAAGTGCGGACACGCGCAGGGATGTTCATGCTAGGGCTGCGGTTTCTGGCGGTGGCCTTGGCGATAGTAGCATTGGCTCGGCCTCAGTTTGGAAAAGAGCAGGAGAGCATCGAAACCAATGCGATTGACATCGTGCTGGTGGTGGACGTCTCGGGCTCCATGTGGGCTCATGATTTTGAGCTGGAGGGACGGCCAGTGGACAGGCTTACGGCAGTGAAATCGGTGGTGGAAGGTTTTATTGAGAAACGAAAGACAGACCGACTCGGACTGGTGGTGTTTGCGACTGACCCCTATTTGGTAAGCCCACTAACGCTCAACCATGCCTGGCTGAAGGAGAACTTAAACCGCCTCTATATAGGGATTGTGGATCAAAACCGCACAGCAATCGGATCGGCCTTGGGCATGGCTGTCAATCGGCTGCGAAGCCAGACCGCCAAGAGCAAGATTGTGGTGCTGCTGACGGATGGCGACAATAACGCAGGCACCATTGGGCCGCTTGCGGCGGCAGAAGCAGCCAGTGCGCTCGGCATAAAGGTCTACACGATTGGGGCAGGGCGGGAGGGGGTAGTGCCCACACCGCAGCTTGATAGGAATGGGAACCCTGTCAGGGATCGCACTGGGCAAATCTATTTTACAAGGGCCAACTCAAGCGTGGATTTCGCAACGCTGCAAAAGGTGGCAGAAGTTACTGGCGGGAAGGCTTACCGCGCAACAGACACCAAATTACTCGAATCCATCTACGCGGAAATTGACCAACTGGAAAAGACGGAGATCAAGCTAAACATAACCACGCTGTATCGCGATGTATTTCATTGGCCACTGGCAGGAGCGCTGGGTTTGCTCGGGCTTGAGCTGCTCTTGGCGCATACGCGCTACCGCCGTATACCCTAATATTTTCAAAAGAGACCCATTAAAATGACGTTTGCTACACCAACATGGCTAATTGCAGCAGCGGCGGCTGTGCCCCTGCTCGTGGTAGTGTTTTGGCTGTCACGCATACGCGCAAAGAGAATGCTCAACAAAGTGGCCGACAGCGCTTTGCAGGAGCGCTTAATGGCGAGCGTGAGCGTGGGCAAGGGTATCGTAAAGGCGGGGCTGCTTGTGGCTGCGGTTGTGTTGATGTGCATCAGTTTTGCGCGCCCGCAATGGGGGTTCACCATCGTGGAGGAGCAAATGAAGGGCATTGATGTGCTGATAGCGCTCGATACTTCGAGAAGTATGCTGGCCGAGGATATACGGCCCAATCGCCTCGAACGGGCAAAGTTTGCGATCTACGACTTGGTGGAAAACCTGCAGGGTGACCGCGTGGGGCTGGTGGCATTTGCGGGGAGCGCATTTTTGCAGTGCCCGCTTACGCTGGATTATGACGCCTTCAAGCAAACGCTCGAAACCATAGACACTGACATTATTCCACAACAGGGAACCGATGTGGCCGCAGCGATTGAGGAGGCCAAGGCCGCGTTCCCCAAGAGCCAAAACCAGAAACTGCTCATCCTGATTTCTGATGGGGAAGACCTGGAGGCAAACGGGATAGCGGCGGCACGAAAGGCTGGCGAGGAGGGGATTCGCATTTTCACCGTGGGCGTGGGCAGTGAAAAAGGAGAGCTCATCCGTGTGACTGATGCCAACGGGAGAACGGACTTCCTCCGTGATAGCGCCACTGGGCAGCCCGTGCAATCGCGGTTGGATTCGGAGAGCCTGGCGCAAATCGCCGAAGTATCTGGCGGCTTCTACCAGCCGATTACCAATCCGAACGCACTGCTGCGCATCTACGAGGAAGGGCTGGCTTCTATCCCGGGGGAAGAGCGCGAATCGCGGGTGCGAGAAGTGCCCATAGAGCGATTCCAATACCCACTGGCGGCCGCTATTGCGCTGCTGTTGCTGGAGCCTCTAATAAATAATCGGCGACGTCTGAGCGCAAATGCCAAGGGACTGGCCATGATCGCCCTCATGGCATTGCTCGGTCTGATGGCCACACCTGAACGCCTTTCGGCTGAAACGGGCAAAGCCACAAAATCCCCGAGTGTGCTCGCCTACGAAGCCTACAAAAAACAATCAGCGGGGGCGTTTGAGGAGGCAGTCGCGCTTTATGACAATGCGCTGGAAACAGCGGATAGGAAGAGTCCCATAGACCGCTGGAACTACAATAAAGGGCTTTCCCTCCTTGAGCTTCAAAGATACGAGGACGCAGCAACGGCATTTGCCAATGCCCAGCAGACGGCGGATATGAAACTGCTGGCAGATGCCTACCACAACAGAGGCGTTTCATTACTACAGCAGGCGTACGCTCTCCGTGAAAGCGACCCCATGACCGCGTTGGGACTCTGGCGGCAGGCCATCGGAGAGTTTTACCAACTGACCCAAATAGAGCCAGAAACCGCGGACGAATATAATCGAATCGTGAGGGATTTCCTAACGCAAACAGCAATCTTGACGGTTCAAAGTAATAACACCGAGGGCGGCACGGCGGGCGAGAGCGGGCGGTATCTGAAAGGCTCTACCGTAAAGCTGAAAGCCAAGGCCCACAAAGGATGGCGGTTCGGGGGCTGGACAGGCGCGGAAGTGGCGGATGCCGCGGCTGAAGAGACGGAATTGGTGATAACAGATACTGCAACAGTGCAAGCTGCTTTTATTAAAGTATGGCCGCTAAAGCTCTCGGCTGTGCCTGACTATGCAGGACAGGTTGGGCAAGAAGGCGAATACGATGCCGATGCTCCCGCGCCCATCATGGCGCAAGCGATAGAGGGATATGCGTTTGAAGAATGGCAGGGAGATTCCATTCTGGACAGCAGCGTGCCTCAAACAGGTGTGATGATGGATGGCCCAAAAGAAGTGACGGCAATCTTCAAGCGGACACATACCTTGGTGGTTCGCGCGGAGAAGGCAGGGCTGGCCGAGCTTACGGGCACTGGGGACTACGGGATGGGCGAGCGCGTGTCGATTTCCGTGAAGCCCGCACAAGGATACCTTTTTGAGCGATGGGAGGGTGATGTGATTGATGATCCCTATGCCACTGAAACTTTTGTGACTGCTACAGGAATACAGCAGGACGTGGTGGCCATCTTGAAACAAGACCCTAGCCAGCAACAGGATCAGGAAAACGAAGAGCAACAGAAGGAGGAAAACCAGCAGGAGCAGGATTCTTCCCAGCAAAATCAAGACCAGTCGAAGGAGAATCAAGACCAGCAGCAATCAGGAGACGAAGGGCAGGACGGAGAAAAATCTGAACAAGAGGGGAGTGAGGAACAGCAAAACCAGGAGGACTCCCAAGAGCAGAAGGGTGAGGAGGGAAATCCAGAGGAAGAGCAAAAGGAACAACAGAGCGCGCAGGAAGGTCAGGAAGGCGAAGAGCCGACTGAGGGCGAGCCACAGGAGGCCCAGCAGGCAGGCGTAATGACGCGGGCTGAGGCGGTGCGCCTCCTGGAAGCGCTCAAGGAATCCGAAAAGAAGCTCCCCTCCCGTGCGCCAATGGAGAACAAGCCTCAGCGCGAAGGGCGAAACTGGTAGGCATTCAGAATAAACCTTTAACCGATTTGATTTCCAAAGCAGACTCGATCCCATGATTTTCAAAACACAGAAAAGCCACAACGAACTAGCGATCTCGCTGCGGGGCAGGCTTAGGATGGCCACTGCGCTCGCAGTCGTGTTCTTTTGTGGGCTGTCACAAGCGGTTGCCAATGTAAGCGTGAAAGCCTCCTTCAACCCGCCTGTAGTGTCCATAGGACAACGAACCAGCTATGTGGTGGCGATAGAAGGCGCAAAGGGCACCCCATCGGGCACGCTGCCTGTGGTGAACGGATTGCAGATAGGAAACCAGCCCTCCATTTCCACAAGCAATAATATCAGTGTTATCAACGGTGCCATGAATGCAGTGACAACCACGTCGCTCGTGTTTCCTGCAACTGCGATGGCGGAGGGGGTCTATACGGTCCCCGATTGGACGATTACGATAGAGGGGAAATCCTATCAGGTTCCTGCTGCTCAATTGCAAGTGACGCCCGTTGGCGAGGAACTAAAGAATGCCTTTTTTTTCAAATTAGAGCCTTCGCTGGAAAAAGCCTATGTAGGGCAAGCGCTGCCCATGCGGGTCCGCCTCTATTGGAGGCAAGACGTGCGCTTGGATTTATCGGCACAGCCGGCAAAACAGGCGGGGGAGGCCTTCACCGATGTGGATTTTAACTTTAATCCCCAACAAGACACGGCGGTAGTCAACAACGTGATCTACAACACGGCTTCTTGGCCGTTCTTGCTCACTCCGCTCAAGGCAGGCAAGCAGCCAATTGGGTTCAACTGCGAGATCGTTGTACAGATGCCCGGACAAAATGGGCGGAGGATGGACCCATTCTTTGACTCGCCGTTTTTTAATCGCGGCAACTTTGAGCGCAGGGCGTTAACCACGGGACTAATTGAGCTGGAGGTGCTTAATCCCCCCGAACAAGGAAAGCCCGAAAGCTTTAGCGGCGCTATTGGGCAATTCTCCATAGAGACAAAAGCCTCGCCGCTCGATGTGGAGCAGAGCGAGCCGATTACCCTTAGCGTCTCGGTTACGGGCTCGGGCAACCTTGAGCGCATGGGAGCACCAGCACTCGAAGCTGTGGACGGCTGGCGTATCTACCCTCCAAGCGCGACATTTACCAAGACCGATGATCTTGGCTACACAGGAAGCAAAGTTTATGAATTTATTTTGAGGCCCGAATCTGCCGGGGTGAAGTATTTACCAGAGTTGCGTTTCAGCTATTTCGACCCGCTCACAGAAAGCTACAGAGAGCTGAAGGGGACTGAGTTTGCCGTGAACGTGAAGGAGTCTGCCAGCCCTGTGTTTCCAGTGGCCGGCAGCTCGGAACCAAGGCAAGGCAGCGCGACTGCTCGACGCAATACTGGCATGGAGATGCAGCCACTACTAGTCCTAGACAAGGGGCATGGAGAGCTGATACCACTTTGGAGACAAGCGCCTTTCTGGGTGGCCCAGTCTGTACCAGGCTTGGGGCTGCTCGCCCTTTGCCTGGTAGGGTATTTCCGCGGAAAGGAGCACGCCAATCCATTGCTAAGAAAGCATAGAAAGCTGGCTGCCGCGCTGCAGGAAACACTGCAAAACGCCAATAAAGCTGCCGAAAGTAACAAGGCAGAGGAGTTTACGAACGCGGCGCACGATACCCTGCAAACACTGGTGGCCCTGCTATCGGGCGGAATACTTGAGCCACGTGCCGTAACTTGGACAGACGCTGAGGAATGCTTTACGAAAGCAAAATTGAATACAGATGAAGTGCAAGGCTGCCGCAGCTTGTTCACCGCCTACGAAGCAGGGAAATTCGGGGGGCTGACTATCGCCACCCATGAGCTGCCCGCCAAGAGGGAGCGCCTCAATGCCGTGGTCAAAAAGCTAACAACCCGATAATGCCATGAAAGCTCTGAAATCCCAATTTAACTTATTGATGCAAAGCCTCTGGGTGTTGTTGGCCCTAGCAGCCTTTGCCCAAGTGAGAGTCCATGCTGAAAGCAATGCGCAGGCTCTTTTCGATGCAGGCAATGAGGCGTTTTTAAAACAAGAATATGCCGTTGCCATTGAGAGCTACGAAAAGGCAATTGCCGAACAACCAAGCGCGGCATTGCACTATAATTTGGGAAACGCTTTGCATGCCGCGGGACAATCGGGAAGGGCAATTGCGCATTTTGAGAAAGCGCTCGCCCTCCAACCATCCTTAAAAGAGGCAGCCATCAATCTTTCGATTGTTAGAAAATCATTGGAAAAGCCACTCTCTGAGCCCACGCCATTGGGCACGCTTGGGCAGCTTATGCCGCTCAATCAATGGGTATGGCTACTGGCAGTAGCTTTCTGGATCGCGGCATTTGGGTACATAGCGCCCATCATGCCTAAGAAATACTTAGTATGGGCACGGACAGGGGCCGTAGTAGCCACGCTGGTGGTTCTGGTCGCCGCTCTGGGGTGTGCCTACTGGTACGGACAGCTAAGCAAGGGCGTAGTGGTGGCTAATGACACACCGCTACTCGCCAGCCCCAGCAGCAACTCCGCCAATGTGGCCTTTGCCGAGATGGGGCAGTATGTGACTATCCAGCGGGAATTGCCTAACTTTTACCTGGTGGAAACAGAGGCAGGCAAAACGGGCTTTGTGGGCAAAACTGCCATCGAAACTGTGTGGCGGTAAGCGGGCGGTGTTGCGGCTAACTTTTGTCCAAACTGCTACTGTGCAGAATTAGGCTCAAGGTGTAAGATGGACAGACTTCAAGATTTGCCTTTTTGTGAATGGCCTGAAATAACCTAACAATTTATTAAATAAACCCATGTGTGAGCTCAACCCGCATTCCAAATACGTTACCGCCGGCAGTGATCGTGCCCCAAACCGCTCGATGCTGAGAGCCGTAGGCTTTAAGGACGAGGACTTTTCCAAGCCGCAAGTTGGCGTGGCGAGCACATGGAGCATGCTCACTCCATGCAATATGCACATCCACGAACTGGCCAAGCTGGCCAGTAGCGGCGCGGACAACGCGGGCGGCAAGGGCATCATCTTTGGCACCATCACCGTGGCCGATGGTATCTCTATGGGCACAATGGGAATGCGCTACTCCCTCGTTTCCCGTGAAGTGATTGCCGATTCCATTGAGACGGTTTGCGGAGCAGAAGGATTTGACGGCTTGGTCGCTATTGGCGGGTGCGACAAGAATATGCCTGGCTCGCTTATGGCGATTGCGCGCTTGAATCGCCCCGCAGTCTTCGTCTATGGCGGAACTATTCTGCCAGGCATCCACAAGGAGAAGCCCGTGGATATCGTTAGTATTTTTGAAGCTGTGGGCCAGCACGCACAAGGCAAGATTGACGATGCGGAACTCAAGGCAATCGAATGCGCCGCTATCCCTGGCCCGGGAAGCTGTGGTGGTATGTATACCGCAAATACCATGGCCAGCGCAATTGAGGCGCTCGGCATGAGCCTGCCCAACAGCTCGGCTCAGCTTGCCGTTTCCAAGGACAAGGAAGAGGACTGCCGCCGTGCAGGTGCAGCCGTCGTGGAGCTTGTAAAGAAGGGCATTCGCCCACGTGACATCATGACGCGAAAAGCGTTTGAGAACGCCATCACAGTGGTCATCGCTTTGGGCGGCTCCACGAATGCTGTCCTTCACCTTTTGGCGATAGCTCACGAGGCAGGAGTGCCACTGAGCCTGGACGATTTTACCACGATTGGCGCAAGAGTCCCCGTGGTCTGCGATCTAAAGCCAAGCGGCAAATACAACATGAGCCACTTTGTCCGCATCGGCGGATTGCCTCCTTTGCTTAAGATGCTCCTTGATGGCGGCCTGCTGCACGGAGATGTATTGACCGTCACGGGCAAGACCCTCGCGGAAAATCTGGAAGGCGTGAAGCCCTATCCCGTGGATCAAGATTTAGTTTATCCTCTGGACAAGCCCATAAAGAAGGACTCCCACTTGCGCGTCCTCTACGGCAATCTGGCTCCTGAAGGTTCTGTGGCAAAGATCAGTGGCAAAGAGGGACTGAAATTTACAGGAAAAGCCATCGTCTTTGAATCCGAAGAAGATGCCCTCAAAGGTATCCTGGATAAGACCGTCCAGCCAGGGCACGTCATCGTGGTGCGCAATGAAGGCCCCGTGG
>CAZHQD010000003.1:27275-41468 GCA_964533835.1 uncultured Puniceicoccaceae bacterium | reverse complement strand
AAGTGCAAAGCCACTTCACTACGGACCAATGGGGCACTTGGCTTACAGCCACCGCCCCGCTCCTCCTCAAAGACGGCACCCCGGTGGCCATCGTGGGAGTGGATATCAGCGCTAGCCGTGTGATTAAAGAGCTGCGCATCATTCTCTACTTGAGCTTGGCTGCGATGGCGCTCTCCATTGCGCTCGCCGTTGCCATCGCGACCTGGCTAAGCAAAAAAGTTACCAAGCCGCTGCTGGCCATCCGCTCAGCCTGTGATGAGATCGCCGCTGGCAACCTCCATACGGAAGTCACCCTTAAATCGGAAGACGAGTTTGGCGAAGTCGCGCAATCCATAAACAATATGATTTTCGGTCTCCAGCAGCGGGATAATCTGGTTGGCGCTCTGGCTCGGTTTACTTCAGCGGAAGTTACGGACGCTCTGCGCCCTGGCGCCACTACCCAGGGTCGCAATCGGCATGAGAAACGCAAAATCACCGTGCTCTTTGCCGATATACAGGGCTTTTCCAACCTCACCAACTCCCTCTCCGCTGAAGAAATCGCGGAAATCCTTGGTAGTTACTATGACCGTATGATTGATACGGTCCTCCAAAACCACGGCTTCCTAAATAAGTTTATGGGAGATGGGCTTATGGCAGTATTCGGTGGCGTAAAAGACGACCCCTACCAAGAGGAAAACGCTATCCGAACGGCGCTCGAAATGCGAAAGAGCCTTTCCGAGCTCACAGCGAAGTGGAAACAAGAGGGCAAAGACGAGCGTGCCCAAGGCCTTACGCTCGCCATGGGTATCAGCACAGGCGTAGCGCTTGTGGGGGACTTGGGCTCTCGCCATAAGATCGGCTTTGATTGCATAGGAGACACCGTAACCATGGCCGCTCGCCTCCAGCATGCCTGCGCTGAAAAAGCAAATGTGGACGTCCTCATCAGCGAATTTACCACCGTTGCGGTAGCCGAAGCTTTCAAATTTAAGGAATGTGGAGCCATGGCCCTCAAGGGCCGAGCAGACCTTGTGAGGCTCTACACTTTGTAGCCAAAAACAGCCCTCACTTACCCGATTTTTTGCCCCTTCCCAAAAAAGTGAGCATAACTTGGGCTTGCGGCGGGGGCAGGTAATCCTGTTTATTGCTCACTCATCGTGGATATACCACCTGCCAATTCTCAAGAACGCGAAAAAGCCAGAGATACCTTTCGGGACTATCTGGCCCGTAAAGGCCTGCGTGTCACCAATCAGCGCATGGCCATCTTTGACGCTTCTTACGATAACCCCGACCACTTTACGGCAGAGGGCCTTCTCGACGCTGCCCGCGCCATTGACCGCTCCGTCTCCCGCGCCACCGTCTACCGCACCCTGCCCATCCTTACCGAAAGCGGTCTCGTCCGCGAAATTGATGTCGGGCGCGACTACAAATTTTACCTCGCCAACCGCGGCAGGAAAAACGAGCTCGCTCAGGTAATCTGCCTCGACTGCGACCGCATTCATGAAATTGACGCACCCTTTATGGAGTGGTATGCCAATAGCGTGGCAAGCAAGGTAGGACTAGACCCCGAGACCTTTCGCCTTCAAGTTCATGCCCGTTGCCGCAAACTCAAAGAAACCGGCAAATGCGAAAACAGGAAATAGCTTAAAGATGCCCCCCAGCACAGAAGACAGTTCATTTGAGATACAATTCTGGGAAAATGTCCTCCAGAGAAATCGGGCCGATCCCGTGATTCTGGAGGCTCTAGCCAATCTTTACACTAAAGTTGGCAGAGTGGACGAGGGCCTGAAGCTGGACCGCAAGCGCGCCAAGATTGAGCCAAACAATCCAGTGGCTCACTACAATCTCGCTTGCTCTCTGGCCCTTAAAAACAAACGTGCCGAAGCTTTCAAAGCCCTGCGCTTGGCGTTAGAGCTAGGGTTCGACGATTTTGACTGGATGTGGAAGGACCCTGATCTGAAATCGCTCCGTTCCTTCCGCAAATTCAGGGAATTGCTGGAAGAATTCAGTAACTAAGTCCGCGCACTGGCGTATAACCGTTTTTGCCCAAAAGCTTCTACGGTGTTGATTCCGATACGGAAACCATGCTTATTGTGGCACCATGGCCACAGCATTAGCCAACCCACCCAAATATGAGCCGCAGGTATTTCCTCCTCTTGCCACGGAGAAACCTAGCGGTCTCTCTGCCCTTCAAGAGGAAATCCTCCAGCTAAAAAAGTGGCGCAATGCTGTCATCCTCGCCCACAACTATCAGCCTGAACCCATTCAGCGCATTGCGGACTACCTGGGCGACTCTCTCGGCCTGAGTTATGCGGCTGCGGAAGCCAAGGCCGATGTCATTCTTTTTTGCGGTGTCCACTTCATGGCAGAGACTGCCAAAATTGTGAACCCCTCGAAAACCGTTTTAATCCCCGACTTGGAGGCTGGCTGCTCGCTCAGCGATTCTTGCCCTGCTGAAAAACTGGAAGCCTACCAGCAAAAGAATCCGGGCCTCTACACCGTAGCCTATATCAACTGCTCGGCTGCCGTCAAAGCCCTCAGCGATGTCATCGTTACCAGTGGGAATGCCGTAAAGATTGTTGAGCGCATTCCGCAAGATAAGGAAATCCTTTTTGTGCCCGATCAGAATCTCGGGCAATGGGTAGCAACTAAGACGGGCCGCAAGATGCGTCTCTGGCCAGGTAGTTGCTACGTCCACGTCCTCTTCACCGTGAAAGAGATGGAGCGCCTCAGGCAAGCATTTCCCGATGCTCCCGTCATCGCCCACCCTGAGTGTACCGCCACTGTCCGTGATGCGGCAGATGCCGTTTGCTCGACGGAAAAGATGGTGGCTTTTGCCAAAGAAACGAGCGCCCAGACCATTATCGTTTTCACAGAGAGCGGTATGATTCACCGTCTCAGAAAAGAAGTCCCGCAAAAGACCTTCGTTGCTGGCCCTACTTCCAACTGTGCCTGCAATGACTGTCGCTACATGAAGCTCAATACGCTGGAAAAAATGCGCGATGCTCTTGTGAACCTCCATCCGAAAATTGAGATGCCTGAGCCCATCCGCGCTCGTGCAGAATTACCCATCAAGCGCATGCTGGAGTGGAGTCGCTAAACTCGCTTGGCCAGCCAGTAGTAATAGTAGGTAATGCAACACTGCAATGGCACAATGATTACAAAAGTAATCAGCGCTGAGAGCTTCAGCACTATGCCAAAATACTCCTCTGGAGTAGTATCCAGCGCCGCGCACAAATCCACTACCGCAGGGTAGAGATCGGGCGATGTTTCCCTTAGGTGAGCTACCAAATCCGCAGGATCTATAAAAAGCGGATAGAGCACACCCGCAGCGACAATCACCGTGATTAACACTTGATTAAGCGCCATCTTATGGGCAAATCGCTGTTCCCCCGTGGCAATCAGCTTTGCCCGCATGCGCAACTCAAAAACACCCAAGCCCGTAACGAGAAGTGCCCCAATCACTGATATCCAGTTGAAGCCCATAAACAACGGCGAGAATAGGCCAATTGCGCCCAGTATTACATAGCTCCACGCCACCATTGCGCTTAGCGAGAGCAGCCGTGTGCACGATTTCGTTTGCTGCGGAGATGCGGCGGCTGGCTCGTAATCCATGCCAAAAATCCAAACAGATGCGCACTGACTTTGCAACTGCTAACCCCAGCCCCACCATGGCCGTCCTTGGCTATCTGGCCAGCATCGCCAACCCGAAAATTCGGAGCTTTCCGCGAAGCGTCAGTGTGGGCTTTCCTCTAAATGGGTCGTAGCCTTGCTCCCCAAACTTATTTAGCAGGAAGTGACCCTCTAGCCATACCTTGCGCAGTTTCCAGTTCAGTGGAAATGGCAGCTTTTTCGATAGCTCCCGCGATTCCAGAAAAAGTGTGCGCGTGCGCCCAGCCATAACCGCCAAAGTCTTCCTCAGTAGTGGCGACGTAGCGGCGGTAATGTCCTTCTCCGTTCCGCCAAATGCCTGCAAGTCATTCATGGGCAAATAGACACGCCCCCTCTTGGCTTCCGTCTCATAGTTCAGCCAGTAATTCGTTAGGAAAAGCGCGCTGGCTAGCTTTCCCGCCATCATTCCGGTCTCTGCATCTCTTTTCTCCAGCAATTCAGCCACGAGCTGCCCCACAGGCGCAGCCACTAGAGCGAGATGCGCCGCCAGTTGCTCATAACTTTGAAACCGCAAACTATCTCCCTCTTGGAGCCGTCCCTTCAAGATTGCCTGCCACTGCGCCACTGGTAGCCGATAGCTATTTATGGCATCGGCGGCGGCTTCAAATACCCACGCATACGGCCCGCCCACTTGCTGGCCTGCGACTGCCTTTACTAGTGTTTCCTCATAGTCCGTTGCTTCAGCAGTTCGTTTCATTTCTCCGCTCACGGCGTAAAATGCAGCCAGTGCCGTCACCGCCGATTGCCTATCGGCTGGCACACATTTGCAAAAAGGAAACTGCTCTAGAAAGGCTTCCAGATAGGGCACGCAGCGCGTGTATGCGATTGGGATTTCTGTTCCTGCCATCCATCCTTAATGAGCCTATTTTTCTGGCCATCCAAGCAGGAAATGCCCTCCTCTGCATTTTGCTTCATGTCTGGTAGTTGCTTGCAGTTCCCATTAAATGAGTCATTTTTCCGCTATGCTTAAGCATCTGCGTAGTGATTTTATCTCGGGTATCTTTGTGTTGGCGCCTTTGGCGGTGACCCTCTGGGTCATTAATTTGCTCATAGAATGGCTCGGTGGTCCCACGAGGGACTTTTTCTTTTTTTTCGTAAGCGAGGACTTAAAGAGTAAAGATTGGTTTGTCGCACTGCTCACCATTGTTTCCGCATTTTTAGTACTGGTTTGCATTACGTTTATTGGCTTTCTCTCCCGCCTGGTCTTTGGCAAAATTCTTGTTAGCGCCATAGAGCGCTTTGTGAATCAGGTTCCACTCGTCAAAACCGTCTATGGAACCGTCAGACAAATACTGGACACCATAGCCCAGCAGAAAAAGGCGGTCTTCCAAAAGGCAGTCATGGTTGAGTTCCCGAGAAAAAATATCTTCTCAATAGGTTTTCTGACCAGCGAAGCAAACGGCGAGGTGCAGCACAGAACCGACTCCGAAGTATGGAACGTCTTCATTCCCACCACCCCGAATCCCACCAGCGGCTGGCTCATCATGGTCCCCAAAGAGGATGTTATCGTGCTTGATATGACCATCGGAGATGCCATGAAACTCATCATTTCGGGCGGCGCTGTTGTCCCTGTCTTCGATCCAAACACGAACTCATACAAGGCGGAATCCCCCTCCCCTTTGCCCACAGATGTCGCTGGCTGAGCGCCACCTTCACACCGATGCCTACGTCCTGAACCGTGCGCTTCAGGGAGAAAACCGCGAGCGCCTGTCGCTCCTTTCCCTCAGCGGTGGCCTCATAACCGCTCTCTCGCCTCTGGGCAGTGGCAGTAAAAAGAAGCTCCGCGAAGTCCCCGCTCTCCTCGATAAAGGCGCATTCACTTTGCGCAAAGTAGGCAATCGCGACCTGTATTTTGTCCAGGAGTTTTCCGTTGAAAAACGCCCTGACGCGCTTGCCAGGAATTACCATGCCTTTGCGGCAGCCGCAGAGCTCGCTCGCTTTGTTGAGCTTAATGCCGCGCACCTTCCCGAGCTTGCGCCCGTATATGACGTCTTTGAGCGCTCTCTGGATGCCCTTTGCCTCGGCTATTCTCCCTCTGTAGTCCTGCTAAAGGCCCAATTCAAAATCGCCCGTGATGAAGGTTACCCCGTTCGCGAGTCGTGGCTGCAAGCCTTGCCGCCACTCGAACAAGCGCTCGCGGCCAATTACCTTGGCCTTCCCCTTAAAGACCTCCCCGTAGACGAAGCATTGGCCACGAATCTCCTCAAGAAGCTCTACCTTTGGCTGCTCAGTGAGACAGATCTCCGCGTGGATCATCGCTATTTGGCCGAAACTCGCTGAGCTCTTGTCAGCGGGCCGATTTTCTTTAGCGAAATTCCCGTTAGTGAATGGGCGCACTCCACAATCTCCTCTACTGGCCCCGCGCAGACTACTTGCCCTCCATTCCGCCCTCCCGCAGGCCCCATGTCTATCACCCAGTCAGCGAGCCGAATAACATCCAGGTTATGCTCAATGATAATAACGGTATGCCCCTGATCCCGTAGCCTGAAGAGTAAGTCCATCAGGTGCTGTATATCGTCCCAGTGTAGCCCTGTAGTCGGCTCATCCAGCAAATACAGCATTTGCCCCACATTCCTGCGCGATAGCTCACTGCTGAGCTTTAGCCGCTGGGCCTCACCTCCCGAAAGAGTATTGGCCGCTTGCCCAAGTTGCAAGTAGCCCAGCCCCACCGCTTGTAGCGTGTTCAGTCGTGCCGCAATGCGTGGTATATTTTTAAAAAGCACGGCAGCCTCATCCACAGTTAGGGCTAAAGCCTCGGCAATATTATACCCCTTGAATCGCACTTCCAGCGTTTCGCGGTTATAGCGTTTTCCTTCGCAGCTAGGGCACTCGGTATAGACATCGGCCAGAAACTTCATGTCCAGCTTGATGGCGCCATCCCCCTGGCATCGCTCACAGCGGCCCCCGCGCACATTAAATGAAAAGCGGCTTGCCCCGTAGCCACGGACCTTCGCGATTGGTGTCTGGGCATAGAGCGCGCGCAAATCATCGAAAAGCTTGGTGTATGTGGCGGGATTGCTGCGCGGGCTCCTGCCAATCGGCTCTTGGTCCACGCGCACACAGCTTTCAAAAACTTCCAGCCCTTCTATTTTCTTATGCCTCCCTGGTATCTGCTTCGCACGGTTCAGCTTAAATGCGGCGGCATTGCCCAGTATGTCATTAACGAGCGTGCTCTTGCCCGATCCGGAAACCCCTGTTACGCACGTCAGGAGTCCGCATGGGAAAGCCACTTCCACATTCTTAAGATTATGTTCGGTTGCCCCATAGACCGTTAGCCAATTATTGGTTGGCCTCAGTGTCAGTGCATTTTTGTCTATGCGGTATCTGCCCGCCAGATACCCTCCCGTGCGGCAATCCTTAGAATCCTTTGCCTCCTTGGGCGTGCCTTGGAAAATGAGCTGCCCCCCCGCCTTGCCCGCGCCTGGCCCTAGCTCCACCAGCCAGTCTGCCGCATTCATGGTGTCGGCATCATGCTCTACCACAATAACGGAGTTCCCTTTGTCCCTCAGGGAGAGAATAGCCTTGATCAACTTCTCGTTGTCATGGGCGTGCAAGCCTATAGAGGGCTCGTCCAGAATATAAAGCACACCCGTTAGCCCCATCCCTAGCTGAGCAGCAAGCCTTGCCCGCTGAGCCTCCCCCCCCGAAAGCGTCGCAAACTCTCGATTCAGCGTCAGGTATTCCAGCCCTACTTCATTAAGAAAATACAATCTATCCGTAAGCCCTCTTAGCGCATCCGCCATAGCCGTTATCTTTCCCGTCGCCGCCTGTAGGCTCCGTGCAAACGTATAGGCTTCCGCTAGGTCCATCGAAAGAAAATCTGCGTAACTCTTTCCTCCCAGCTTTACCGATAAAGCCAGCGGGCTAAGCCGCTGCCCCTTGCATGCGAGGCACTCTGTCCCCGTTTGGTAGGTTATCAGCCGTGTCCTAAGTGAATTCGAGCTCGTGTCGTGCGAGAGCCGATCCAGCTCCGCAAATATCCCCTTAAACGGCATCTGCTCTGGCTTTCTGTTACCTGATTGCAGCTTGAATGAGAAAAGCCGCTCCCCTGCCCCATGCAAAAGCGTCTGCCTTGTCTCTTGCGGCAAGTCTTGCCAGGGCATTTCAGGATCGTAGGGCAATTGCTCTGCCAATTGTTTCAAGAGCGCATTATGTCGTATAATCAGACGCTTGGACCCTATACGAAACGGCTTCACTGCCCCACCACGCACCGTCTTGGAAGGGTCTGGGATAACGAGCTGCTCGCTGTATTGCAGCGTCTTCCCTAGCCCGCCGCAAGTATTGCATGCCCCATCCAAATGATTGGGTGAAAATGTGCGTGGCGTGATGGCTGGGTAATTTTCGCCACATACCGAGCAGGAATAGCTCTGGCTGAGCGGAATCTCTTCCCAAGCCCCTCCAGCTCGTTCCACTAGAGCGAGCGCTTTCTCTTTGCCCTCTCGAAATGCCAGCTCCAGCGAGTCCGCGATTCGTGTGCGCTGCTCTGCCGCTACTACCACCCTATCCACCACAATATCCACCTGTAGCTCTTTTCCGCCGCTGCCACTCGGCAGCAGGTCTCTTTCATCCAGATCTCTCACCACGCCATCCAGTCTCACCCGCTGGAATCCCCGTTGTCTTAGGTGCGGCAGTTCATCCCTCAAAATGGATGCCTTCGCCTTTAGGTAGGGTGCCAGCAAAAGCATCCGCGTCCCAGCTGGTTCCTGTAGCAGACGTGCAATGCAGTCATCAAGCGAGCGTCTCTCAATCCGCCCGCCATCTTTGGGGCAAAATGCCTCCCCCCCCAGCGCCCAGAGCAATCGAGCATAGTCTGCCACCTCCGTCATGCTCGCCACAGTATCCCGTGGATTATTTTCGCCTGCGCTCCTCTGCTCTATGGCAATTACGGGAGATAGCCCCTCTATAAAGTCCACCTCGGGACGCTTGATTTGCTCAAGTAACTCGCGAACCCCCGTAGATAAGCTATCCATATACTTGCGGTAGGCCTCCGCGTAGATCGTGTCGAATGCCAGAGAGCTTTTTCCTGAGCCCGATACGCCCGTCAGCACGACCAGCTTCCCACGGGGCAATCGCAGTTCTAGGTTCTTCAAATTGTGTTCACGCGCCCCCTTTATATGAATGGCAGGGGCGTGTGTGTCGGCGTTTGTCATGCTTTTACTTTAGTATGGGGATGCTCGGAGTCGAGTTTCTGCGTGTTTCCCCTTGGGCTTACGTTAGCACGAATATGCTAAGGCTCGACTTTTCCGCAAATCCGATTGCTATTTGTAGGTATGGATACTGTCTGCATTCTTGCTCCAGGTTTACTTGGAGCCTCGCTGGCCATGGCGCTGAAGAGCCACTCCTTGGCCAAGAGCATCCATGTCTGGGCGCGCAGAGTGGAAACGCGTCTGGAAATCGCCAAGCTCCCGTGGTGCGATGTCATTCACGATTCCGCCGAATCCGCCGTCCAGGAAGCAGACTTGATTGTCGTCTGCTCTCCTGTGGAAACCATCGTTCCTCTCACCGAAAAGATTGCCCCACACCTCAAATCAGGTGCCATCGTCACCGATGTCGGCAGCACCAAGGGCACCATCTGCCGCCACGCGCACGCCGCTCTTGCCAAAAGCAAGGGTACCTTTGTCGGCTCCCACCCCATGGCAGGTTCGGAAAAAAGCGGCCACGAATTTGCCAGCGCGGACCTCTTTAAGAGCCGCAACTGCTTTGTAACCCCTATCGAAGAAACCCCGCTTCCCGCGCTCAAGGCAGTTGTCAGCCTCTGGCAAAATCTCGATATGCGCGTCAGCACCATAGACCCCGAAAAGCACGACGAGATAGTAGCCCATATTAGCCACCTTCCCCATGTCCTGGCCTCTGTTCTCTCAGCTCAGCTACTGCATAAGGATAAAAGCTGGGGTGCCTTGGCGGGGAATGGCCTGGCCGACACCACGCGCATCGCCGCAGGCAACCCCGTCCTTTGGCGGCATATCTTCGAGCAAAACAGAGACGAAGTCCTTCGCGCCATCAGCGCCTTTGAAAACGAGCTTCATTCCTTCAAAGCATCCCTCAATAATCAAAACTACATACAGCTCCTCCACACACTGGAAGCAGGTAAGAAGTTCAGAGATGGCCTTAAATAACAGGACGACATAAAATGCTTAATTACGACATTTTATGTATATAAAGACGTCCTCCATTATTGCATAAAAATAAACCCATTATTTTCGCAAACTGCTGAATAAAAGGCATTTATAGCCATTAAAAAGCTAGATAGTTCCATCCCAAATACTGTCAGGCATGGGATTGGCATTTAGGGAGGGGATGAAATCAACCAATCCCACCCGTTCCTTCAACAGCCTACTGGTTGCCATAGCGCAGGTAGCCTTTGCTGACAACGCTGCGAAGCTGCTCCTGATAGGCCTGGCCAGCCTCGTCTATGCTGGCACAAATGCTGAGATGACATGGCACGGCAATCTCCTCGCCGCCATGCTGGTGCTCCCCTTCATTCTCTTTGCGCCGATTGCAGGCTGGTGCAGTGATCGCTTCTCCAAAAGATCACTGCTCAATTGGACTCTCCTCCTTCAGATTGGCGCGGTTGCCGTGATCACTTGCGGCCTCTGGGCAGGTAGTTTTTGGGTAGCCAGTATTGGCTTTGCCATCCTCACCCTACAGAGCGCCTTTTTCTCCCCCGCAAAGCAGGGCATCATTAAAGAATTGGTGCCAGCCGAGCAGCTCGGCAGGGCTTCGGGTCTCATGGAGTTTGCCACAATCTCGGCCATATTGCTTGGCTCCTTTTGCGGTGGCTACTTGCTCGACGAAAGCACCAAGCTCACAGGGGAGCTGTGGGTAGGAGCTGGTTTTGCCATGCTGATCATCGGCGCGACTGCATTCTGCGCATGGTTAGTATTTCAGCGTGTGGAGTACACCCCCGAGGGTGCCGCTAACCACCTGAAGCCAGACATCCTCTGGAGCCACTTCAGTCAGCTAAAGAATCTTTTCTTGCTCCCCGATGTGAGGCGCAGCGCCCTCGGCATGACTTATTTCTACGCCGTTGGCGGCATCATCTACCTCACTCTGGTTCAGGCGGGCAGGGAAAACTTCGCCGCTGAGGGCGCGGCCACGCAGACAGGCATTTGGCTTCTCTTACTCGGTGCGGGCATCGCAGGCGGCAGCATCTTGGCCTCACTAATTTGCAGGCGGCATTTGCATATCGGGCTAGCCCCCATCGGAGCGTTTGGAATGCTTCTTGGCATCGGCTACCTAAGCCTCTCCAACCCCACAGGCGCCCATTTCCAAATAGCACTCGTAGTGACGGGCTTCGCGGGCGGCCTCTTCGTCTCCCCCGTTCAGGCATGGCTCATCGCGAAGGTGCCCGAGGGCAAAAGCGCTTCCATGCTCGCAGGCAGTAACCTCCTCATCAATTTGGGTGGCCTTGGCAGCGTAGGGCTGCATTGGCTGCTCGCTGGCTATTTTGATTTAAGCAGCAAACACATCACCGCTCTCATGCTGCTTCCCGCTGCCGTTGCTGTAGTGATGGCTCTCCGCTGGACTCCCCGCTCCTTCCTGCGCCTTATCGCTGCGTCCATCGTTAAGGTATTCTACCGCATCCGCTTGAGCGGCCTAAACCACCTTCCCCGCGATGGCGGTGTCCTCCTTGTGGCCAATCACGTGAGCTATGCAGATGCCGTTCTTATTGCCCTCACCTGCCCAAGGCCCGTTTGCTTCCTCGGCATAGCAAGCCTCCGTGATCGCTCTTGGCTAAAGCCCATCCTCGACCTCTTTGGTGTCATTCCCGTCTCCCCTACTCATGCTAAGGACGCCATCGTAAAAGCCTCCGATGCCCTCATGCGTGGCCACGTTGTTTGCATCTTTCCTGAAGGGCAGCTCACTCGTAGCGGCGGCATGAACGAGTTCAAAAAGGGTTTCGAGCTGATTGCCCGCCGCGCACAAGTTCCCGTCCTGCCCATCGCTCTTGACGGTCTCTGGGGCTCCGTCTTCTCGTTCTATGGCGACCGCTATTTCTGGAAACTCCCCCGCGCTCTGCCCTACCCTCTGGCAATCCATTATGGCACGCCAATCCCCTTCAACGATGCCACCGCCGAGGGTGTTCGTGAGCAGATTGCGCTCCTCCTTTCCGATGCTTTCGCTACACGCCCTATCCTCGAAAAAAATCTCGGCCAACTGGCGTTTGAAAAGCTCGCGGAAAGTCCCGGCAGAATCGTGATTATCGACCACACCACCGAACGCAAAGCGCTCAGTGCAGACAAGCTAGCCGCCCTCTCGCTCGAAATGGCCCGCACCCTAAAAGCACACGGCTCTGGCAAACATATCGGCATCGTCCTGCCTCCAGGCATTGCTTCATGGGTTGCCAATCTCGCTGTAACTTGGTCTGGCAACATCCCCGTGAATCTCAACTTCACGCTTGGCCGTTCCGCGCAAGAGGCCTGCCTGAAGTCTGGCAACATCGATACCATAATTACAGCCACCGTGCTGCATTCCAAATTGAAAGATTTCCCGTGGGCTTCCCTAAGCGTGTTGCACATAGACAAGGAGCTCCCTCGGCTCTCAAAACCGCGCCTGCTGTTGACTCTCTTTGCGCTTCGCCTTCTCCCCGCCCGCTGGCTCATGCGCTACTACCAGATCAATGGCAATGGCGGCCACAACACCGCAACCGTCCTCTTCTCCAGCGGCAGCACTGGCTCCCCAAAAGGTATCGTGCTTTCCCACCGCAACCTCATTGCCAACATCACGCAAATTAGCGAATGCCGTTTCTTTCAAAAGGGTGACCGCCTTTTGAGCAGCCTCCCTCTCTTCCACAGCTTCGGCCTAAACGCGGGCTTCTGGCTTCCCCTTCTTGAGAAGCTCACCGTTGTCTCCTGCCCTTCCCCGCTCGATTCTAAGAAAATCGCCGAAGCCGTCCACGCAGACAAAGCCTCCGTCCTCCTGGCTACACCTACCTTCCTGCGCCCCCACTTAAACAAAACAGACCCAAGTCTTCTTGCCTCCCTGCGCTTTGTCGTGGCTGGCGCGGAAAAGACTCCCGCTGGCTTTGCTGAAGCGTGGTCGTCCAGGATGGGATCTCTTTATTTGGAGGGTTACGGCCTTACCGAAACCGCTCCCGTTGCCGCGGTAAACCTCCCCCATCCCCCGCTCTGCTCCGCCAAGTCACTCCCTCAAATCGGCCACAAAACAGGCACCGTAGGTCGCTTGTTATCGGGTATGGCCGCAAAGATTGTTGATCCCGAGACGGGCGCACCCCTGTCACTTGGCGAAACGGGTATGCTCCTGCTCAAAGGGCACAATGTCTTCCACAGTTATCTGGGCGACATCAAGCGCACCCAGGCTGCCTTTCGCGATGGCTGGTATGTGACTGGCGATCTGGCTTCCATGGACTCAGATGGCTTCCTGAAAATCGAGGGCCGCCTCAGCCGTTTTTCTAAGATTGCGGGCGAGATGGTTCCCCACGGCGCGGTTGAGGATATCCTCCTCAAAGAACTGAATATCCCCCAGCAGGATGCTCCCGCTTTAGCCATCACAAGCATTCCCGATGAGCAAAAGGGGGAAGCGCTCGTCGTGGTCTCTTCTATACCGATTTCCCCCGACCTTATCCGCCAGACTTTAACCCAAAAGGGTGTATCCAATTTATGGATACCTAAGCGCGTCGAGATTGTTCCAAAGATTCCCATTCTCGCCAGCGGAAAGCTCGACCTCGCCTCCCTCAAACAAATGGCTCTTAATGCCAACCAAGCCGAACCCCGTATCCTTGCCAGCCATGAATAACCCTGCCGAAAAATCGCACCTGCGCCTGGATTGCCACGTCCACCTAATCGGAAACGACTCTTGGGGCTCTGGCTGTTTTACCGCCGAAAATACCCTCTTCAGAAAACTCCAGTCATGGTTTCTATTGCGTGCAGTAGGCATCCGCAAATCCCGTCTCCAATCAAGTAACCTCACAGACGCTTACCTCAGTCAGCTCCTCCATCATATTCACACTTCATCATTGGATGGGGCGCTGGTCTTGGCTATGGATTGGCCCTACTCAGACTCTGGCGAGCCGCTCATAAACCAAGCTGCCTTCTTCACTCCAAACGACTATGTTCTCTCCGTTTGTCAAAAACACCCTGAGCTGATTCCTGCCGTCTCCATCCACCCTGCAAGGCAAGACGCCATAGACGAGCTGGAGCGTTGCGTGGCGCTCGGCGCAAAGGCCATCAAGCTCCTGCCTAACGTCCACAATGTCGATCTCCTCCGCAAAGACTACCTCCCCTTCTGGCGCAAGGTGGCGGAGCACAAGCTCGTTTTCATCTGCCACACAGGGGGCGAGCAGGCCCTCCCCATCGCAAAAGCACAGTATGCCGACCCCAAGCGCCTTTCCGCCGTCCTCGACGAGGGTGTCACGGTTGTCGCAGCCCATGTTGCGGGCAGCGGTAGCTTCTGGGAACCTTGCTACTTCAAAGACTGGCTGGCGATGCTCCCCAGACACCCCAACCTCTTCGGCGACAATAGCGCCCTTGCCACGCCCAACCGCTTTCTCTACCTAAAGCGGGTCTTGGATGCAGGCGTCGCCGA
>CAZHQD010000003.1:24304-27175 GCA_964533835.1 uncultured Puniceicoccaceae bacterium | reverse complement strand
CCACGCCCAACCGCTTTCTCTACCTAAAGCGGGTCTTGGATGCAGGCGTCGCCGACAGAGTCCTTCACGGCTCAGACTACCCTATCGCCCCAAGCGCCTATTCCGGCTGGCTTGCCAGAATCACCTCCCTCCAGGAAGCCCGCCGAATCGCCGCCATCCGCAACCCCTTGGAGCGAGACGTTGCCATTAAGAAAGCATGCGGCTTCCCCGACAGCTCCTTTCTCCTGCTCAGCCAGTTACTATCAGAGCCAAGTTATAGCGCTCCACGCATACGCTCCAATTCACTAACTTAACAAATGCAAAAAGGCTCGCATTCCGCGAGCAATACGGTTTGCATTCCTTCCACACCCCTTACCGCCATGAGTCTATTATCGTCTGTTAGCTCTTATCTAAACAAACCCGATTTTGGCTTGCTTCTCCTCCGTGCGGGAGTCGGCTCCATAATGGTCTTGCACGGCCTCCCCAAGTTCATGGGCGGCAAGTCCGCTTTGGAAGGCGTCGGCAGTGCGCTTTCCGTTTATGGGATAGACGGCATTGTTCCGCCGGTTATTGCCGGCTTTCTCGCCGCTACGGCGGAAGTATTTGGCGGCGTGCTCATTGTACTCGGGATGTTCTTCCGTATAGCGGCTTTTCTCATCGCTTTCACCATGCTCACGGCCACTTTGCTTCTCTCAGACTTCTTCAAGGCCGATTTCAAGACCTTTGCCTACCCCCTCGCCATGCTCACCGTCTTCACCAGCCTCATGTTCATCGGCCCTGGCAGTTATGCTTTTGATAAAAGCTCAGGCGGCAAGAGCGGCGGCAGCAAGAAGAAGCCTGCCGCAGAGTAGCCTCTATTGGCTCCGATATGAAAATCTATCGCTATCCCGATCCTAAGAGCGGAGAGGCTGCCTACTGTATTGAACGGCATGGCCACTTTTACAGCGCCACTGGTTCCCCTTTCTCCAGGGGCGGGCTCATTCAGGGCCCTCCCTGCCCAAAACCTGGCGAGCTTCTTCCTCCGGTCGCTCCGCCCGCCATTATCGGAATCGCTTTAAACTACAAAGCACACTCTGCCGAAATGGGGCGTGCCCCTGCGGAGCACCCCACTTTCTTTATCAAGCTGCCTAACTCCCTTCAGGCCCATCAAAAACCCATACGCCTCCCTGCTGGCCATGCCCAATCCCAGGAAGTGGATTTTGAGGCCGAGCTGGCTGTCGTTATCGGCAAGCGTTGCCGCAATGTCTCCCGTGCTGAAGCCTTGCACTTCGTCCTCGGCTACACCCTTGCCAACGACGTCAGCGCGCGTGACTGGCAATACAAGTGGGGCGGCGGCCAGTTTTGCCGCGCAAAGTCTTTCGACACCTTTTGTCCTATCGGGCCTTGCATCGTTACTGCCGATGCCCTGCCTGGTCCCGAAAAGCTCACGATCCGTGGCTTCCTCAATGATCAATTGGTTCAAGAGTCCAAGCTTGATCAACTCATTTTCGATATCCCTACCCTCATAGCATTTCTCTCCTCTGGCACCACTCTGGAAGCTGGAACAGTCATCCTCACGGGCACCCCATCGGGCGTTGGCCACAAGCGCACCCCTCCGCGCTATTTGCAGGCTGGCGATCGCTTCCGCGTTGAGGTCGCAGAGATTGGCTCACTGGAGAACAGCGTGGAAATCGAATCCTAAACCACAAAATGGATACCCATCTCCCCTTTTGTGCCTTGTAACCGCAAAAGGATTTCGTCATAGAGTCTCAAGATATGGCTAAAGCTTACGCGCAGGCAGGCGTTGATATCGCCCTTAAAGAACAATTGCTAAAGCGGCTCAAACCCGAGCTCAAGAAAGCGTCGCGCCCCGAAGTTGTCGGCGGCATTGGCGCCTTCGGAGGATTGTTTGACGCCTCCAAGCTCCGCTACCAGCAGCCTGTCCTCGTTAGCAGCACAGACAGCGTTGGCACCAAGCTCAAGGTCGCCCTCCTCGCCAACAACCATAGCGGCGTCGGCGCAGACATCGTCCACCACTGCATGAACGACATCGCAGTCATGGGCGCCGAGCCCCTCTTCTTCCTCGATTATTTTGCGAGCGACAAGCTCAACGCAGACATCTTTACCGCCGTCATGAAGAGCCTCGCCAAGGCTTGCTCCGAGGGCAAGTGCGCCCTCATTGGCGGTGAGACAGCTGAGCTTCCCGGCGTTTATCAAGCGGGCGAATACGATCTCGTAGGCACCATTGTGGGTGTTGTTGAGCGTCAGCGCATTCTCTCTGGCGCCGCCATTAAGCCAGGAGATACCCTCATTGGCTTGGCCTCCAGCGGTCTCCATACGAATGGCTACTCTCTCGCACGTCGCATCTGCTTTGAGCAGCAAGGGCTAAAGCCCACCGCTCTCTTCACAGGTAGCCGTGGCGCCAGCATTGCTAGCGCGCTCCTCAAGCCACACACCAGCTACTCTTCCTGCCTTCTCGCTTTGCTCAAAGAATTCAACAAAGGCCGTAATTTTGAAGTCCGAAAAGGCAACGAAATCTACGGCGCAGCCCACATCACGGGCGGCGGCTTCACGGGCAATATCAACCGTGTTCTCCCCGACGGCGTGGATGCCGTGGTTCGCACTAGCTCTTGGCCGGTTCCTCCTCTCTTTCAGTTCCTCACGGAGGCTGGCAACGTAGCCTTCGAGGAAGCCTACGAAGTCTGGAATATGGGCGTTGGCATGGTCCTTATCGTCGATAGCTACTCCGCCGAAAGCATCTTAAAGCGTGCGGCAGGCCTCGGCCACAAGGGCTGGGTCATCGGCAAAACCGTAGTCGGTGGCGGCAAAGTCCACGTGGAAAAATAGCCCCGCTGCCGTTGGTGTAGCTTTTAGCGTTTCTGCCCTTGCCTTGAGCGCAGGCGTTTCTGTTCC
>CAZHQD010000003.1:0-24204 GCA_964533835.1 uncultured Puniceicoccaceae bacterium | reverse complement strand
TTGGTGTAGCTTTTAGCGTTTCTGCCCTTGCCTTGAGCGCAGGCGTTTCTGTTCCTGTTTGAGAAAATGGGGCAGTATCGTCGCCTCTATGTGAGCAAAGGCCGCTTCCAGCCCCTCCTTCTCAAAGCACCGCCCGATGGCGGCCTCTACGCTGGTTGGCTCCCCCAGCCCTGCCAAAAAGGCATTGTTGGTCATCTCCTTAAACAGCAGCTCCCGTGGCACAGCTCCCTCTGCTGAGCGGTTTGCCAGTAGCCAGCGACGCGCATACAGAGCCAGCACCGCGTCCCCTACCCACGCCTGCTCTCTTACTTTTGCTATATCCATTTGTGTCTCGCTTGATTGGTTTTTGCTGACTTTTCTGCGCTTAGGCCATGGCCTCGGCTGTGCCGATTGCCGAGGGAGATATCTGTATATTCACGCTCCGTATATGCGCAGCAGATCCAAGCAAGAGGACTTCATCCCCCACCTGTAATTTGTAGTCGCCGCCGGGTATAAGCGTCTTGGCTCCACCCCGCCTGATACCTGCGATCTGCACGGTAAAGAGTCGTGGCCAGTTAAGCTCCGCCAGTGTCCTGCCCTCCACAGGGCTCCTTTCAGGAATCACGACGGTTTCCAGCACCGTGTCATGTATGCTTTCCTGCTCCTCATTGGGCGCCACCACTTGCTCCTCGCGGAGTATCGCACGCGCCTTTTCCAATTGCTCAGGCTCTCCCAGCAGCAGCAGCCTGTCTCCAGGGAACAAGTGCGATTGCGGCCCGGGGTTATTGATGCGAAAACCATGCCTCTCTATGGAAGCGATGCTACACCCCGTGCGAGCGCGCAAGCCCGTTTCCTGTATGCTCTTGCCTGCCCACACTCCTTGATCAGGGATCACGCATTCTTCCAGGCTCAGCCCCCAGCCCTTATTTTTTAGCGCCCAGGGTGGCAAGGTATAGCGCTTCGCCTTTGTCTTACCCGAAAGCGAATCCTCAAAAGTAACCTCTATCTGGCTATGCCAATAGATCATCCGTTTCCAGCCGAAGACGGCCAGTGCTATCAGCGTTATCAGCAAAATCACTAGGAACCACCCGCGCAATTCGCCAATCGGCAAAAAGTTCCAAAACCACAGCAGCAAGAAAAAGCCTGCCACCGCCCTCACCACAAAGGCAAGAAAGGGGCTCACCCGGCGGAACTGCGGGTTCTTTATCTGCACAAAATCGCAAATGATCAGCGTCAGCGCTCCGATATTGCGCCAGATCGCTAACAGTGGCACCAGGCATATCCCTAGTATGGCAATCCAGTAGATCGTGCTCACTACAGACTCCGATAGCTCCATTTTGCTCGTTCCCCATCGGATCAGCGCCTGCTCTCCCGATCGCGAAAACACCAGTATTGCCGTTATTAATATTATCTCGATCCCTATCTGAACCAATCGCTTCCGCGAAAGTTTTAGCAGCATGTTGGACTCCTGCAACTTAGCCAGTGATTGCAGCAATCCCCGATAAATATCCAGTCCGTTGTCCAGCCATCGGAATAATTGCGTATCCACTATTTTCGCCGCAATCGCTTCATTTCTGGAAATAAGCATCGGCGAAAGTATCCCCGTAAACAGCGAGATCCCTACCGCTGCTGCCTGAAACTTTTCGTCAAGGACGCCCGCCGTTACGCCAAGCGCCGCAATGATAAACGAAAACTCCCCAATAGGTGTCAGGCAGAGCCCGGCGCGTAGTGCAGTTTTGGAATCCTCACAAGCGGCAAGCAATCCAAACGCAGCGCAAATTGGCCGCAATAAAAGAGCAAAAACCGTCCCAAATACAATCAGCCCGATCGCGCTCGGCACCGTGTGTATGTTCATCGTCATTCCAACCGACACAAAGAACACCGTCGTAAACACATCCCGTAGCCCGCTAAACGTTCGCTCAATCATGTTGAGCCTCGGCGTTTCCGCCAGCGTCATGCCAATCAGAAATGCCCCCAGCGCGAGTGAGTAATCTGCCCGCACCGCGAGCACGGAAAAGGTAAATAGCAAGCCGGCCACAAGTACCGTCTCAAGCTCTTGCGATTGCGCGCGTACCACCTTTTTCAGTAACCGTGGCACAATTACCAGCCCTGTAAGTATCATCAGTAACGCAAAACCGACCAGCAGCGATATCTGCCAGATTATTTCTCCTGTTTGGGCGCTGGACTTCTCAAGCGCTACAAACGAGCTCAGAAACGTCAGCATCACTACCGCCACTATGTCCTCCAGCAATGTGATCCCCATCGCTAACTGCCCAAATCGCTGGTGCCCCACCCTGCTCTCCATAAGCACTTTCCCAATCACCGCCGATGAGCTCACCATAAACATCGCCGCCACAAACAGGCCTTGCTGCGACGTCAGCCCTATGATCGGGCTCAGTCCACGCGATAGGTTCAGCACGAAGAGCGCCGTCAGCACCGTCGCCCCCACCAGCGGCAACCCCAGCTCCCTGAAGCGCCGCAGTCGAAAGTTCAGCCCTATAGAAAACATCAAAAACACCACCCCCACTTGCGCCAGTACCTGGACGCGATCTGGGTTTGTCACATTTACAATCGTTATCTCTTTCGTCCCAATTATTAATCCGGCCAGCAAGTAGCCCACTATTGGCGACAACCCAATTCGTTTGCACCCCCAGCCCACGAAGGCTGCGGCTAGCATGATTATTGCAAAATCCTGTATAAAGAAAATCGCTTCAGACATCCCCCGCATCCATATAGCCTTTCAGTATTTCCGCAAGCGTCCGCCTTATCTTACTTTATTTTTTGGCTTTCTTATTGGCGCGGGAGGCGAGACTCGAACTCGCGACCTGCCGCTTAGAAGGCGGCTGCTCTATCCAACTGAGCTACTCCCACTTCTTTATCAAACTTATCAGGATGGCACTCTTCACGTGATAGACAACTCAATATTTGGTCTCTGCCTTTATAACTCATCCCATTTTAGATACCCTAAAAGTAAGGACTCTTGACCTATGTCAAAGTAGGCTCTCGCAAAAAATGCTACTATGGCAAGCGATGAAAGAGCATACCTTAACAGTATCCGCGCCTGGCACTCCTCTGGCCGATCAAACAGTCGGCGAAATTGTGGCAGGCTACCCCAATTTCAGCCGCGTCTTCCAGTTTTACGACATGGGCTTCTGCTGCCAAGGTAAGCTCACCCTTCGCGAGGCATGCACACGCAAGGGCGTTCCCCTCGAAACGGTCCTGCAAGCCCTCGAAGCAGAAAAAAATCAGGCTGAGCCAACCGCCGTCAACCCCACCACGCTCTCTGCCTCCGAGCTGGCTGATTATATTGTTGATAAGCACCACGGCTTCCTCCGCAAGGAGCTTCCCCGCATTCATGCCATGGCCGAAAGAGTGGCTGACGTGCATGGTGGTCACACCCCGTCCCTCATCGAGCTCTATGAAGTTTTCACCCGCATGGGTATGGAGCTGGCTGCCCACGCCAAAAAAGAAGAGCACATTCTCTTCCCCCGCATCAAAGAGCTGGAAACAGCTCAGGCTAAAGCCTCTGTCCTTGCTACCCCAATCCGCCAAATGATGGCCGAGCACGACTCTACAGGTGCCGCCATTGAGCGTATCCGCGAGCTCACAAACGGCTACCGTCCGCCACTGGAAGCCTGCAACACCTACCGCGCTCTCTTCGCGGGCCTTGCTGACCTAGAGGCAGATACCGTCGCCCACATCCATTTGGAAAACGAGGTTCTCTTCCCCCGTGTTCTCGCTATGGCGGGCTAGTCCCTTTTCTTCTCGGATCATTAGTGATGTCTAACGGATGAGACAGCAGACAGACGCATAACAAGTAGTGGCCGCGCCGACGGCAATCGGCGCGGCTTTCTTCTGCAAAAGCCCGCCTTCTTTGCCTCTCGATTTGCCTTCTCGGTATAGGCTAGGCAAATCTACTATCCGTGCTTACTCCATCAGCCATTCCTTTAGCCCCTCGGTATTCAATAAGCTGATAACGGACCCGTTGACCTCGATGAGCTGCTTCTCCTTAAATCGCGCGAATGCCCGGGATAACGTCTCACTAGATACCCCCAGCCTTCCCGCAAGCACCTTCTTGCTTGAATCGAGTTGAACACATGGCGCCCCATTCCCCCCGCGTGTGCAATGCCTCAGTAAATGGTGCGCCAATCGGCTCTCCACCCGCTTAAACTTGCGGTCATCCATCATCTGCAAAAGGTATTTTAGGTGCATGCTCATAGATGTGAGCATCCGTAGCGCAAGCTCTGGCTGCGCCATGATCAATCCGCAAAACTCAGCCTTCCTGACAAGCACCACCTGCGTAGCCTCCAGCGCCACTGCATTGGCAGGATAAGACTCCATGGATGTCAGCACCACCTCCGCAAAGCATTCATGCGGCTTAAATAGTGCGATGATATGCTCATGCCCATCAGGGCTCAGTCGGTGGATATTCACCGTGCCGCTCTGCACTATGAAAAAGCCCCGCGCCCTTTCCCCATGGTGAAACAGGTACTCCCCTTTCTCGTAGCGCAGCAACTCGCAGGTAGCAGCTACTCGCTCCAAGTCGGCCGCTGGCATATCGGCAAACAGATTGCACTGGCGAAGCGTGTGCAGCAGCACCACCGCCCGAGCTCCTTGCAATTTGGATAGTGGTTCGCTCATGTACTTCGCGGGTAATCTCTCTTCTCGGAAGCTATGCCGTTTAATCCTCTAAAACAATATCCTTATTGCGGTGCCGTGGGCACCCTGCTCGCAACCACCCGTGTATGAACCGATCCAAATCACCGTCCATCACCGCCTGGATATTCCCTGTTTCCACACCTGTGCGCAAATCCTTTACCATCTGATAAGGCTGAAACACATAGCTACGTATCTGCGATCCCCACCCGATTTCACCTTTCTCTCCGTAAAATCGCTCCATCTCTGCTCGCTTCTCGTCCTGTTGCTTTTCATAGACTCGTGAACGCAGTATCTTCATGGCCGTCGCCTTGTTCTTCAGTTGGGATCGCTCCGTTTGGCAGGCTACCACGATCCCTGTCGGCAAGTGCGTAAGCCTTATTGCTGATTCCGTCTTGTTTACATGCTGCCCACCCTTCCCGCTAGAGCGGTAGGTGTCTATCCGCAAGTCCTCTTCGCGTATCTCCACTGCGCTGTCATCTTCGATTTCTGCCACCACATCCACCGCGCTAAACGATGTATGCCGCCGCTTATTTGCGTCAAAGGGTGAAATACGCACTAGGCGGTGCACACCTCGCTCAGACTTAATGTAGCCGTAAGCGTTTTCACCAATTATCCGAAACGTCGCCCGCGAAATCCCTGCCTCATCCCCCGCTTGCAGATCCTCAAGCTCGATTGTGTAGCCCCGCCGCTCGGCCCAGCGCGTGTACATACGCAGCAGCATATCCGCCCAATCGCAAGACTCTGTTCCGCCAGCCCCCGCGTGTATCGAGACTATCGCGTTGCAGTTATCAAATTTACCGGACAGGAAGCTCTTGATTTCCAATTCATCAAGCGCCTCCTTCAGCCCCTTCGCCGTGGCAAACACCTCCGCCTCATAAGCCAGTTGCTCTTCGCCCGCTAGCTCTTCGGCCAGCTCCGCCATTGCCTCAAGGTCCTCCACCTTGGCCCTGAAGCTTTCGATTGGGCCAAGCAAACCCTTCAGCCTTGATGTCTCTGCGGTTACCTCTTGTGCCTGCCTTTGGCTATCCCAAAATCCAGGCGCGCTCATTCGCTCCTCTAGCGCGACTATCTGCTCTCGTTTCCCTGGGACGTCAAAGAAACCTCCACAAATACCCTGTGCGGCGGCTGATTTCCTGTATCAATGGGCGTATTTCTGCGTTTTGCATAACGTAAATATATAGTGTAGCGACCCGCAGCCGTGAGGCTGCCGCAGTCTCTCATTTGCGAAGCCGTTCTGTTCTAGTGCTTGCCGTCCGAGTCGTGCTCGTCGTCATGCTCTACTTCATCGGCATCGTCCTTCAAGTTGTCCCCTTCAGACACCTGCTCATTGAACTTTAGCTTGCGCTTAGCCTGTGGCAGGGGAGACATGTTGGCAAATATGTTGCGGCCTGCCCGCTTCACTTCGCCATCTAGCACTCCTACATGCACCAATTCCTTCACGGCTCGCTGCACTACTGCCATGCCGATTTCCGTGTGCTCCATCTCGCGTCCGCGAAACTGGAGAACGAAGCGCAATTTGTTTCCCTTAAATAAAAACTCCTCGGAGTGCCGCAGCTTCACCATAAAGTCGTGATCCCCTATGTGCGCGCGGAACTTTATGATCTTCACCTTTATCGTCGGATGCTTCTCCTTCGACTTCTTGGAAAGCTCATACATATACTTCCCGTAGTCCAGTATTTTGCACACAGGTGGCTGGGCTGTCGCAGCTATCTCCACAAGGTCTAGCCCATAACGACGCGCCCAGTCTAGGCCTTCGTCTCTGGATACTATTCCAATCAGCTTGCCGTCTGGATCTATCAAACGGATTTCGCGAGCGCGGATCCGCTCGTTTTTGCGAATCTGATTACTGTGTCCGTGGTGATGGTGGGGGCGGTTGCCGCCTCCATAGGGACGGCTGCCGTAGGGTGGATTATTCGCCATTAGTGCGTGTTCTGCGGTGGTTTGTTAAGCTGTGGTTACGAGCTGTATTTTTTGTTTGAAGCTGCAAGTATGGACTATTCAGAACAGCTTTCAACGCTTTTTGCACGAAAACCAGCGCATGTTCTTTGGTCCCCCGCTTTTCGGAAAATTTCTTCGGCAAACCATCGGGGTTGACATTGCAAAAGGCCCGTCGTTTGCTGTGTGCATCTATTTAATTTATCTATGAAGCAATCTACTTTTGCCCTAGCCTTCTTGCTCCTTATTGCTCCACTCGTCAGCCATGCACAGTCCCAGCGAGATCTCTTCCGCCCACCTCCGGAGCGCCGCAGCGACCGCGTTAATATAGGCTATCGTGGTATGTTTGGCACCGATGTGGAGTTTTCCAATGTGGGCAGCGTTGCCCTCCCTGTCATCGAAACCAAAAGTGGCGACGTCACCGTAGGCCGCACTTACGACAACGGCGATGTATTTATGGACAATACCTACTCGCAAGCCAATGGTTTCGCCTCTGATGGTAAAACGGCTAATTTTAGCTACTCCAACTCCGACCAGTATGATACCGCTACCAACACTCTGAACTACAATGCCTACGGCTCCTCAGGAGCATCCCGCAATTTCACTGAAAGCGGCGGCACGGCGACAGGATGGGAGCTGCAATACACCCGCTTCTTCGGAAAAAAACAGCGCCTCGGCTGGATGTTCGGATTCAGCTTTAATAGCTTCGATGTAGACAATACCAGCAACACCACCGCAGACCTTCTCATCAAGACCGATAGCTACGCCCTCGGCAACACCGCCCTCCCCCCTGCCCCCTACGATGGAGGCCTGGGACGTGAACAAACGGACTCCTCGGGCGTCGTAACCCCTCGCCCGCTCATCCCCCTCAACCCCACCTCCTCTTCTGAAAAGACCGAAAATGGGAACGCCGTTGTCGTAGGCAACTATGAGCTGAAGAGCTCCTTCTTCACCTTCCGCACTGGCCCCCTTTACCAGTTCCAGTTCGGCAAAAAGTTTAGCATCGAAGTCGGCGCAGGCGTTGCTGGCATGTTCTTCTCTGGCGAATACAGCGTCACCGAGACGGTCTATCCCAAATGGCAAGTGGATAGCACGACTGGCGCCCCGACTGTCGTGAACAACCCTATCGGTAAAAGAAACATCTTCAAAGCCACTGAGCGCGATGGCGAATGGCTCGTCGGCCTCTACGCCGATGTCACCGCCAATTACCAGTGGACAGACAGGGTCAACGTCTTCGGCGGTGTCGAATACCAAGCCCTCGGCAACTTCACGGGCACCGATGGCGTCAGCGCCCGCACCGTAGAAGTGGATATGGGCGGCAATGCCTACGCGCGCGCCGGCCTCGGTATCAAGTTCTAGAATCGCTTTTTACAGAAGTAAAAACCGCAATAGACACTATTAGCAAAGTAGTAATACCACTAGGGCTATTAAACATTGGCCAAATAATCCGTATTACGTGGCTGTAACAGCAGATGGCCGCGAACTTACAGACCAATAAAAACGGCTCAATGGCGGGAAATACGGCAGCCGGGTTGCTCTGCCAAAGCGACTCCGGAAGTTGCACTCCAGCCCTAGAGATTTTAGCTCAAGTCTCACACGAGATGCGCACCCCGCTCAATGCGGTCTTAGGTTGCGCTACCTTGTTGCTTGAGGGCAGTGACCCTTTGACTAAAGAACAGCGCCAGTTGCTGGAGCTGCTCAATAGCAGCGGTGAGACCATGCTAGGATTCATCAACCGAATCCTCGATTTCGCCAAGATTCAGGCAGGCAGGATGGAGCACAACTTTGAGCCCTTCTCTCCTGTCGAAAGTATTCACATGGCCATGGATTTGGTCGCTCTCAAGGCACAAGCCAAGGGCCTCCGCATGCTTTTCAAGAACACCGCCGAGATCCCCCCCATGTTGATGGGAGACGAGGTCCACTTTCAGCAAATATTGATCAACCTCCTAAGCAATGCCGTCAAGTTCACTGAGCAAGGGCAAGTTAGCATCACCGCCTCTGGCTTCAACAGGCAAGACGCCGAAGGCTATGTTCTCTCCCTCCAAATTCGCGACACGGGCATCGGCATGACTCCCGAGGAAAAAGCAAAAGTCTTTCAGCCCTTCAGCCAGGCAACAGGAAAGATTCGTAACACCTTCGGTGGCACAGGTCTCGGCTTGGCTATTACTAGCGGCTTGACTAAAGCCTTGGGCGGCAGCCTCCATCTGGAGAGCGAAAAAGGGCGCGGCACTTTGGTCACCATCCATTTGCCGTTCGGTGTCATTAATTCAAATACCGCAAACGCCACCGCAGTGAAGCCTTTGCCTGCGGATTACTCCCCCCCAAAGCCGACCGCAAGTCAGCCCGAACCCATCAAAAAAAATATGACTACAGGAACTGGCCACGTAGGCAAAGGGCTCCAATGGGACAGGCATTTTGCCCAAGAGCATCCTCTTAATATTCTTGTGGTGGATGATGCCGCCGCAAATAAGATGGTAGCCGTTAGTATGCTAAGGTTGCTCGGCTACCAACCGGAAGAAGCAGACGATGGTCTCGATGCCCTCAAAAAAATTTCTGAGAAACGCGTCGACGCCGTGCTCCTGGACTTGCGTATGCCCCAGGTAAGCGGGCTGGAAGTCGCTCGCAAAGTCCGCACGGACGCCCAACACGCTTCCCATTTCCCTAATAGGCCCTTGCAAATTATCGCCATGACGGCAGACCCCACCTTCCAATCTTCCGTCACGGGTGCCCAAGGCGACTTCGACGACTTCCTTTCCAAGCCCATGCGCCTGGAAAACCTCGTCGCCGCTCTCACCAAAACCCACGAGCGTCTTACTTCGCAGGCTCCGAACCCTGCGTTGAGCTAGGCTCTGCTTGTTTGGCCTCAGGCTTCGGCAGGAACCACCAGCTATCGGTCTGTACCCACTTGTAAACTGTGTAGGCTCCCAGACTCAAGACGGCGATCGTTATAAAGTATGTGACCCACGGCACTTTGCGCTCCGCATAGGGATCCGTTAGGCTCAGCTCCGATCCTGGTGGCAACGTCGCAATCTCCGTCAACTTCGCGCCAAACGGGATATTGATCTTCACCCGCCCGTTTATGGCCCAGCCGTTGGCATCGAGTATCGGGCCCATATTGCGCTGCCTCAGCTTAAGTGCCGCTATCAACATGCTCGGGCCGCTAATCGCGAGAATGATGCCGAGTATCCCCAGCGGCATCCACCACCCCAGCCCGATAAAACCAGCCACAAATCCGCCGAGCAATGTGCCGATGGCGCCTAGTCCTACCCCGAGGGCAGCCACTGTTCCCACCTCAAACTTTGGCTTCACCGCAGGCGCTGCCGCGGGCTTCCCCGTTGCCGCAGTATCTACTGCGGTTGTCGCTGCGGCGGCCAGCTTGTCTGTAGATGCCGCATCCGCTGCGGCGGCCCGCTTGGCTACTTGCTCCTCAATAAATCGCAAAAATTTCTTATATGGAGACCAAAACGCCTCCCGTATCGATATCGGGTTTTCTATGATTTTGGTAACGGTCGCATCCCAGTCACGCCCCTTGCGATCATAAAATATCCCATTGCGCCCCACCATGATGTTGTCGCCATCCCCATTGGTCAGTGCTGCGGCAATCGTCATCTTTTCCCCGGAGGATTGGTGCGTGCAATCGCAATAAACCAGGTAAGACTTGGCTAGCCCCGCCAGCGCCGCGTGCTTGCCGGCATCAGCCACTTTTACGCACAGCTCGCACGCGCGGCTATCAAGGTAGAGCGTTCCAGCCTGGAATATCGCCAGCTCCGTAGGATGGTAAAAATTGACGAAGTTTACAAAGTTGCACAAGAGATGGTAAAGGTCGCGCTGGTAGCGGATCACTCGCTCCACTTGCCCGATGGCATTGATTTGCGGCTCAAGCGCCTTGTCTTCGGCAACAAGCGCCAGAAGTCCTGCCTTGGCATTCGATGCCAGCAGGCGACGTACTGTTTGTAGCCCAAGCTTTTCCACGGCAGCTCCAGATTTAGAGTTCAGCCAGCCTTCAAATGGTGCCAGTTTCGCCGTTATGGCTGCCCACTGTTCCTCGCCAATTTCTGATACTGCATTTCCTAAAATCGGGTGCACTACCTTCTCCACAAATCCATTCATGGCAGTCTGCCAGGCAGGATTGATCCCGTGCTTCAGATTCAGCTTCTTCCCCGCTTCCACTCGTGCCAGAGGGAAACCCGCTAGCTCATCCGCCGTGATCTTCATATCCTTTGCGGCCAGCGCTAGATACTCCGATTCTGCGCGATTCACGGCGCCCGTTGCGCGTGCGTCATAGGCTGCCACGCGGCACCGTGCAAAGTAGTCCTCCACTTTCGCCCGCACCGCTTGCAATGCCGTCAATGCCGCTGGCGTCGCGTCCCCCAGTGGCATAATCACCGCGGATTCGGCCTCCAGTTTCTTCTGCCAGGCGTCGTATGCCGCAAGCTCCGCAAAAAAGGCCTCTATCTTCGCCGTATCCACTCCTGCATGGCCGCTCCGATCTGGTACTGACCCAAGGCAAGTCAAGGTGGCTTCCAGAGCCTCCTTAACATCCCCCGTTGTCCCATCTACCGTGATCACGCCATCTCCATTGAACCGTGTTTGCCCAAAAATCTTTGCCGTGTCCGTTGCCTGTGCCAGCGATATCGTAGGCGAATCGCCCACACCGCTGTTGGCCAGTATTTGTTTTACCGACGCCAGCAACACGGGGTTCTTTATATTCGACACCTGTACCGTGTCCCCACCCTTTATAATGGTCGCGGGATCATGGAAAGCGCTCAGCACCAGGTCTACTGCCGCCAGTATCTCGGGCACTCGCACGCGTCCGTCATTATCCGTGTCGATCAGTGCCAGAGTCTTCTCATCAAACTCCAGCCCCTTTACTGGGCAGCTCAGCGCCACCCACAGTTTCTGATCCAGTTTGCGTAGATTTTGTATATCCGCTGCGGTATCAAGCTTCACTTGCTCAATGCCCCCGGTTCGGAAAAATCGCCAGGTGTGACCAGTAGAAGACGCGGTAGATATCATAGTATGACTAGTTAGCAGTTCTTTGCTCTTCCAAGATAACGCAAAAATTGCAAATGCCAAGAAGAGATTAACTTCCGAATAATTAAGAGCTTCATATCGTTCATATTTCGCGCCAATCCTATTTTCCGAAATGTAACCCCAGCTACACATACACGCCATTAGCCTCTGTCATCATGGCAGTCTGTCGCTAGTTATCGTGTAGGGTTGTTCAGATTGGCGCCTCAGTCTGCGGAGACTGAGGCGCATTTCTTTTGCCCCGCCGTGTCTTCTTTTCCAGAGGATTGTGTTTGTCAATCGGTGCCTGCCCCACCATCGTCTGCTCTGTGAAAGTCACCGTTTATATCACTCCAAAGAAGAGCGTATTAGACCCGCAAGGCGCCGCCGTGGCCCTCGCCATGCAAAGCCTTGGCTACGATTCCGCCAGCAATGTGCGCGTCGGCAAGACTGTCGCCTTCGATCTCGCTGTTCAAGACTCGCCTGAAACGCGCGCTGGTTTGGACAAGCTCTGCAAAGACTTGCTTAGCAATCCCGTCATTGAGGACTATCGCTACGAGATTAGCTAAACGCTTACACCAGGGCGCGCGCCTTCTTCTCCAGTTCTTCCCAAGGCGCTTTTTCGGAGATCGCTTCGACTTCTCGCCACGCATCTACCTTTTCGGGATGAAAGTACCCGATTAGCCCCGCAAGCTGGTGCGAGCACTGTCGAATATTTGCGCGGTCTTGCAGGTCGATTGCCATGCGCATCTCCGCCCGTTTCTTCGTTATGCTGTCCAGTATCTGCACGCGCACCTCTGGCGGCAGTTGGTTGGCCAGCGGCTCGTCGATGGGTGCCTCAGCAATTTGTTTAGGCAGCGTGGGCGCATGCTTTGCCTTATTGTTTCGGCCCCGTTGCTTCTGGTATTCGCAGGCCCTCACAATCGCCGCTGCCAGCTCCTTTTCCCGCACGGGCTTAGTCACATAATCATTCATTTGCGCCGCTAGGAATCGCTCCCGCTCGCCCACTAGTGCGCTCGCCGTCAGCGCAATAATATAGACCTGCGGATCCTTTATGTCCCTGCCCTGCCTGATATTTCGGGTCGCTTCAAATCCGTCCATCACGGGCATCTGCCCGTCCATCAGGATGGCGTCGAATTCCTTGTTCGCCAGCACCTTCAGTGCCTCAGCGCCATTCTCCACTACCTCCGCACTGTAGCCCATTCCTTCAAGCTGGAGCCGTGTAATATCCTGATTCACGGGCACGTCTTCCACGATCAGTACCTTCATTGGCCAGTCCGCCTTCGGTAGTTCTGGTATTTCCTTCGTTACCTCAGGCGGCGCGTCATCCTTCATCGTTAGCCGCACCAGCGTTTGCTGGAGCTGCCTCGACTTTATCGGCCTCCGCAGAAATGCCGTCACTCCCGCATCATTCAGCAGTGAGGACGACGGCTGTTGCGTTGTGGACGATATCATCAACACAAACTCTGGCTTCGGTATCGTCGCGTCTTCTCGTATGCTCCGCGCAAAATCGATTCCGTCCACCCCTGGCATCAGGAGGTCCGTCAGCACTATATCGAAGCGTATCCCTCGCTTTGCGTTCCGCCGCAGTATATCGAGCGCCTCCTCGGCAGAGCCTGCCGTCTGGATGCTCAAATCCCAGTCCGCCATCTGCGTCCGCAGTATCTCTCTTTCCACTGGGGAGTCATCCACTATCAGCACTCGCAATCCCCAGAGCGCCGCCTTGTCTGTCGCCTTTGTGCTGGCTGCGGCTTTTCCACGGCCCAGTCTCACCTTCACTGCAAAGGTAGACCCCTTCCCAGGCTCGCTCCGCACCTCGATATCGCCTCCCATCAACTGGGCAAGCGACCTCGAAATCGAAAGTCCAAGCCCCGTGCCCCCAAACTTCCTTGTCGTTGATGCATCGGCCTGCTCAAACGGCTGGAAGAGCTTAGCCATCGCTTCCTTGGTCATCCCGATTCCTGTGTCGCTTATTTCAACGACCGTCATTTCCACGTCCTTGTTGTCAGGAAATGCGCGCACGCTCACCTCTCCTTGCGGCGTGAACTTTATCGCGTTGCCAATAAGATTCAAAATGATCTGCCTTACCCGTGTCGGATCGCCAATCATTTCACCCTGCAATCGCGGATCTACCACACAGTATAGGTAGAGATGCTTGCTCTCTGCCTTCTCAGACATCAGGCTAACGCAGTCCTCCATCAGCTCCTGCAAGCTAAAGGATATCTGCTCCAACGCTACTTTCCCCGCCTCGATCTTTGTAAAATCCAGTATATCATTGAGAATCGTTAGCAATGATTCCGCGCTGTCCCGAATCGTCTTCGCGTAGCGTGATTGTTCATCACGCAAGGGTGTCTTAAGCAATAAATTCGACATCCCGATCACACCGTTCATCGGTGTCCTTATTTCATGGCTCATATTTGCAAGGAATCGCCCCTTCGCCTCGCTTGCGCGCTCCAAATCCTTTGTGCGCTCCTCTACCAATGCCGTCAGCTCGCGATTCCTCAGCCGCATCGCGCGCCCGCGCCACAATACTATCACCGTAACTAATGTAGCCGCGCAACCCACCCACAGCGCATATCCCCACCACGAGCGATACCACGGAGGTGCAATGTCAAATGTAAACGCTATCGGGATGCCCTCATTGCCCTTCACGTTCTTGGCCTCTAGCTCAAATGTATACTCACCCTCGGGCAAATAGGTGTATTCCTTGAATGTCTCTTTCCGCCATGGAGACCACTCTCCTTCATAACCGTTTTCCTTCAGTCGATAACGAAACATATTTTCGCGCGAATCTTGGAAGGATGGATACGCAAAATCAAACCTCAGTGGTGCTTTGGAGTAGGCGAAGACTGGTTTTTCTTGCGTCATCGTCTTGGGTGTGAATCGCCCCCAGACGGGATTCTCCCCATCATTCATATCTCGAACTTCTAGCAACACTGGTATCTTCACCTCCATCTGTTTCCTTGCTTTTTCAGGCTCGAATATTATCAGCCCCAAGTTGGATGCTATCCACCAGCGCTTGCCCTCTCGGTAAACACTTCTAAAGTTCACGGGCTCCAGTATCCCCAAATTTATTGTCTCCCACTCATAGCGTCCACCCCTATTCCACATTACACCATTAAGTGTGGGCGTGTTCACCCAAAAGTTTAATTGATCATCCCAGAAGGCTCGTGTCCACGATTTCAATGGTATCGGGCATACACCTTCCAGCGGTCCGCCTATCTCAAAGCGTCTCTTTTGTGCATCATAAACATAGTAATTTGAGTGTGTCCGAAAAACAACCCCACCCTCGATTGGAGTGGGCGCTACCCATTCTTCTTCTGGTAGCCCATTTAGCGATGTCAGTCGCTCTGATGTCCATCTATCCCCTGTCTTCTCAAAACGCATTACCTGTCCAAAACCACACTCACCCCATATTATTTCATCGCTTTCATGCACCACATCCACAAGCCAGTTATCTTTAACTCCTCTTCCCAATGATTCTACTTCGTATTTATCCCCTACCTTTTTCACTCGCATCAGTCGTTCTTCTAACAAAAAATACCCAAACTGATGGAAAGAATATGATGTGTCGCCCACCACTCTTGCGTACTGATAATCAGCAATATGATGAACTCCATCCTCATCCCAAACGAGCAGTCTATTTGAATCAAACGTAGTGAGGAAACTCCTATTAAGTGCTATCTCACTAATCGACGATGTATCCTTAAATGACTCAAGCATCTTTGCTGAAAACACCTTCTCTTCTTTATCAGCCGAAAGAATGTAAATCCCTCCTGAAGTTCGTACTATATAGTTTCCGTTTATTACAAATACTTGGATAGAATCAGTAATAAGTCCCAAACGTTCGTCAATTATTGTTGGCCCTGCAAAATCAATCCTCGTTAGATTTCGTGCTGAACTGTTCCATACCCCCATTTCTTGATCCATTGTCAAATTATCGGACATCGTTGATGCCCAGTTGGCTCCTCCGATTTTCATTAGCAATTGCTCCCCGTCAGCGCTATATACTAGAATACGTGACTGCCTCGTCGAGACGACTATCCGCCCATCTGGTAGCTCAACTATGCCTTGGATAGTTGTGTTTTTCAGGGGGCTATTTGGCGTCTCTGCAAATGGCTTTGTTGTTTTGCCATCATAAATATATATTCCCCTTTGTTGCGTACCTAATAATAAGTAATTATTTCTTAAAACACAGACTGCAGTGACTGTTTGGTATGTTGCATCATTAAACGTCTCAAAACCTGCCACTTGTCTCAATTTATTATTCTCAAGGACTAATAGCCCATTTTCCGAACTGCTTGCATGCAGCTTACCTTCGTACATAAATGCCAACGGCATTATCTCTTTTGTCCGATGTAGAACAACAAGTTCATTATTGGGCAATAGCCTGAAAATTGCCCTTACTGCGCAGAGCAGTATCGAGCCGTCTTCTTCTACAAAAATTGAGTTGAGTCCGTATTCAGGTAGCGCGCTCAGTGATGGGTGCTCCAATCGCTCATAGGTATACCTGCCACGCTCATCTTTAATAAGGTAGCCCAAGCGATTGCCCGCGTTAATTAGCAATCGTCCGTCAGGCAGAAACTTTATCTGTGCTATTCCGTCTTTTTGCTTTGCCTCCGGGATATGTCGCCACTCATACCCGTTGTAAACCCATAGCTCATTGCCACTCTGCATATAGATCAAGCCGTCTTTATCTATATGCAGCGCTCGTCTCCCGAACGCGAGCAATCGGTGATTAATCGTTTCCACTGTGGGTAACCCTGTATATTCGTAGAGCGGACCTACAGATTCATCCCGTGGCACTGTTTCCGCGAATGATGCGCCTGCAAATGTAACTACGCTTAGTATGCCAATCGATATGTAGATGAGGGGCTTTATGCTCATCGGCCTTAAGTAGGGTAAGTAGTTGTAGAGTATATTGAGTAACGAGCTAATCCTGTACTCGTTCATCCCTGTCCTACGTCATTTATCTATGCAGCTTTAGCCCGTCATAAACAAATCAGTAAAACCCCTTAGATTTAACCAAGATTTAACATAATCTCAGATCGAACTCACTTTCTTTGCACTTTCCCTACCTCCCCAACCCCATGATGCTCCGCGAGAGCTTGTTTATCTCCGCGTCATGCTCCTCCGTCTTCGGATCATACTTCTTTAGCAACCGCCAAAACCTTTCCGAGTGATCCATATAGCTCAAGTGCGTGAGCTCATGCCAAATTATGTGGTCATGCAGCGCAGGTGGCAGCAATAGCAACCGCCAATTCAAGGATAGCCCCTTCGTCGAAGAGCACGACCCCCACCGGCTCCGCTGATCCCGTATAGATACCGATCGGTATTCCAACCCCGCTAGCGTGGAAAGCGTGGCCACCCGCACGGGTAAGCTCGCCTCCGCTATCTCCCGCAGTACCGTCTTCAGTTGCGCGGTATGCCCATCATTATGATTCAGGTAAATCTGTAGCTGCCCTCGCGATGGCACTGCCTTCCACTTGGCACGCCCTGCCCCTATCTCCACCACCACATTCAGCGATCGCCCCCCTATAGTAATGTAGGGATTCTTCCGCAAATAATTCCACAGCGTCTGCCGCTTCGGCAGCTTGGCCAGCGTCTCCCGCAGCCAGTCCCCGTTCCGCCGTGCAAAGTCTAGCCCCTGCCGCTCCGATACCCCGTAAGGTATCCTCACCTGTATCTGCCCGGCAGAATCCACATGCAGCCGCAAGCACCTCAATTGCTTCATTCGCCTAACCGTTAGCGGAAACAAAATACTCCCCTCGCTTGTGGGCACCGCCACAAGCTGGCTCTGGGATGTCTTTTCCGCCGTCTTTGCCATAGTTTCCTAGGTTGTAGTAGCAATCAAAGGCCCCGCGTATTTACCCTCCACCTCTTCAATCACCCTTGCCGTGTGCCTCCTCAATGCGCTCTCTGGGTCAATTTTCGCAATCCGGCACGCCGCCGCCAAATTGAACAACAGCTCCCCTGCTTCCTCCTCCGTTAGCTCATCCGCCAGCTCATTGATATGGGTCTGATCCACGGGTGCGGTAATCAAAGTGCCTGTTTTTGTCAGTTGCTTAAATGTGTCGCGCGCAAACAGCAGCGCTGGAAGCCGCGGGGGCAGTGGCTTCAATACGCCCGCGTTTTCAGGGCCATTCTTCTTTTCGGCGGCCTTTATTTTGTCCCAGTTCACCAGTACCTGTTCCGCCGTGTCCGCCTTCACATCCCCAAACACATGCGGATGCCTCCTTACCAGTTTGTCGTTTATCTCGCGTGCCACATCCTCAATGTCAAAGTGCCCCTCATCCTTCGCGATCTGCGCGTGCAAAATAACCTGCAGCAACACATCTCCTAGCTCCTCCTGCATATGCGTTAGGTCCTCTCGGTCTATCGTATCCAAAAGTTCCATACACTCTTCCACCAGATGCTCACACAAGCTCTTGTGCGTTTGCTCCTGATCCCAAGGGCACCCTCCTGGCCCCCTCAAGCGGGCCACTGTCTCGATTAGTTCCTCCATCGCGCTCATTAAAAAAGCGTGGCACATCCCTCCCCACCCCGCAAGAGCGCATAATGTTAAATTATCCCCGCTTACCTAAGTCATCACTCAGTGACACATACCCCTACCCTCTCACCGGTATTCTTTCTTCCCTGTGCCTCTGGCCTTCATAATTTATAATTTTGCATTAATAATCTCATTATTTTCGTGCATTGACCTTTTGCTTCTCACTAACCAATTTATCCAAAGTAACCCTCTCTCTCCTATGCTACACTCCACTAGAAAAAAAACCCTCGTGGCGTCTATCGCCATACTAACGTTTTTAACTTCCTGCGCCTCCCTTTTGGCCCAGGAATACTCCCAATACGGGGGCTGGACTGCCATCAAAGGCACCGCCACTGGCTTCTTCCACACCCAGAAAATTGATGGTAAATGGTGGCTTATCGACCCCGAAGGCAATGTCTTCTTCTCCAAGGGCGTCAATTCCATCGACTACCAGGGCGATTTTGAGCCCTCCTCCGAAACAAACCCTTACGGTGTCAGCACCACCGCCAAATACGGCAGCGCTCAGGCCTGGGCCGCCGCCGCCACCTCTCGCCTCAAATCCTTCGGCTTCAACACCATCGGCAGTTGGTCCAGTCCCGAAACTTGGACCCAAAATATGCCCTACACCGTAATCCTCAGCTTCGGCACCCTCCTCGGCGCCAACTGGCAGGAACGCGTCTTCTTCGACGTATTTGACCCCCAGTTCGCCCCCTTGGCCGATGCAAGAGCCTTGGAGCGCTGCGCCCCCCTTAAAGACGACCCCTGGCTCATCGGTTACTACACTGACAACGAGCTCGCCTGGGCCGTAGGTGCCGACGCCCTCAAACATGTCGGCCTCTTCTACCTGGAGTTGCCCGCTGGCTCCCCGGGCAAAGACCGCATGATCGCCTTCCTCAAAGAGCGCTACCCCACCATCGAATCCCTAAACAACGCATGGGGCACCACCTTCGCCTCATACGAGTTTCTTGAGCAAAACGAAACAGAGCTAACCGTCACAGGCACAACCTTCGAGGCCGACCACGAAGCCTTCCTCCGTCTGGTCGCCGAGCGCTACTTCGAGGTCTGCCACGCCGCCATCAGAAAAGCCGACCCCAACCACCTCATCCTCGGCTGCCGCTTTGCTTGGCCCAACGAAAGGATCTACCCCGTAATCGAGGAAATGGTAGGCAAAGTGGATGTCCTCACCGTCAACAACTACCAACTCACCCCCTTCGTTTCCACCTTTGAGGAATACACTGCCCGCACAGACTTGCCTATCATGGTTACAGAGTTTGCCTTCCGTGGCGCCGACACAGGCCACCCCAACACCATCGGCGCTGGCCCCGTCCAAAACTCCCAGGAGCGCCGCACCAAATCCTATGTGGACTACGTCGTCGCCATCACAAAATCCCCCGTCGTTGTCGGCTACCACTGGTTCCAACACGAAGACCAGCCCTACGGCGGTCGCTTCGATGGTGAAGACAGCAACTACGGCATAGTCACCCTACAGGACGAGCCCTACGCCCTCCTCTCCCACGCCGCCACCCAAATCAATCCCCAACTCGAAAACCTCCACATCGGCCAAAGCGGCATCATCCTCAACCCTTGGCAACGCAACTTCGACTCCGCTGGCAACCCCGTCACCACCGAGTCCCTCAAAGGCACCATCCAGTTCAGCTTCGCCCAAGGCACCGTCGCTTGGACTGCCACCACTGCCGACAACTGGATAACCATCACGGGGAACACCAGTGGCTCAAGCACAGGCGGTAACACCCGCTACACCGTCGCCCCCAACTACACAGGCGCCCCACGCACTGGCACCATCTACATCAACGACCAGCCCTTCTACGTTCACCAAGCCTCTGGCTCCATCTTCGCCCCGCCTTGGTCTGCCGACCTCGGCAGCGGCTGGAAATGGAACGCCCTCGGCTATCTCTACGACGGCTACTTCCCCTTCATCTATAGCTGGTCCATGCAGCAATTCTACTACATCTTCACCCCTGCCTCCGAAGAGGGCTACTACCTCTACGACTTCACCAGAGCCAAATTCGGTTACACAGGCTACCCCTTCTACCCAAACTACTTCACCCTCGACGGCTCAAACGAACCCTTCAATCTCAACCCCCAGTAATCACCCCCGTCTTAATCTTTGGGGCATTAGTAGCAAAACAAAGTAGTTTCATTGAATGGTGTGTTGATAGCTCGCATGGCCCTATTCGGCCATCCCCAATCACAGCGGCACCAGTCGCACCCTGAAGTAGGTTGGCGTAGCCGATTCGGGCGCATCCACTGAAATGAAAAACGCACCCTCGATGGCTGCCGAGGCGGGGACAGTATCCGTGCGCGAATCAAACAAGACGGCCTCCACCGTCAGATTGGCATCCAACTGTTCGGCAATATAGCCCACACCGTTCCTATTCCCGGGATAGGGCACACGCAGCAGGAAATTGCCCGCCTGATCCGATACGATATATGGCAGTTGCAGCGTGCCCACATCCGCAGGTGCCATTTCAAAAGCGTATCGTACCAGATTGGTCCACCCCCCTGTGCCAATCGCGTAGGGGCCAGATATATTCTCATTAGCGCGGTCAGCGGGATTCGTGTACACCGCATTGCGCCAGCTCTCGTAAGCGAGGCCGGATGCAGGCTGTACCTCAATCACCTTGATTACCAGTGCAGGCAGCCTCTCACTGGTTGCCACAAGAGCCACCGTCCCCGCCCCACGTAGAATAAGTCCCTCAAAAGTGGCTATACCCTTCACGGCCACGCTTGTCACAGTACCTTCCAGTTTAGCAACCCCATCGGCACGGATACGGATTTCTCCGGTAAACGCCTCATCCGTTTGCCCCGTTGGGTTCACTGCCCGAACACTAAAGGCGGGCAGCACCACCCCCGTCTCGGCTGTATTCGGCAGTGCGTGCGTAGCGGCCAGCGCCACCGCTCTTTGCGTGGGCTGCGAGGTCACACTGATATTGTCCAAACGCAGCATCGGGCGATTCCCGCTCCCGCCCGACACATGGTAATACTTCCAGCGCAGCTCCACATAAGGCACATTCTCCAGCGCCTCAGGCAGCCGCACAGGGCCGAAATTATGGCTATGCCCAGCCGTTCCGTTGCTCAGGTATGCATAGGGTGCCCCCTCTGCATCCACCATATCCTGCCAGGGCATACTGCCGCCGGCCCGATACTGTAGGCGCATCCCGTATTGGCGTTGGCCGGGCGTCACGGTGCCCACGATCCATGAGACCTGCACCTGCTCCCGCCCTGCCGTATTCAGCCCCAATCGCAGGCTACCCAAATAACCCGCGCCCGGCTCCTCCTGTGCATTGCCCGTATTTATAAAGCCGATCCCGGCCGCCCCTAGGCCTACGGCACGGCTACGGCTGCTCAGATTATATGGCAGCAACCACACCCCATCCAGTTCGGTCTGCAGGGCAGGGTCCTCCCACGAACTCTGCTCCACAATCGTGTGCGCGGGGTAGGTGCCTGCCCACGCATCAGCCGCCCAGGAGGAAAAAGCATAGTTGCCCGCGCTCAGCACATGCGGATTGATCACCGCGTAATAAGGATCCTCCGTAAACAGCGCCGTAATCTTCGTCTGGTTTCCAGGGTCAATAACCACCGTGGGGCTCAGCTCCCCAGGTAGCTCCAGCCATCGCTCGAAGCGATAGCCCGGCATGGGATGCGCCGTCACCGTTATGGGCACACCGCTAAAGTAGGCCCCTTTCCACGGATACGGCTGCTCAGGATCGGCAAGCCCCAGTGTATCCTCATCGATCACGATAGTGTTTATGCCCAGCTTCCCACCCTCACTACAATCGAAAGTCATCTCTGTTCTGCTCCCCAGCCCGAAGTGTGACTGCAGATGCCCAAACACCGCTTCGGCGCGGTTGAGCGAATAATTACGAATACCAACCCACCCATTGTAAGCCCCCCACGGTGAGTATAAGCCGGGCCACCGCAGCGTATGCTCAAAGCGATCATTGGTAAAAGCTCCTGGCTCCTCGGCAGGGTTCCACCCTGTCCACGTCTGCGACCACAGCTCATCCAGCAGCGCAAGGCATCTGCGTGGCTGAAACGCCGTATTTAGCTGATCCGCAAACCGATTGATAAAATCGCTCCGAAAATCCGCATTTCGTAGTAACGACCGCAGTAACAGCGTGGACCACGGCGGATTTGGCCAGTTAGGTCCATTCGTTGCGGTGGCAAATGCCAGCGTGTTGTAATACTCGTTATGCATTTCGCCATAGACATTGGAGTAGTAAAGCCCAAACCCAAAATCCGTATCAAACATCATCCAGCGCCAACGCCCATCATGCCCATACGGAGCATCTGGAGTATAGGGCACCCGCAGCCTCCAGAAGTCTATATTGTTACCGGGCCAGTCCGTATTATTCAGGAAAATCTCGGCAATCTGGTAATCCATAAAATTATCCGTATCCATTCGGCGCTGCACCTCCGCATAGTGCGCAGGCTGGGCCAGATCATTCTGCTCCACATAAGTAATCATTGCGCGGTAGTGCAGATTATCGCCCTCCTCCGCGCTGTTACGGTGCGTCAGAAAATCGATATTCTCCGAGTCCACCCCAAACACTCGGGCCACATAGTGCTTATCATACCGCTCCCGCAGATTCTTTATCCCCCAGTATTCCCCATTGATAAACACCACCGCTGGGCGGTATGCCAACGTCTCAAACCGCATATGGCTTACCAGCGTTTGGTTATACCCATCGTGGATGATCGCCCGCCCCGCATCATTCCCGCCTGGGCGCAGCAGCAGCCGCTTGTATCGCGTGTATGGCGCATCGGGAAACACCTGATGCTCAAAGTGGGAGTCCCCGCCATACTCATCCCGTGCATACAGCCGCAGCGTCTTCGTGGCAAATTCACGGCTCGCCCCGCCGTGTATCCGCGCACCCGCATCTTGCGAAATCACCCGCTTCCCATCCGTCTCAAACAACTCCATATGTATCAGCCGCTCCCACTCGATACCACTCTGGCTCCAATTATTATTATTCCCCTTTACATAAATCCCACGCGCAGCCCCGAAAAATTCATCCGCATTCACCGTGATAGAGACCACAGGCTTATCATACCTGTTCACCAACTCTGGCCCCACAAAAAATGTCGCCGTCGCCACCTCGCTCGCAAGCGCATTATTGCGATAAGCGCGCACCCGCACCGTAGTCCCCTTGGCAATACGCGTTGAAGGCGCCAAAAACCCTAACCCCGTATTGATCCGCGCCAGCACCTCTGGCTCAGGCGTCCTATCCACCACCGCAATCGGTCCCATATATCGGGGAGACGTCGCTGTGGGTATTGAGCCATCCAGCGTGTAGCGCAGAACCACACCCGCATCCGCACTACTCACCACAAGAGAAAACGGCTCCGCATAAAACCCCGCCTCATGCGAAAACACAGGCGCCTGCAACAACGCCTCCACCACGGAAGTGCCATTTGCTCCGCCTGGAGTGCCACCCTCAAAAAACCGCCAGACCGCCGCTCCATCAGGGCTGCGCCCATAGCTAATATCCCGCCTCATCGCCACAGGCGGCACCACATCAGCCACTTCCCCATCAGGCCGCCTCAACGTGATTGTCTCCCCATCCGCCGAAATACTGAAATTCGTATGCAGCGCCGCACCTGCCACACGCTTGTCCTTGCCCGACGCCCACACCACCAGCCGCGCACCCGCCCCGATAGTCACCCCATCAGGAAACACCCACCGCGCCTCACCACCCTCCTGATCCGAAAGGCTCCAGCCCCCCAGCGCCACACTCGCCGCACCCGTATTAAAAAGCTCCAGCCAATCCGAATAATCCCCATCCTCATCCGCCACCGCCGCCCCATTCGAGGCCATCACCTCATTTACCACCACAGTCGCCCTCACGGGGCCCACCACGGCACACAATGCCAGCAACGCCAACCACATGCTCGCGTACAAGCGAGTGCTTGAAAAAAACACAGCCATTTTTGGGGGATATACGGGGATTATCTAAAAAAAGGAGAGCACTAAAACCAACACTACTTACACTACTATCATACTCTTCCATTCACCACCCCACCGCAACTAAAATGTTACTTGTTAATCGTCTTGCCTCGAAAGTGGAGCG
>CAZHQD010000002.1:36123-44153 GCA_964533835.1 uncultured Puniceicoccaceae bacterium | reverse complement strand
AAATTAATAAACAAGAATTATCAATTCAAACTACGTGTTAAGAATTTGCTCCAGAGCGGTTTTGGGGATACCCCATTCGGCCTTGAGGTTTTGGAGATGAGCTTGGGCGGCTTGAAGTTTTTCAGGAGGTGATTCCTTTCGGATGGCCGTAATTAGAAGGTTTTTTGGGGTATGCTCGTCGGGGGTAAACTCGATCACCTTTGTGGCATAGCCTGAGGCCTCAAGGTAAAGAGCACGCAGGCCGTCTGTTAGGAGTTCGGCCTGGCGCTCTAGGAGAATTCCGTGACGGAGGATAGGCTTGAGGGGTTCGGGGACAACTAAACGTGGGCGGAGCTCTTGGTGGCAGCAGGGGGAACAGATGATGAGGGGAGAGGATGCTTGCAGGCCACGAGCTATTGCCGCATCGGTGGCAGTGTTGCAGGCATGGAGGGCGATCACAATGGAGCCAGAGGGGATAGGGGCATCAGCAATGGTGCCTTTGGCAAATGTAGCATTCGTGAGGCCCGATTCGAGGGCGACTTTGTTGCAAAAGGCGACGAGGTCAGCGCGTTGCTCTACGCCTAAGATTTGGCAAGATGGGGCTCTTGATTGCAGGAGGGTGGCGGTCGCCAGTGTGAGGTAGCCTTTGCCGCAGCCCATATCTATGATGGAAGAGGGCAGGGCGGGCAGCTCCTTGAGGTGAGCATCAAGAATTTCCAGGAAGCGGTTGATTTGGGTCCACTTAGCTGCCATGCGTTCTCGAACAATGCCCTGCTTATCAGTAACGCCAAGGGCTACTAGCCATGGGCTGCATGGGTCAATAAGGCGTTGTTTGGGGCGGTCGTGCGATTGGCTGGATTCCTCTTTTTGAGTGGGGGCGCTCTTGGACAGCTTGGTCGCGCCTGAGCGGCTAATTTCTAGCTGCCAATCGGCCTCGGTAGTAAATAGGCGGGCGCTGTTGAAGCCTGAGGCAAGGAGATCGCTTATTGTTGGGCCGAGGGATTCAGGCAGTATATTTTTGGCCTCGTCGCGGGTTTCGTAGCGGTAGCGCAGTTGTGCTCTGAGTCCCGTTTTCAACTCTACCAATCTAATTTGGATTTTCTGAAGTCCCACTATATCGCCACGGTAAGCCCCCATAGATATTTTTATGAAGGTTTTTCTTTCTGTCGCTTGTACGCAGCAGCGAATAAATTCTGATGCGGAGCTATGCAGTGGCACATTTTCTGGAGTGGGCATGGGATCGTTAATTAGCGTAAAAATCGTGAATGAACAAGAAAACAGGCGCCCCGCTAACGAGGCGCCTGTGAGAGACCCACAACGTAAAGATGTCTCTAGCTGATGCGCTCCATGAGTTTGGTCAGTATTGTCTTGGCAGACTCTGGGATGATAGTTCCAGGACCGAAAATGGCAGTGGCGCCATTTGCCAAGAGAAACTCGTAATCTTGAGCAGGGATGACACCGCCGCAAACTACCATGATGTCCTCACGATCGAGCTTTTTAAGCTCAGATATGAGGGCGGGAAGGAGCGTTTTGTGCCCTGCAGCCAGCGATGACATAGCCACAACGTGCACATCGTTTTCGACAGCTTGGCGTGCCGTTTCTTCGGGGGTCTGGAAGAGAGGCCCAATATCGACATCGAAGCCCATATCGGCGTAGGCTGTGGCAACAACTTTTGCGCCACGGTCGTGCCCATCTTGCCCCATTTTTGCGATAAGAATGCGGGGGCGACGGCCTTCGGCTTTCTCGAAGGTTGAGAGGAGGGATTCGATTTCGTTCATGGTGGTGCTTTTGCCAAACTCTGCCGCATAAACTCCACTAATCGAGCGTATTTGTGCTTTGAAGCGACCAAAGGATTTCTCCATAGCATCTGAGATTTCACCGAGCGAGGCACGAGCCTTGGCGCACTCGATGGCTAGCTCCAGCAGATTGCCTTTGCCGGAAGCAGCAGCTGATGCAAGGGCTTCGAGAGCTGCACGGCAGGCAGCAGGATCGCGTTCTGCCTTGAGCTTTTTGAGGCGCTTGATTTGGGATTCACGAACGGCGGTGTTGTCGATGTCCAGAATATCGAGAGGATCTTCTTTTTCGAGGCGGTATTTATTGAGGCCTACGATGGTTTCCTTGCCGCTGTCGATGAGGGCTTGGCGACGGGCGGCAGACTCTTCAATGCGGAGCTTGGGTAGGCCCGACTCAATGGCTTTTGCCATACCGCCCATCTTTTCGACTTCCTCTATATGCGCCCAGGCACGCTTTACAAGGGCATCGGTAAGCGCCTCCACGTAGTAGCTGCCGCCCCACGGATCTACGACCTTGCAGATCATTGTCTCGTCCTGGAGGAAGAGCTGGGTATTGCGCGCAATGCGTGCAGAGAAGTCTGTTGGGAGAGCTATGGCCTCGTCTAGCGCATTTGTATGAAGGCTCTGGGTACCACCAAGAGCGGCTGCCATCGCTTCGATACAGGTGCGGGTGACGTTGTTGTAGGGGTCTTGCTCTGTAAGGCTCCAGCCACTGGTCTGCGAGTGGGTACGTAGCGCGAGAGACTTGGGGTCTTTTGCGTCGAGAGACTTCACCATTTTTGCCCATAGAAGACGAGCAGCACGCATCTTGGCGACTTCCATGAAGTGATTCTTGCCTTGTGCCCAGAAGAAGGAGAGGCGAGGGGCAAAGGCATCAATCGGAATGCCTGCCTTAATGCCGCAGCGGAGGTATTCAAGACCGTCTGCCAGAGTGTAGGCCATTTCCAGGTCATTACTGGCGCCTGCTTCCTGCATATGGTAGCCAGAGATGGATATGGAGTTGAACTTGGGCATATATTTCGAGGTGAACTCGAAGATATCCGCAATAATCTTCATGCTGGGGGCGGGCGGATAGATATAGGTGTTGCGCACCATATACTCCTTCAGAATGTCATTCTGGATGGTACCTGAAAGCTCCTCCATTTTTGCGCCCTGCTCCAGTGCGGCCACAATGTAGAATGCCAGAACCGGAATGACCGCGCCGTTCATAGTCATAGACACAGAAACCTTGTTGAGAGGAATCTTGTCAAAAAGTATCTGCATATCGAGGATACTATCTATGGCAACACCCGCTTTGCCCACATCTCCCACTACACGTGGGTGGTCGCTATCGTAACCGCGGTGGGTGGCTAGGTCGAAAGCCACGGATAGGCCCTTTTGGCCAGCTGCGAGGTTTCTGCGGTAGAAGGCATTGGATTCCTCGGCAGTCGAAAAGCCTGCATACTGGCGAACGGTCCACGGGCGAGCCACATACATAGTGGCGTATGGCCCACGGAGGAAAGGTGGCACACCTGCTTGATAGTCCAAGTGCTCCAGGCTATCCCTGTCTTCGGCAGTGTAGAGTGGCTTTACATCTACACGCTCAAGAGTGTTCCAGAGCAAGTCGCCTGGGTCTTTTCCCGTTTCCTTTATGAATGATGACTTCCATGAAGCATAGTCCGACTCTGCCTTTGGCGCCACATAGGGAACAGTTTTGAAATCAACTTTATTCATTTTTTTAAGAGTTATTTGTTGGCAATCTATTATTGGTTAGATCGTGGCGGTAGGAGCATTAGCAGACTCTCCTTCTGCGGCGAGGACACCGAGACGAGTGAGTAGCTTTTCGTTGAGTTCGTAGTTGCCAACACGCACGTTAACGAAGTCGTCCACACCTGCGGAACGCCATGCGGCTTCGCTTTCGCCTGGGGCACCAGCAACAATAACATACACGCTTGGCTGTGCGGCTTTGAGTGCGGTAGCAATCTCTGGCACCGCTGTCGGGTAGCTTTCATCAGAGGATGTAATTACCACAATGCCTGCGCCACTGCCCTGGAGAGCAGCCACAACTTCCGATGCTGATTTGAAATCTTTGTCAGCCAACACATCAAAGCCACCTGTTTGGAAAAAAGCTGTGGTCCAATCTGCACGAACTCTATAAGTCCTGCTTGGGCCAAAATTAGCCTGAAGGATTTTTGGCAAGGCGCCTGTCCGCTCTTTCCAATTCCAAACTGCGCGTCTAAGCTTTTCATAGGGCTGCGCCAAGCGCGATTGCGGAATAGGCGTTATTTTTGTTTTGCCTGGATCATTGAAACGAAGAATACGGCCCACTTCGCCGAGTGATGCGCCAGCCATTAGGGCCTCTATTGCTTTGGGCAATACTTGCGAAGGAGCTGCTTCCAGGAGGCTTGCGAGCTTGGCCATTACGTTTGAGTGGAGGGACATTCCGCCTGCAGTTCGGTAGCTTTCTATCTGGCGGGCGCGTAGTTTTTGTAGTGCCACATAGTCCACTGGACGGGTATCAAGGGGTTTTTCAGCACCGTTTGGATAGACGTTGATACCTACAAGACTGTCGCGACGCTTGGCAAGGTTGCCCGATTTAGCAGAGGCTACTTTGGCGACTTCAGCCTGAATACTGCCAGTTTCGAGGGCCTTAAGCATGCCGCCATTTGCCTCGATATTCTGGAACAGCGCCCATGCCTTTGCGGCAATTTCATTTGTGAGCCATTCCACGAAGTAAGAGCCGCCAGCAGGGTCGATCACTCTTGTGAGGCCGCACTCCTCCGCCAGTATAATCTGGGTATTCCGTGCTACGCGTCGAGAGAGCTCATCAGGAACACGGACAACTTCATCATAGGCGCCGACATGCAAACCATCACAACCGCCTACTACGGCTGAAAAGGCCTCTGCGGCTCCGCGCAACATGTTTGTGTGAGGATCGAGAATGGATTTGTTCCAGAGGGAAGTGCGGGCATGAATATAGACTGCCCTTGAAGCATCGTTGCCACCCAGAGCTTCGATCATTCGACTCCAGAGCCAGCGTGCGGCACGGATTTTGGCTATCTCCATAAAGTAGTTGGAGCCTACTGAAAGAGCCAGCCTTACGCGCGGTGCAGCCGTATCCAGAGGTACGCCATGGCTATCCAGCTTTCGGAAATACTCCATGGCTGTTGATAGCGCGTATGCGAGCTCTTGGACCGCGTTGGCACCACCGTCATGGTAGGGGTGGCCTTGGATCCCTATGGTTTGCAAGTTCGGAGCTTGAGCGGCTGCATGAAGTGTGAGAATGGCCATTTCTCGAAAGGCACAATCAAGGCTAACTGAGATTTTTCCCTTCGTGACCAGTGAAGCCAGTGGGTCCATTTCTATGCAGCCTTTTAGGTCGGCGAGGCGTACACCACGCATCTTTGCAAGGGCGAATAGCAGGGCAGCAACTGGCAGGCCGCTGGAGCCAGCGCGGAAGTAAAGTGGAGTCTTGCTTATGTCTATATCCCGCAAGGCACGGTCTAAATCACCCAGGTGAGCCAGAGAAAGCCCACATGCTCCCACCAAGCCTGCCGCTGCGGTATCAGGGTCTTGGCCAGAGCGAGTAGCGAGATCCAGCAATACATTCAGCTCAGTCTGACCGCGGGAGAGGTCGTTTAGGGCGGCTGCATTAAAATCCTCCGGCGTTCCGATGGGAAGTTCTTGAGATATTGCCCAAGTCTTAGCCAAGCTTCCTGAGGAATGACGCCCACGGACGAACAAGCCTGAGCCAGGTAGCGAACTGTTTTGGGGAAGGCTTGTCGTATCCTCTTTGCGGTAAATGGGCTGCCAATCGATACCCTCGTAGGTTTTGGTAACGAGAGCCTTCTCAAAAGGCACTCCTTTCAGCAATGCATCGGCTGCGCTGCGCCAATCCTCGTAGGTGTGCGGAGGGAAGTCTGCTCGCAGATTAGGTCCGATTTTAGACGTTATTTCCTGGTTATTCATGGTCGTTGGAAGAAAATCTAGGATTAGTAAAACTCATTGTAAGTTTTTTTATTTTTAGCTTTTCTTATTAAAAAACGGTGGTAAAATCCAGCATAAAAATCAAAACAGTTAACATTTTTCAGACTAAAACCTTACTGCCATGATCACACAAATCGACCATCTGGGAATCGCTGTTCGCTCTCTGGCGGAAGCGGTGCCACTCTACGAAAACGCACTTGGATTCAAGTGTGAGCACACCGAGGAAGTGCCATCGCAAAAAGTGCGCACGGCATTTTTCCATGTTGGGGAAGTGCATCTTGAGCTTCTTGAGCCCACGGATGCCGAGAGCCCCATTGCCAAATTCATAGAGTCTCGCGGCGAAGGCATTCACCATATTGCCTTCCGTACTACGGCCATTGGCGAACAGCTCGATAAGGCAAAGGCTGCCGGCGTGAAACTGATTCATGAAGTTCCTTTCGAAGGGGCGGCGGGCAAGTTGGTCGCCTTTCTTCACCCGAAGTCTACGCGTGGTGTGCTGACTGAGTTCTGCATGGAAAAACCGTAACCCGTGCGACATCGCAAGAGCGCGACTCGATAAGCGATACCTAGAGTATCCAAACCTAATCACAAAGTCATATTATTATCGCTAGGAAAAATGGAAAGCATTAAACGTTAAGGAAACCAAAAAATCATCTTTACCATGGCCATAGATCCCAGTCTCCTCACCGATTTGCAAGCCCGCCGCAAGGCCGCTCTCTTGGGCGGCGGCGAAGCCAAGCTAAAAGCCCGTGCTGAAAAGGGCCAGATGAGCGCACGCGAGCGCATCGATGCTCTTTTCGAGCAAAATACCTTTCAGGAGTTCGGTATGCACGCGCAGCACAGCTGCAAGGAATTTGGCCTGGATAAACAAAAGCTTCCGGGTGATGGCGTAGTAACGGGGACAGGCATAGTTGATGGACGCTCCGTTGCAGCGTTTAGCCAAGATTTCACGGTAGGCGGTGGTGCTCTGGGCCGTATGCATGCAAAAAAGATTGTAGATCTTATGGAGTATGCTGGCCAGAGCGGTATGCCCATCATCAGCTTTAACGACTCTGGGGGCGCACGTATCCAGGAAGGCGTGGATTCACTTTCTGGGTATGGCCAGATATTCTTCAAAAATGTGTACTTGAGCGGCGTAGTTCCGCAGATTGCTATCATAGCGGGTCCGTGTGCGGGTGGTGCAGCTTATTCTCCTGCATTGGCAGACTTCCTTATCATGGTGAAGCACCCTGGCGTGAATATGTTTATTTGCGGACCTGAGGTGATCAAAGCTGCCACAGGCGAACAAGCCTCTCTTGAGCAGTTTGCCAGCGCGGCAGCCCATGCCAGTGTAAGTGGCAATATTCATCTTGTAGCGGAGAACGACGCGCACGCAGTGGCTCTAGCCAAGAAGCTACTATCTTACCTTCCCTCAAATAACCTTTCTGATCCGCCTCACGCACCCGTATCACAAATTACTCTTAGTCGTGATCCCGTAATGAACGAACTGGTGCCTGAAGATCCAAAGATGCCTTTCGATGTTCATCAGGTGATCGCCCGTCTTGTGGACGGCGGTGACTTCTTTGAAATACAAAGGGATTGGGCACGTAGCATGGTTACTGGGTTTGCCCGCATAGAAGGTATAGTGGTAGGTATTGTTGCCAATCAGCCCAGCTACCGCGCAGGCACACTTGATATCGACGCTTCGGACAAGGCGGCGCGATTCATTCGCACCTGCAACGTGTATAATATCCCACTTCTCTCCCTAGTTGATGTGCCGGGCTTCATGCCAGGGCTCGCACAAGAAAGGGGTGGTATTATTCGTCACGGTGCGAAAATGCTCTTCGCATGGGCATCGGCAAGTGTTCCAAAGATCACACTAATTATGCGTAAGGCCTACGGCGGCGCATATTTAGCGATGTGCAGCGCAGACATGGGCGCAGACTTAGTCTTTGCCTGGCCCACGGCTGAAATAGCTGTGATGGGTGCGGAAGGCGCTATTAAGGTACTATTCAAGAAAGACCTTGATGCTGCTGCCGACCCGCAGGCTCGCCTAGCTGAGCTCAGCAAAGAGTATCGGGACAAGTTTGCCTCTCCCTATCAAGCCGCAGCCAATGCTATGATTACCGATGTAATCGAGCCTGCACAAAGTCGCTCGGTAATAGCGCTTGGCCTAAGAAATACAATGAACAAAAGAGTAACACGCCCACCTAAGAAGCACGGCAATATCCCTCTCTAGTCGCCTTTTGCCAAGAGTGAAGTAACCCATAACCATTCACAGCTCATGACCATAAACGCGTCACTCTCACTTGC
>CAZHQD010000002.1:27543-36023 GCA_964533835.1 uncultured Puniceicoccaceae bacterium | reverse complement strand
AAGGTTCCACATCAGATCATCTCTATCAAGCCTGCTGATCCAAGCTGGTCGCGCGAGGGGCGCCGCCAGATATTCGATTCCCACAGAGTACGGTAGTCATACAAAAAATCATTTATTTAGAAAGTTCCTGCCATGATCAAAAAATTGCGCATAACCGTCGAAGGTAAAGCCTACGACGTCCAAGTAGAAATACTGGGCGACGAGGGAGCAATGGCTCCCATAGTTCGCCCAATAGCGCCAGTGGCCACCAGTGCAGCACTTGGCGCTCCCATTGCCGCCGCAGCAGCGCCTGTGGCGCCGAAACCAGTTGCAGTAGCAACCCAGCTAGGGGATATACCAAGTCCACTAGCGGGCAAGGTAGTCTCGATTGATTGCGCAGTAGGCGCGACCGTGAGTGTCGGGCAGAAGGTTATTACTCTTGAGGCCATGAAGATGAACACCATCGTATCCGCCCCCGTGGCGGGAGTCATAAAGGCAGTCAAAGTGAATCCGGGAGATGCGGTCGAAGAAGGCCAAATCCTACTCACGATCGAGTAACCCTTGTTGCCTTTAGCTCAATCTATGACCTGCCATGGAACTACTCTCACACTTCATTGAAAATACAGGATTTACACATATTTCATGGCAAATGTTTGCCATGTGGTGTGTCGTGGTAATCCTCCTCTATCTAGCGGTGGTAAAGGGCTTTGAGCCATTGCTTTTAATCCCGATATCTCTTGGGGCGCTCCTGGCAAACTTGCCTACACATGGGATAGTAAACGAGCCGGTAGGCGGTCATGCGGGTGGGCTTTTCTACTATTTCTATCAAGGAATAAATCTGGAGATATTTCCACCTTTGATATTCTTAGGAGTTGGCGCTCTGACCGATTTCGGGCCATTAATTGCCAATCCACGGACATTGCTCTTGGGCGGTGCGGCACAGTTCGGGATTTTCGCAGTGCTCACCATGGCTACTATTTTTGGTTACACGGATGCAGAGGCTGCATCTATTGGAATTATTGGTGGTGCCGATGGACCATCTTCTATCTTCACAGCTAATAAACTTGCGCCTCACTTATTGGGTCCAATCGCTGTGGCGGCCTACACATACATGTCGCTGGTGCCATTGATACAGCCGCCTATAATGAAACTGCTAACGACAGAGAAAGAGCGTGTCATAAGGATGAAGTCTTTACGTAAGGTAAGCAGGAATGAAAAGCTCATCTTTGCGTTTGTGATGATGGTTATATCCATTTTGTTGGTTCCCGATGCTTCAGCTCTTTTGTTCATGCTCTTCCTTGGTAATTTCTTGCGCGAAAATGGGCACACCGAGCGCTTGAGCAAATGCGCCCAGAATGAAGTCATAAATATCGTGACCATCCTCTTGGGCACTAGTGTAGGCATTACCATGACTGGAGAGGCATTCTTGAACCTGAAGACCATTGGTATTATTGCAATGGGCGTCTTTGCCTTCGCGTTTGCAACAGCAGCAGGCGTAGTAATGGCAAAGATTATGAACCTTTTCAGCAAGACCAATAAGATTAACCCACTGATAGGGTCCGCTGGTGTAAGCGCCGTTCCTATGGCAGCGCGCGTCTCCCACAATGTGGGGCAAGAATATGACAAGCAGAATTATCTGCTCTACCACGCCATGGGGCCGAATGTGGCGGGGGTGATCGGTACCGCATTGGTAGCTGGTTACTTCATCTCTACAATTACGCCCTAGCTGTCCAAGATGCCGCAATTCCATCGTCTAGCAGTAACCAGAAAAATCGTAATTGGTCTGCAAAAACTCAGGCACTTTTAAATGTTAACTTTTTCTCTCCATGAGCTTGCCATTCCCAATACTAACCGCAGATGAGGCAGCAGCCCTCATCAAAAACGGAAATACCGTGGGCTTTAGCGGGTTCACTCCTGCAGGAGCCGCTAAGGCTGTTCCTCGTGCCATTGCCAAGAAAGCGATGGCAGAGCATGCAGCAGGCCGCGAATTCAAAATTGGCGTTGTCACGGGCGCTTCCACAGGCGCGTCGTTGGACGGTGCATTGGCCAAGGCTAATGCGATTGCGTGGCGCACGCCTTACCAATCAGACAAGGATCTGCGTGATAAGATCAATCGAGGCGAGACCAAGTTCTTCGATATGCACTTGTCTATGCTCCCGCAGTACGTGCGCTACGGGTTTCTGGGCAAATTTCAATATGCCGTTGTCGAAGCAGCAAATATAACTGCGGATGGCGAAATCACTCTTACGACTTCTGTAGGAGCGACTCCCACGCTCGTTCGTGTAGCTGAGAAGGTCATCATTGAGCTAAATGGTTTTCACCCCAAGGAGCTTCATGGCATGCACGATATCTGGGAGCTTCCCATGTTGCCTAATAGACGGGAGATTCCAATCTATCGCGTGGATGACAGGATAGGCTCTCCGGTAGTGAAAGTGGATCCTTCCAAAATTGCGGGAATCGTGCTCACCAACGAGCCCGACGAGTCTCGGCCATTCACTGATCCCGATCCCGTCACCATGAAGATTGGAAACAATGTGGCCGAGTTCCTTGCCGCTGAAATAAAAGCAGGACGCGTGCCCAAGGAGTTTCTACCTATTCAGAGCGGTGTAGGAAATATCGCCAACGCACTTATGATTGCATTGGGGCAGCATCCCGAGATACCGCCATTTTCCATGTATTCCGAGGTCATACAGGACAGTGTGGTCGACCTTATGGAGAAGGGGCGCTGCCTCTTCGCTAGTGGCACCTCAATGAGCCTTAGCAATTCCTATCTGGCGCGAGTGTATGGCAATTTTTCTGCCTACCGTCAAAAGATGGTTCTAAGGCCGCAGGCCGTCTCCAATCACCCGGAAGTTGTCAGGCGTTTGGGGATTATTTCCATTAATACCGCTCTGGAGGCCGATGTGTTTGGGAATATCAACTCTACGCACGTTCTGGGCAAAAACCTGATGAACGGCATCGGCGGTTCAGGGGATTTCACGCGGAATGCCTTTATCTCCATCTTTACCTGTCCGAGCGTAGCTAAGAAGGGAGCCATAAGCGCGATTGTGCCCCTGTGTAGCCACCTGGACCATAGCGAGCACAGCGTGCAAGTGTTGGTCACGGAGCAGGGTGTGGCCGACTTAAGGGCAAAGGATCCGTCTGAACGGGCCAAGGCTATTATTGATAATTGCGTACACCCTGACTACCGAGAAGACTTGCGGCGCTTCTGCAATAGCATGGCTGGCGGGCACACCCCAGGCACACTCGGCGCTTCATTTGCCATGCACATGCAGTTTATGAAGACAGGCTCTATGAAGGGCGTAAACTGGGAGGCATTTGCACACGTAGCCGAGGCAGCAACTGGGGCCGACTAGCTTACGCGCCTTTAGCAAGCGCTACTTCTTTCCACCAAACAGGCGACTAAATCCTTTGGGCTTTTCCTCAGGGGGAGGTGGCGGTGGCGGGATAAGCAGTGCCCCTGGGCCTATTACTGGCTTGCCTGGAGGCGGGGGCGCTTTTCCACCTGTTGAAATTGGGCCACCGCCGATGGATTTCACAAGGCCAGGTGGCGGCGCAGTCGGCCGCAGTGTGGCAGGATTAGGCTCTACTGCGATAGGCGGGGGTGCCTTTGTAGATTCCTGGAAAGAGGGCGTAGCTTGTTTTCTCAGCCCCATAGGCCGAAGCGTGGGAGCAGGCATACTTGGCTTTGGCATGCTTGGCTGCAACGGCTGAGTGGGAATTGCAGGCGTAGGCGGTTGCTCAACAGGCGGTGGGCTAGAAACAGCGGGGATGGGAGCCTGAACAGGCTCGGGCTTTGGCTGTGTGAGCGGGCTTGCCACTTTTCTCCCAAACGGAGGCATGGTGACCTGCTGCTTCGCCTTGAGTGGCGTTGCCATTGTTGGGGCAGACTCCATTGCCTCCACCGAATCGGTCATGGTAAGACTGGAGAGCAGCTTGCTCTTGAGCGTGGAGGCTGGTGCAACCGGTGCAATAGTCTTCGGCTGCTCTTCTTCCCTGGGTTGGCTGGGGAGAGAGGATGCTGTAGATTTGCCCGGCATCTCCAATGAAACAGGAGCAGGCGTATCCTCCGCGCCTAGTATGGGAGCGCCTGCCTTTGGAGTTATCTTTTTTGCAAAATCATTGGCTACCTTGCTGTAGAGAACGGGCTTCAGGTAGAAGGGTATGCCACGCTCGTCGAGAAGGCGCCTATCGGTTCCTGTTAGACAGCCAGAAACTATGGCAAGCTTTGCCTGATCCTCGGTGTAGCTGATATCCAGTATAAAATCTACTCCCGGGCCATCGGGTAATCTGTGGTCGGCTATTATTAAGTCCAGCGATTCTTTGTGCTCGGTGTAGCGAAGGTAGGCATCGCGCAGATTGTGAGCAGTAATCACGGTGTGGCCTAGCTTCGTAAGCTGTGCCACAGCTACGGAGCTCATTTCCAATTCATCCTCTATGAGCAGGATTTTCATTCAGCGTTAGCTAAACAGTAAGTAGAATATGCAGTGAACTAAGGAATAGACACTAAGACAGATATGAATGATAAACGGCAGAATTACGAATTTTACAATAGGAAAATTGAGGATAATCAGCACTATCAGGCAGATGGGTGTGTTTTTACGCTAATTATTTGTCAAAAACCAGAGTATCACCGCTAGGACTCGCCAGACTAAATCGTTACCCAGTATCACGGAAATAATGAAAGTTACCTTCAAAAAAGCTGGCATAACGATAGACTGGGACGGGACTTATGCTAATCTTCTGGAACTTGCGGAGGCTCACGGAATATTAATCCCTAGCTCATGCCGTTGCGGGGCTGACACAGTATGCCAAACAGCACTGCTTTCAGGAGAAGTAAGCTACGGGGACGAACCTGTATTACCTCCAACAGACGGAACATGCCTGCCTTGCGTAGCCGTACCTGTGACAGATGTGGTGCTGGATGCGTAGGGGGGACGATTAAGTGCGGAGGGTACTCCCAGAGCGCCAGATCGGGTCAATAAAGATGCTCTTTGGGAAGTCTACTGGGCCGCATTGATTCATGCGAATGCTGCTATCCAGGGTCTTCATCGCAAGTTGACCAATTTTTTCATAGTTAATTTCAAACCGCGAAAGATTCAGCCGCTCGCTGCTGTCGATGAGCGCAATGAAACCGATGTCCCTTGGTTGATAATAGCCATTTTTTTGAAGCCACCATGAAAATAGTCCATTCATACCAATCAAACAGTCTGGCCTGTGGCGTTTAATCCAGTCGATGAATGGCTGTTCTGAAAAATGAGCAGTCTTAGTCTTACTAGGTAGCGCCCTAAAAATAGGTACTTTAGCGTCTAAGGGATTGAGGGAACTGAAAAAAGTGTAAGCTGCCTGCCGCATGCGCTCGTCTTGCGATTCGGGTTCATCAAATGTGGCAAAAGCGATCCGCTTATAACCTTTTTCGAGAGCAATTTTATAGGCCGATGCAACAGACTCAAACGGGTTCCCATCTATGTGATCGAACGGGATACTTAGAGTTGTAGAGGCAAGGCAGCGGACAACTGAAAATGCACTCCAGTCAAGCGTCATCAGTGGCTTTGAATCAACAATTCTACAAATAATTATGCCCTTTACGTTGCGGACAAGCAATGTGCGCAAAAGTGATTTATCAATGGGGCGATCCTTGAGCGCAAACTGTTCCACATCGTATCCAAGCAGCTTTGCGGTATTATTTATGCCATCAATAAGTAAGGCATGATCCCTGCCTTGTTCTGGATTTGTGGGGTTATAAATGGGTTTATTGAAAATCAAGGCTACATTTGTAGTATGTCGGGTGGCTTTCCAGCGCCTTGCGGCCAGACGTGCCACAAGTGGATCAGGACGATAGTTTAGATCATTAGCCGTTTGGATGACGCGGATTCTAGTCGCCTCTGTAATCCGCTTATCACCACGCAAGGCAAGAGAAACTGTTGATTTTGAAACACCTGCCTGAGCAGCAATATCTGCGAGCGTAGTGTTATTACTGGGAGTCATTTAACGTGTTCTATATTTGTTCAACGTGTTCTATTAGCTAACTTTTGTCAACAATTCGCGTCTGGCTAATCTACGAATGAAAATGGTTTACCCCTTAGACCATTGGTTCACAACACGCAAAACTCCTGAAAAATGAAAATACCCTTCTGTTTGGAAAATACAGATAACTGTAGGCAGTTGAAAGAATCATTTCACACTTTTGTGAAACTGAAGGTTAGACTAAGAGAAGTTCTCCAGATTGCGCTCGTGGCGGCAGTGGTCCCCTTTAGTGTGGCGCCGCTTCAAGCAGCGCCACGTGAGATCGCCATGAACCTGCATTGGGTTACAGACTACCTGCCGCCCATTCTTGCCGACGCCATGCAAAGCAATGGCTCCAGAGTGTGGCAGGTGGTCAACGGGAATGATGCTCTTCCCACCAGTAGTCTTGACGCTGATGGGTGGCCAAAAGTAGATGCGGATATTGCCATCTGGCATGGATTGGACATATCGCGCACGGGCACCTACAAGCTCTACTTTGACAATCAGGCCACGGTACAGATTCGGTGGACCACAAATGCGCAGGTGATTAGCAATAATTACAACAGCAGCACCAATAAGAGCGAGGTTACCATCCAGCTCAATGCACATACGACACAGCTAAAGCTGGGATTTGTGAACACCACTGGTGGCGTAAAAAACGTGAAGCTGATGCGACCAATAGCCGAAGGTTCTTCAACCGCTCATGATCCCAGCGAAGTAGTGGATCGGGTGATGAAGGCGCAGCTAGAGCAAATGGATATCGTGAGGTATATGGATCCGCTCAATACCAACAGCAATCCAGAGACGACATGGGACACACGGCGAGTGCCGGGATCAAGGAAGAATTTCCAAGTATATACGCCTTATCCGGGGGCGCTCAAGCAGACTGGAGTAGCGTGGGAATATATTGTTGCGATAGCCAATGCAACGCAGACGCACCCCTATATCTGTATTCCCGCTATGGCCACGGATGATTATATTCAGAAGGTGGCCCAGCTTTTCAAATACGGGAGTGATGGCGTGAATCCCTACACCAGCCCGCAAGCTAATCCCGTTTGGCCGCCTCTCAATCAGAACCTCAATCTCTATGTAGAATACAGTAATGAAGTCTGGAACTTTAATTCAAGCTTCCAGCAATTTTACTATGCGCTAGATGAGGCACAGGCCTTGGTGAATGCGAATATCAACCACCCTATCAACTTCGACGGCCTCGCCCCAACCACTGCAGATGTTTTCAGCAAGCGTTACGATCTTCGCTGGCGCTTTACCGCATGGCGTGCGGCAGAGATGAGCCGCATCTTCAGAAATGTATATAGCGGCGATATGATGACCAAAGTAAGGCCGCTCTACTGCAATCAAATCAGGAAAGAGCTATCTGGTACTGACATTGGTATTATGTGGGCGCTTCGTTACTACGCAGCGACCGAAAGTCGCGATTTGGGCTACTTCTTCTGGGGCATGGGACCCGCTCAATACCGCTCAACTTCAACTGATGCGACCACGCTCGATGCTGTGTTTGCCGGAGGAAGCTTTGATACTAGCGCCTACATTGCTCAACTAGAAACCAATGGGCGCCTTGCCGCAGCAATGGGGCTAAACTTTGTGACTTATGAAGGTGGGCCATCCTACGGTGATCCGAACGGTGGCGCTGCTACGGAACATCCGCTCGCTGAGGCTGCCTTTACAGATCCGCGATCCGGGGAAAAGGTAGTGGATACGGTTGAGATATTCGAGCAGTTTGGCGGGTCATTCTTCACCTACTATGTGTGGCATCATGACTATCGTTGGGCATTTGTGCACCCCACGACTTTTAGTGATAACACGATTAGGGCGAACGCATTTTATGGCTTGGCTGGAGGAACAACTTCCACACCTACGCTTGGACGCACTTTGCCTTACACGTTTGCAGGCAAGCAGTTTGATCACACGAATCCGGGGTGGAAAATCAATCAATCTGCAGCAACAGGAACGCAAACTCTCGCACTGGGAGATACACTTAGTTACTTGATTCGCTCAACAAGCGCTACCAATGCTACTGCGCGCATCCAGTATCGTACAAGTGGTGCCTCGACCTTCCTCGTTTTTGCGGGTGGCAAATACCAAGCTACCGTTAATGAGGCCGGGGCCGTGGCTTCAAAGTCAACAGCGACTTACAGCTTCAGTCTGCCCGCGAATAAGGTGTCCAGCATTACACTTGTGGGTCATGCAGGGAGCACGATAATAGAGAGCATAATCGTGGAGAATGGGTCTAGCTCAAGCAGCTCTTCGAGCTCTAGTTCGTCTAGTTCCAGTAGCTCGACTTCCGGAAGCTCAACATCCAGCTCCAGCTCATCTAGCAGCAGCTCTTCGTCTTCAAGTAGTTCGAGCAGCTCCAGTTCAGGAGCTACCACCGAGTTGGCCACATGGGAATTTGCGAGTACGAATGGAGCTGCCTCTCGCGAAGCAGCGAGCGTGGTGCCTGGTGTCACGGCTTCCTCTGCTGCGCTGGGTTCGGG
>CAZHQD010000002.1:0-27443 GCA_964533835.1 uncultured Puniceicoccaceae bacterium | reverse complement strand
ACACAGACTGTGACGATTAGCAGTGCGACCAGTGGCGCAAGCATCCGCTACACCACTGATGGCAGCACGCCAACCGCTACGACGGGCACGCTGTATTCAGGCGCTTTTGCACTAGGTAGTGGTGGGACCATTAAGGCGATTGCCTACAAATCTGGTATGAGCGACAGCAGCGTAAGTACTTCTGGGACTTACGTCACTCTCAGTGCTCTAGACATTGGTTCACCGACGCCCGCCGGAAGCACCTCGCTTTCATCAGGGACTTGGACGGTAGCAGGGGGCGGCAGTGATATTTGGGGTACTAGCGACAAATTCCACTACGCCTATACAGCCGTGAACGGAGACACCACGATTATTGCCAAAGTGGATAGTGTCCAAAATACGAACGGGTGGGCAAAGGCTGGAGTAATGATGCGCGATGGCACGGCAGCAAATGCCAAACACGTAATGGTGGTGATCACTCCTTCCAGTGGAGTGTCCATGCAGTATCGCACTAGTGCTGGAGGGTCTTCTTCGAGCAAAGGGAATAGCACCGTCACTGCTCCGCGCTGGGTGAAGCTCGTGCGAAGTGGCAATAGCTTCACAGGCTTTTACAGCTCTGATGGTGTTACGTGGACACGAATCGGTGGCAACAACTTCAGCGTTACAAATACCCTGAGCACCCCTGTTGCCGGGCTCTGCGTAACAAGCCATAGCCAAGGAACGCTCTGCACGGCAACGATGAGTAATGTAAGTATAACGAATCCTTAGTTTTGGAGTATACGAGTTAGAGTAAATAGGAGTAAATGAGTATATAATAGAGTAAATAGGAGATAGATCAGGTAACTAATCGGCGGAAGGCTTGGGAGCCCTCCGCCGATCTATTTTAATAAACTCATAGATTTGGGATTGTGGCTAAAGATTTGACTGCATGACGGATAGAGGTGATTTTACGGGCATGAGAGTGATACGGGCAAAAAGCGCGGGGTTTTGCTGGGGAGTAGAGCGCGCGATTGATATTGCGCGGGACTATGCGGCGCGCGGGCGGCATCCTGTGTATACGGATGGGCCGCTGATTCATAATACCCAAATGATGAACAAGCTGAAGGAGGAGGGGGTGCGGGAGATTGGGGATTACCAGAGCACTGCGGTTTTGGAGGTGGATGCGGAGAAGGAAAAGGATGCGGTGCTGGTGGTGCGGGCACATGGGATTTCTCCGGAGCGGAGGGCCTACCTGAAGTCGCTTGGCCTGGAATTTCGCGACGCCACTTGCCCAGATGTGGGGATAATTGCCGGCAAGATTCGGCTCTACGCTAAGAAGGGGTATGCATCCGTGATTTTTGGTGATAAGAAGCATCCTGAAATTATCGGGCTGATGGGCTACACTGAGGGCAAAGGGCATGTTATTTCCAATCGTTCGGATATAGACGCGCTGCCACCTCTTGGAGAAAAGGTACTGATGGTCTCCCAAAGCACGATGTTTACGGACGAATTTGAAGAGCTAGCTGCCTACCTAAGAGAGACTTATCCCGAGCTAGTAATTATAGACACCATTTGCCAAGCCACAAAGGATCGGCAGGGTGATATTGGGTTGCTCGTTAAAGAGGGGGCTGAGGCGATAGTGGTGATTGGCGGGCATCACTCAGCTAACACCATGAAACTAGCGCTCTTGGCTCGCAAGACGGGCTTACCAACTTTCCACGTGGAGACAGCAGCTGAAATTGATCTTGAGAAAATGAGCGCCTACGACTGCGTTGGGGTTACTGCTGGCGCTAGTACCCCTGAGTTTCTAATCAATGAGGTTTGTAAGAAGCTTGAGGGAAAGTAAGAAGTATGAATGAAGAAGGAAGAAATCAAAACAAGCAGCAACCGCAGGTAGACCAGCGCAATTTCTTCCCTTAAGTTTTCGGCAACGGCCTACTTCTCATTAAGCCTTTCTTTCAAAAACTGGGCCAGTTTTGAAAAGGCGTTTGCCCGGTGGGATAGCCTGTTTTTTTCTGGTGGTGGGAGCTCCGCCAATGTTTGTCTGTAGCCATTGGGGACGAATAGAGGGTCGTAGCCAAAGCCGTGGTTGCCCGCTGGATCACTAATGAGATGGCCATGTAATTCACCTTTGAAATGGACGTGGTCGTAGCTGGGAGCGAGCAGTGTCAGCACGCAGGTGAAGTGGGCTTTGCGGTTGTCGTTCGGGATGGAAGTTATTTGAGTTAGAAGCTTACGGTTGTTAGCGGCAGGATCTGCTTGAGGCCCTGCATACCGTGCGCTGTGGATTCCAGGGGCGCCGTTGAGCGCATCCACTGCCAAGCCTGAGTCGTCAGCAAGTACATAGGCGTGAGGTGGTGCAAAGGGCCGCAACGCCTCGGCTTTAATTAGCGCGTTTTCCTCATAGGTGGAACCGTTTTCATCCACTTGTGGCATGCCGCCATAGGGCTTTGCAGAGTGTAGGGTGAGCGGGAGCGTGTGTAGCTCAGCGAGCTGTCTCAGCTCTTCGACTTTGTGTTCGTTTCCTGTTGCAAGAACAATAAGTAGGGACATGGGCACCATGATAAAATTGGTAAAAACCAACCTAAGTCAAACGAGTGTTCGTGTAGTTAATTTTGCCACGCAACAAGTGGTCGGGGTGGTAGGTAGTCAAGTGCGTATGAGTCAGTGAGATCGCATGCTCTAGCGTGGGAGCTGGGCCAAGGTCAAAAGCAGGCAGGGAATCACTATCTCCCAAAATGAGCGGAGCCTGGTAATGAAAGAGGTAGTCCAGTTGGCGAGTGTGCAGGAGGTGAGAGAGGATTTGCGAGCCACCCTCAAAAAGTATGCCCGTGATGCCAGATTCCGCACAGCGTTTTCGGAAGGCCTGCCAGAAGTCAGTACCATGCCCGTCGATGACCCAAGAACTTGCTCCTGTATTGCATAGTGACGCAATCAAATGAGTAGGGGAATGGGAGTGGTGGACTACCACAGTGCGAGAAACATGGTTATCGGAGTAGAGCAGTGGGAGAGTGTCCTCCTGAAGCGTGCGAAGCGTTCGGTCAAAAACAAAACGGATGGGGCACCACTCTGGAGTGTTGGCAAGACGTGCAGTTAACCGAGGATTATCTTTGATTACGGTATTTGCGCCCACTGCGATAGCCGGGAAATAGCGGCGCCAGAGCATGAGATTGCTGCGCGCGTTTGGCCCCGTGATCCACTGCGATACTCCGGTTGAAGTCGCGATTTTACCATCTAGTGTGGTCGCAATTTTGCCCGCGAAGAGGGGCGTTCCTGAGGCAATCCAATGATTAAAAATGAGGTTAAGGTCTTCACATTTTTCTCGGAGGATTCCTGTGAGAACCTCTATGCCATGCTCTCGTAGAATTGTAAATCCGTGGCCTGCGTGGGCAGGGTTGGGATCAGTAGCGCCCACCACAACTCTGCGAATACCACTGCGAAGAATAGCCTCGGTGCAAGGCGGCGTGCGACCATGTGTAGAGCAGGGCTCCAGGGTGATGTAGAGTGTGCAGCCTTCAACATTGTGGCCCGCTGCCTCGAATGCCCTGATTGCTTTGGCTTCTGCGTGCGCTTCTCCTGCGCGTGCATGGTAGCCACTAGCCAGTACTTCTGCACCCCTTGCTATCACTGCGCCCACCATCGGATTTGGATGAGTATCGCCCCAAGCACGCCTGGCCTCAGTGAGTGCTAGGTGCATGTGGGTGTCGTCGAGTGTATAGCGGATACCGTCTATCATGGGTTACACAGGCTAATCATCGGCAAAGTTTGCCCTGATTAACAGTCAGAAATCTATCAATCGAGATACGGATGTGTATGCTAAATCGCACTGGTCGCTACGAATCGGATACTATGGGGTTCTTCCACTTTAGTAATCTACGGCACAGCGAAAGCCAATCGTTGCGCATCGATCCCACCCGGGGCACAAGAGAATTTGCTTCGCACCCCAGTCTGCGGGCCTGGCACCAGAGTCGAAAAGCCAGAAGCTATTTTCTACGTAATACCAACTGCCTCCTTTTAGAATAATGTAACGGGTGTGCCCGTCTGTACGTTCACTTTCGGTTAGTTCCCACACGTTGCCGCTCATATCCCAAACACCATCAGGAGTTTTCCCCTCTGGCCAAGCATCCACTGGTGTAGTTCCTGTGCCTGCGTGGTTGCAACGCTTTGTATCTAGCTCCGTGCCACCCCACGGCCATATCCTCTTTTCACTACCTTGACCCGCTGCCTGCCACTCTTCCTCAGTAGGTATGCGCTTGCCTGCCCATTTTGCATAGGCTCTCGCATCTTCTAGGCATACATAGACTACAGGGTGATTTTCCAGCCCTGGGGGGATCACGCCATTGGACCAGTGCTTCAAAAAGCTAGTCGAGTCGCTCGGCCTGTATCCTGAAGCATCAAGAAACTTTTTGAAGTCTTGGTTAGTAACGGGAAAAGCATCTATAGCTACATTTTTAACTTTTGTTTTTCTTGAGTAGACGCAATCTTTCTCGAAGGCGTCGTAGACGTGCAATTCATCGACTGCGCCCGCAATATACCCGCACTCTCGCATTCGATAGCGTGTTTCCATCCACCCCTCATAATTTGGTATGGGCACCATGCCACCGGGAGGTAGCCCACCGCTCTCTTTAGTTTTTGGTTTGGCAACGCCCTGTTGGATGAGTGTGTGCGGTAGTGTCGTTTTGCGATGCTCCCTTTCCCAAGGTTCGGCAGTCCAATTTGCGCTGGAATAACGTTCTTTTTGTCCTTGCAAAAATCTGCCAAGATCATCGCTCATTTCAGCTACAGGTATGATGCCTGCCAATCCGTCGCGCATAAAAAAGCCTGCCAAGTGCACCTCTCCATCTTTTTCGGAAACGATGCTATATTCTTGGCCTGTTACAATATCGACCCAACGGCAGTTTGCCTTGGCGGGTAATTTGAATAGGACCTTCTCAAGAGAGTGACCGCGTCGATTTACCGCGGTGTAAATTTCTTGGTTGTTGTGCGTCCATTTACTTACGTAGACGCCGTTAACTGCACCTCCACCAACATGTGGCAGCCATTCCCCTTCGATAAAATGGCTAGCGAAGCGCCTCTGTGCTGGAAAAAGCAGTCGCATCCAGCTTTTGCATCGAGGGCTGTATTCTGCCCAATAACCAAACACATTCTCCCAGATCACTTGTCCGCCGCCATTCATCCAGCCGCGTTGCAACTCCCGTATAGGATCATAAAAATAGCGCCTTGATTCATAAACGATCTTGTGGCGATCCAGAAGCCGATTAAGGTAGAGCCCTGGCGCAGCTGAGTCATCAGTCATCTGTTGCCAGCAGCCAATTTCGCAGCCGAGACTTTCCACAGTAGTTGGCGCTTCAGAGACAAAGATTTTATCTTTTCCTGCACGTTCTTCCATGCGCCTTCGGAAACTTTCTTCCGGTCCTGCTGAACAGTCCAAGTAGATGCCATCGAGCCCGCACTCTTTAACTAAATCTACAAAGGCATCTTCTACGTCTGTGTACCCTTCGGGGACGCCCTTTACCCAGGGTTTATGATCCAATAGGACCTTTATTCCATTGGCATGAAAGCGTTCTACGGCCTGCTTCAGGCCAGCACGCCCGCCAGGCAATTCGTCGTAGTAGGCAATCTGATGGCGTGGGTCTACCCCCGATAGTGGGTAATTGCACCAGAGTACTACTATGTCATACCCGCCGAATTCTCTTTGTGCGCGTTGGCATACGGCATCTACCTGCCAAACTCCACTCTTATGGCAAATCAGCTCATTATCCCAAAGCATCAGAAAGCCCATAGAATAAGCGCTGGATGCCCAAGCTTGTGCCTTTGCATCGTAGAGTCTGCGCCCCTGTGTCTCCTTAAGCTTAGCCGTCAAATCCTTAAGTTGAGTGCGCCATGCACCCCATTGCGCAGGGTTTTCCGGGGCTTTAATGAATGCTTTGGCCAATTCCAGTGCATCTGTAGCTACTACATTTTCCATTAGGAAAAGATAGAGTGCGTTCTATCTGTTTAAAGCACAAAAGGAATACCAGCAGTCAAAAACGCATGTTGTTGTTGTTCATTAGCTAACGATGATTGGCTTTTGCCTAGCTATTCCGTAGAACAGTATTATGATTTCGGATCGTGCCCTACTTTGATTACAACGCGACTACTCCTATGCGACCGGAAGCGCTTGCGGCATGGCAAGTAGCTCAAGAAAGGTATTGGCATAATCCCTCCAGTCCTTACAGGGCATCGGCATCAGCCAGACTAAAACTGGAGGAGTGCCGCGAAAGGGTCGCATTATTCGTAGGTGTACGCGCGGAGGAGGTGGTTTTTACGAGTGGCGCAACCGAGAGCAACAATGCCATTTGCGCGCATCTTTTCGGATCGCTTGGAAATGATGCCGCGGTAGCTGTTTCCTCCGTAGAGCACCCCAGTGTGCTGGAGCCCATGCGGAATCAATTTGGAACACGGCTTCGGCAATTAAAGTCTGAAAAGAGTGGGGTTGTTTCTTTGGATACGGTAGAGCACGCGATATCGCAGGGTGCCAGAGCAGTTGCGCTTATGGCAGCCAACAACGAGACAGGCATCATCATGCCGTGGCAAGAAGTGGCACAACTGTGCCGCAGGCACGGGGTACGCTTTTTTTGCGATGCGGCGCAGTGGCTCGGTAAGATGCCCGCAAAGAGCCTTGGGGTATGTGATTTTTTCAGCGGTTGCGCTCACAAGTTTGGTGGACCCAAGGGATGCGGGTTTCTTGTTTCAAGGTATGGCGCCATTAGGAATATCCAGTTAGGGGGATCACAAGAGAGTGGTCAGCGTGGTGGGACCGAGAATTTGCCCGCGATTATGGCTATGGTTGCCGCATTGGAAGCTGCTGAGCGTGACTTTTCCAATGGTGTTTTCGGTGTTACTGATCCTAGGGATCGCTGTGCGAGCTATCTGCTTGATCGACTTCCCGAAATTCGTGTCATCGGTTCGGGCACACAACGTCTATGGAATACACTCAGCCTTGAAATGCCATTTGCCGATAATTCGCGGTGGGTAAGCAGGCTAGATAGGTTGGGGTTCCAAGTGTCCACAGGATCAGCATGTGCTACTGGCAAGGCAGGCCCCTCTCACGTGCTCTCTGCAATGGGGCTTTCAGCCGAGGCCGCGAAGCGAGTCATTCGGATTAGTAGTGGCTGGCAAACTACGGATGCAGATTGGCAGGCGCTCAGTGAAGCCATCATCAATGTGCATAATGAATTAGCCACTGAATCCGATACGCTCTCAATAACGATTGAATAGAAATTTGTGTGGGAGTTTATAGGTGATTGACAGGGGCATTTTGTTTAGTGTTTATCACTAATTATGCACCGTGGCATCCAAAATGAAGCCCAGTGCGTATAACTGATTATACCTCCCCCGATAGCAAAGGCTCACTCCAATAAAGTTACCAACATGATAAAAAATATTAGTATTCTCGTTGCAAGCCTAACGTCTTTTTTAGGCATAACTGCTGCAAATGCGGCAACTATAAATATAGACGCATCCAACTACTACCAACAAATGGTGGGTTTCGGCACCTGTAGCATCGGATGGGATCGTGACATGGATGCCTATTATGCTACCAATGATTTTCTTACGCAGTACGTAGACGAAATGGGCATGAACATTTATCGTATGCCAATATGGCCGGAAGTGCTTACTCAAACGGTCAATACAGCAAGCGATATTAAGTATTCTATGTTTAATACCGCAAATGCTCGCGCAAAGAGCTACATAGACCAAGCTAAGCGACTCCACCAAAAAGACCCAAACATGAAGTTGATCATGTCTTCCTGGAGCCCTCCGGCTTGGATGAAGAGCAATCAGACGATCATCAACGGTGGGTCGTTACTGCGCAATCGCTACAACCATTTTGCTTACTATCTTTTGGAGTGGTGCAAATATATGACTGAGCAGGTTGGTATGCGACCATACGCACTCAGCTTCCAAAACGAGTTGCTCTTTGTGGAGCCCTATGAGTCCTGTGTGTGGACAGTTGATGAGTATGTAGATTTCCTCAAGGTCCTTGGCCCACTGCTGGATAGCAATGGTTATGGTGATGTTCTGATTTTCGGACCTGAACACATGACAGCATCGGTTCAGGAAACTATGAACTTTGTAAATGGAATAATGGAAGACCCTGCAGCAGCGCCCTACTTTGATGTAGTAGCCTCCCACGGGTACACAGACGGTGTACAAGCCGATTCCAATCCGCAAAGCGCAAATACCCTTTTCAATCAATGGCGTAAGTATCCCCTCCAATACTGGATGACAGAAACCAGTGGCGAGCCTGTAACATACGACGGCGCTCTGGATGGGGTTGCTGGTTCCATACACAATTCAATAGTTGGTGGTCGCGCCAGCGCATACGTATATTGGCAGTTTTCTGAGAAGGGTGCCTCGCAGTTTTCGCTAAGATCAAACGCATCACCAAATAAGAAGTACTACGCGTTTCGCCACTTCTCTAAGTGGATTCGGCCTGACTCTTGGCGAGTAGATGCCGTGGCAACAGATGCAACAAAGCTGGATGTAAGCGCATTTGTAAGCGAAGAAGAGCAGGAGATAACCATCGTACTGTTGAATCGCAATATTGCGGCACAAACTATTTCCTTCAACTTCGCTCACGCTCCTGGGCTAACTACTTTAAATGGCTTTCGAACAAATAGCGGCGGTGAGAACACCGCAGCAATTACGGCAGTCTCTGTTAGCAATGGCCAAGCCAGCCTTACTATTCCTGCCCGCAGCATGGTGACACTCGTGGGCGATCTTAGCGGCTACGTAAAGCCAACACATACCACAGACTTTACCCCCATTTCTGTTCCAGCAGGCTCGGGCGATTTGATTGTTCCTGTTTCGAGTACAGATGAATCTGCCACATGGAGAGCAGAAGGCACCGTGAGCTGGCTGGTAAGCCAGACTCCCACGGGAACAGGAAATAGTGATGCCGTCGTGCGTGTTTCCCGTAATACCACGGGTTCTTCCAGAACGGGAGCTATTGAGATAAGTGGGCAATTGTTGATGGTTACTCAAGCTCCCAATCCCGGGCTCACTTTTGCGGGATATGGAACTGTGGTTCCTTCCAGTGGCGGATCCGGGCAAGTTACAGTTGATGCATTTGGTTCAGAGGGTCGCAATCGCGAATGGACTGCCACTTCTTCCGCGGACTGGTTAGTGCTAACGGCAGCAAGCGGTAAGGGCGCAGGAACGATTAGCTACACCGTAAACAAAAACAACGGCCTTGAGGCGCGCACCGCAACTATCTCCCTAGAAGCCGAAACCTATACGATTACACAACCAGCCGGCAATGGGTCCATCTTTCCTGAAATCGGTTGGATGCCTGCTATTGGTTTTTACTATGACGGGTTTTATCCATTCGTCTATCTGTGGACTACCTCCGAGTGGATTTATCTCCCGGAAGATTCTACTTTCGACGGCTTTTTCTTCTGGAGATTTGCAGCTTCACACTGGGGATATACTGCCGGTGAGTGGCTCCCATGGTATTATCCATTTTATGAATTTGGAGCTGGTGAAGCATTGGACATTAATGTTCCAGTAGAATAGCCCCCCACTGTGTTGGACTTTCAAGCCCTCCTGCTGAAGCAGGAGGGCTTTTTTGTATCGGATTCCACCCTAGACAAATGCGCCATTTTTTGTTCTAACTGCTAGTCTCATGCCGGAAATATTACTGGATCCGTTATTTCTCTTCTTTGCGGTAGGTTTTGGAGCTGGCATCCTAAAGAGTGATGTAAAGCTACCGCAGTCCGTCTATCACCTTATATCCACCTATCTACTATTGGCTATTGGGCTGAAAGGTGGGGTGCAGCTTGCGGGTGCCCGCTTCAGTGAAATCTTGTTGCCTGTTTTGGGAACACTTATGTTGGGCGTCATCACACCCTTTTTAGCTTTTGCTGTTGGCAGGTATATTGGAAGACTGAATCGTGCGGATTCAGCTGGTCTGGCAGCGCACTATGGTTCTGTAAGTGCGGTCACCTACGCCGCAGCGGTGGCCCTGCTTTTGCACAAGGGACGCAATCCTGAGGGCTTCATGCCGGTGCTGCTAATTCTACTTGAAATCCCTGCTATTCTAATAGGTGTTCTGCTCTTCCGTATCGGACCGAAGGATGCCAATGAAGCATCTAAATTGGGGCACGAACAAGCGCCTATCAAAGAAGTCATGCTGGAGGTAGTCCTAAACCGAAGCGTATTCTTGCTCGCTGCTGGTCTATTGGTTGGGTTCCTCACGGGGAAGGAACGTTTTCAGCCATATGAGTTGCTCTTTGTAAGCGCGTTTAAGCCAATCCTGGCATTTTTTGTTATGGAGATGGGGCTTCTTGCTGCCTCTAAGATAGGTGATGTTAAGAAAGCTGGGCCTTTCCTTTTAGGGTTCGGTGTCGGCTTTCCTTTGATTTCAGGTTTTGCTGGAGCTTGGGTAGGCACTATTTGCGGGCTTAGCCCAGATGGGGCATTTGTGCTCGCTACTATGTCAGCCAGTGCCTCATATATTGCAGCGCCTGCAGCAATGAGAATGGCCGTCCCTGAAGCAAATACAGGGATGTGTGTTGCGGTGTCACTCGGGGTGACTTTCCCTTTCAATCTCGCTATCGGTCTGATCGTTTATGAAAAATTCGTCACCTGGCTCCAGTAGGTATTAACCTAGTGCATTACGTCCTGCGGAGTATGCTGGGGGTGGTGGTGACCAGGCCAAGACCACTTCCTTGTATTTCTTCTTTCGGGGGCGGGATTGCAGACTAAATCGCCATTCTTGATACCCTTGTGTTTTTCCTTAGCTAGTTGCTCTATCAATTGAGAACGAAGCTTCTTCTTCAGTGATGCAAACTTCTTTACCGAGGCCAGATTGTGCGTTTCTTGCGGATCGGATTTTAAATCGAATAGAAGTTCAGCGCCACCATTCGCACAATAGAGGTATTTGTAGGGGCCTTCCAAAAGCATATAAAATTCAGAGACCTGTCCAATCAGCGATTCACGCTTGGTTTTACCGCTTGCAAGATTAGCCATGTCAATTCCATCAGCCTGCACTTCTTTGGGCATGTTTGCACCTGCAGCGCCAAGCAATGTGGGCATTATATCAGCAAGGCAGCAGATAGAATCACATTCTGTTCCTCCATATTCACCGAAGCGCTGGCCTGCCTCGGTGCGGGGCGGGCGAACAATCATCGGTATATGGGCCGAGCCTTCCAGAAATGTGGTCTTGGCGCCCATATGGTGATCGCCCAGCATTTCGCCGTGGTCTGACGTGAACAAAATCAGCGTATTATCTAGTTCGCCAAGCTCACGCAACCTTGCGAAAAGAAGGCCCAGATTATAGTCTATCTGCGTTATTAATGCGTAGTAGGCGCGGCGAATATCGGCAATCAGTTCGGGAGAAAATTTGTCGGCTCCATTCAAAGTCCATGTGGGGCCGAACCATCCTGTAGCTACTTTGTTTAGATCTTCAGACCAATCCCCGTAAACGGGTGGCGGCACTTGCCTGTTCATGTAAAGAAGCCAATAAGCGAGGCAGGGATCAAGTGGAGGGTGCGGCTTGGATATTCCCACATAGAGGCAAAACGGGCGGGTTGTATCGCGTGTCTCAACAAAATTGATACCACGCTCCACAATCCAGCGGGTGAGGCTGTTTGCTTCGTCCACCGATGAAATACCTGGCTCCATCTGGTTTTGGCCAAGCCCGTGCGCATGAGGAATGCCGCGCTCGGGGTGGCGCGCCATGTGGCGGTAGTAATCCTCCAGAATCTCGGTATGCTCCCAGCCATAATTCGCCCTCTCTGGATGGTAGTGCAGCTTACCTACGGCTTTCGTTTGGTAGCCCGCTTTGGTGAGAAGAGAAGGCATGGTAATGCTCGGATCCGTGCAACTGGGTTGGTGAAACATGCCTACACCCTCAGGCTGATTCCTATAGTGCCTTCCGGTTAGGATCGTGGCCCGAGCGGGCGCACAGATAGGTGCGTCCGTATAGCAACGCGAAAAGTTGATGCCGCTTTCGGAAAGCCAGTCAAGGTTTGGGGTACGTATGTGCGGATTGCCGTGCGCATGAATAGTATCGTGACGCTGCTGGTCAGTTACTATGAGCAGGATATTTGGGCGTTTCATGGGATATTTGGCTAATTGGGGAGTAACCTTCCTTGGTTTTACTTTCGGAAATAAGGTTGTGCAATAAGCATTGCCAAACTGTTTCACCAATGACGAGTAGAATTGCGGTGAACTGGATTAACCAAAGTAGCTCTTTGGAATTGTCAGTTAATTTTGGTCGGAGTAGAGATGAAGCCCATGCAAATTCCAACTGCCAGGCATGCCTCTATTTTTCCAATTTCCGTGAGCAAAGCCATTGCGCTGTTTTGCATCGCAGTCAGTGTATTTCTGGTAGTCGGTTGTTCTCAGAATAATCTCGTAATTGGCGGCGAAGAAGATGAGCGGGCTTTTAGGCGCGCCCAGAGCTTTCTTCGTGAAGGGCGCAACAACGAGGCGCTTGGCGCTTACTTGCAAGTCATCGAAACGAGGCGCGATGCTCCCGAGAGCCACTTTGAGGCGGGGCGTATATATCTGGACTACCTCAGCAATCCTATTAGAGCCATCTATCATTTTGAGCGTTATTTGGAGCTCAAACCAAAGGGTGATAAGGCAGTGTTTGTTTCGCAGCTAATCGAAACAGCCATGAAGGAGTTTGCCCGAAAGCTCCCTGGCCAGCCAACCATAGGCGATCCTGATCGCATTGATTTGTTGGGAAGAATTGATCAACTGGAGACGGAAAATAGAGAGCTTCGGAAGCAACTTGCTTCACGTGGGACTGCTAGCCCGAGCAACACACTCAGCGGGCTTACTACTGTGACCAATACACCAGGCACCACGGCTGCAACACCAACTGAGAGAGCTCCCACTGTCGCCCAGTCAGCAAACAACACTCCTGTGCCCCCACGCAGCTATGTGGTTGAGAGCGGAGATACCTTGAGCAAAATATCCCTCAAAGTTTACGGCAATCCAAACCGCTGGAATGAAATATACCAAGCCAACAGAGATCAGATGGCTAATGCCAACAGCCTCAAGATTGGGATGACACTAAAGATACCCTAAAGTGGGTCGCCAAGTGCGGACTATTTTTTGAAGAGCTTGCCGAAGAATCCGAGGAGCCCCTTGCTTTCGCCCTTGGCATTTGGGTTGAGGGCTTTCTTCAGTAGGGCGGAGGCCACAAATTCAAGCGAAGGATTGCCAATCGCGATGAAGTCGCGATCCAGCGTTTCGCCGTTCTCCAATTTGGCAGTCAGTGTTTTTGCCTGATCCTTAAACTGACCGATATAAAGGTCTATACGCTTTAAGATAGCCTCTTCTGCGCGATTTACCGCTTCGGCAGAGAGTGTGGCTGCGCTCTGCTCCGCGGCGTTCAATTTGCCACCATAGCGCTTGAGAAGCGAGGCCTGTTCTGCCTTGGAGCGGGTAGCTACGGCAAGAGCAGCAGCCTCGGGCAGATGCAGTCCTTTGGCGCCTTTGCGGAAAGGAATATATTTACTGATGCCAGCTTCATCCACGGTGGCCAAAGCGTTTAGGAAGCTGCGGTAGTCGCCCCCTATCACAATGTTCTTTGCCATGCGCTGGCAGAAAGTCACAAACTCGCCAATACCATGAAGCTTTTCGCGCTCGCAGAACTCCTTGGTTTCGGCTTCCAGATTCGAGAGGCTGATGGGGAAATTGAGTGGTATAGCCAGTTTTTCCAGGGTGCGCTCCATCTCATTTTCTTTGGCGGCCTTCTCGTCGGTCTGCTCCACCATATCGCCGAGAGGATTATCGAAAGCGAGGGTTTCTTTGAGTATTTCAATGAGCGTTTGGATACGCTCCGGACGATTGAGAAATGTGGGGTGCACTTGCAGCTCATCCCAGGCCAGATCAATGTATTTCGAGGGTGTCTCGTCTGCACCTGCATAAGGCCAAGACGACCCTATATTTTCGGCCAGCGCGTTTAGTTTTACGCCAACCATCAATGAGGTGGCAAAACTCGTGCGGACGGATTCCCAATCGGCAGCGGTATAGCGGGTAGATTTGGACATGGTATAAACTCCTAAAGGTGACAGTGTTACAAACCAAGGAATAACTTTATATCGTGGATTCTACTCCTAAGCGCAAACATTTTCCACTAAAATAGGGGATTTCCAGTGGTTAGCGTTAGCTTTATCTGAAGGGGCTTATGTAAAGTTTCTCCAATTGACACTCTCTATTGAAGCATTAGAGCAAAAATTGTAGTCTTCAAGGCATGATTACACAGGCAGATATTGCTCGCGCGGCTGGCGTATCCATATACACGGTGTCATGCGCTTTGAGAGGGCAGGTGCAAGTTGCAGAAAAAACTCGGGCTCGCATTCTTAAACTAGCGGAGGAAATGGGGTATCACCCTGATGCAGCGGCAACATTACTAGCTGAGAAACGCCATAAGCCGAGAAAAGAACCGAGAAGTGTGAGGCTGGGTATTTTTCGGGCATTAGATGACCGCTTGTGGGGCGATTACTTTATTGAGGAAGCGGAAAAAATCGGCTACGCAGCCGAAATCATTGAATGGGAGCCTAAAATAACTGGCAAAAGGTTGGCTGGCCGTTTGGTGCAGAGGAGTATCAGTGGCATTGTCTTTAATCCTGGTTCTGGTTCCACAGATTCAAGACCGTGGATGGATATTGATTTTTCGCCCTTTTCCGTAGTTAAAATATCACCTGCTAGGGTGGAATTGAGTTTTCATATAGTTAGACTCAGTGCATTTGCCTACACAAGAAAATGTTTAGAGTGCGTATTTAGCAGGGGCTACAAGAGAGTTGCGGTAATTTTGACGCCATCCGCCTCGATAGAAGATGATGATGCTCGCGTAGGTGCGATACTTAGCTACAGAGAATTGCGCCTTCAGCCTGAGCAATCTTTGGTCTATCGTATATTTCCGTTTGAAATTAATAAAAGTATCCCCAAGTTTCGAGAATATGGTGATGAGATATTTAATTGGGCAAAATCGAGTGGCGCTGATGCTTTGGTAGGCTTTCCGTGGATATGGATAAATGCGCTTGAGGCCGCAGGCTACGCTTGTCCCAGGGATATAAGTTTTGCAGCTATGCTCGGGCCTTCCCCCCGTGCCCAGCGTCCGGATATATCTGGTATAGACTCCAGTGTGCGCGCGCAGGTTAGCGCAAGTGTTCATGAACTACACCGGCTTATCTCAATAGGAGAGAAAGGGGTCACCAAACGACCAACACACCAAGTAATTCTTCCCGAGTGGGTTGTTGGCACGACTTTACCAGATCGCAAGAGCACCGGCAAAATTTGAATTGTGGGTTTCGATGCGGGTCGTGGGCTGAAAATAAAACGCGCCACCCTTTCAGGTGACGCGTTTTACTAAGAAAGTGTATGTAAACTAAGGCTTATTTGAGCTTTCTGCGGACAACGCCAACGGCAAGCGCTAGACCAGCGAAGAGAGCGGCATAGAAGCTGGGCTCTGGAACAACAGATACATTCCAGTCGTCGACAAATACGCCAGCGCCACTGCCACCGTTTAGCGTGTTGGCGACGCGCAGATAAAAATTATCGCCAGGTGCTACGGACGCCACAATAGAAGCGGATAGAGGACGCGAGGTGGATACCAGTCCGACATTAGTCGTAGTGTAGCTATCTACGGTTGTCCAAGTGGCATTATCAGTGGACCAAGCGAGGCTGATGGTGGCGTTACCTGTGTCATTATCGCGATACCAAGTGCCCACGTTGACATCCCAAGTCAATGGGCCACCGCCAAGTGCGATACCTGAGTTGTTAACGACTTTTAAAGTCATGGAAAAGCTGGCAAATGGACTGGCGAAAGAGCCATTAGTTCCCAGATAAATACCGAAATCATCCGCTGCCCCAATTCCAAGCTCGTTCCTATTGGCCCATCCAAGACCATTGATGGTCGAGTTGGAGTCAACCCTGTCAATTAAATCGCCATCATTGTTAAAGTCACCAAACTGTGAAGGCACCCCAGCACCCAAGCCAATATTAAACCCCGATTTAGAAAATGACCAAGCATCTGCGGATAGACCATGATCATTGTTCCATGTTTCAAGCCATGCACCATTTTCGCGCTCGAGCATCAGGCGACGATTGCCAGTACTGCGAAACTTAATGACATTGTCACCGGAGGTGGGGTCTGCACCAGTAGCTGATGCTGGCTCCGTTATACCATCGTGACCAATACTGGTTTGGAAATCAATGGTAACGGAGGAAACGCCTGCGGTGGTTATTGATAGCTGAGCGTAGGCAGAACTCACGCCTAGCAAAGAGGCTACTGAGAGAATTACGTAGGTGTTTAACTTATTCATTGGGTTATGTAATTGAGGGTAAGACACTAGATGTGTACAAACAACTCTGCTGATTTATTACATTTCTGCATTAGATAAAAAATCTAAGCGCATATAATTCTTATTCTGAATTGCCGTAGAGAACTATTTCCAAGAACACGACTACCAGTGACCGAGCTCCCTAAGACCTCGGGTTACAAATGGGGTCACGCCAATAGTTTGGCATTCATTTATAGGAATCCAGCGGGCCTCTTTAGCGTCTAGCATGTCTCCCGACTCACGGAGTTGTTCAAGATCGGTAGCCTTGGCTTCATAAAGGGCACCCAAGTGATGGAGTTGTGCAGCGCTTCCATCGGCTTTGGCGTAATCAAACACAGTTGAGAAAAACCCTAAGAGGCGGTGACTGCTTAGTCGAAGCCCTGTTTCCTCTTCTATCTCCCTAGCTAAAGTAGTTTCCGGGGTCTCACCAAACTCCATGCTGCCACCTGGCAGGTCCCACATACCTAAATAGGGGCCTCTGGCTTTGCGTATGAGCAGCACACGATTCTCGTGCACCAAGACTCCATAAATTCCTAAGTGGGTATGCTGCATCCGACTTATTCCAGACTGTCTTCGTGGCGGATGATCTGTGCGGCCAAGTTTTGATAGTCTTGCAGCACGCTATCCTCTTCTTCTTGGGCAGCGCCCACTAGAATTACGGGTAGGCCAAGAGTAACTGCTCGGCGGACAATTACCGCATCTCGAATTTCTGTTGGGAAGATTTTTGCCTTAGGCCCTACCTTCTTTTGGTTCCGATACTGATTAAGGGTAAACTGCATGCGCATCTTTGGCACTTGGATGTCCACATTAGCCTTGATGCCGTTGAAAAGGATACCTTGCACGATGGCGGGCTTGCCCATCCCACTCTTGCGAAAACTGGCGCTACGCTCGTTAAATTGGCCGAGTTTATTTACCAAGAGGGTAAGGCCGATTAGTGAAAGCGCATCGGGGTTCGAAGGCACATACACCTCATTGCTGCTAAAGAGACCACACTGCGCGGCACGCATCACATTCGGCGGGCAGTCAAAGAAGATATAGTCGTAGTCCTTTTCTATTTCTGCCAACTGCTCTTGGAAGATTACATAGTGCGGACGCTGCGGATTCATCTGGTACTCGTGCTCAATATCAATCAGATTAAATGTAGTGGGAACTACATCTAGTCCTGGCAGGAGTTTTTTCCCGTCCTTATCTTCCACCACATCGTGCTGGATAATGTCTTTGATTCGATCTTCTCCAGGAGTAAAAATGGAGAAAATGGAGCCTTTTCCGTCAATATTTAGCTTATTCCAGCGTTCAAGGCGCATCAGCCATACGCTGGAGTTGGACTGCGTATCCAAATCGAATAGTAAAACGCGTTTACCCTTAGCCGCAATACAGGCGGCGATGTTCACTATGCAAGAGGTCTTACCAACGCCTCCCTTATAATTGATGAAACTTATTTTTCGGGCCATTTTGATCAGGTCTTACTATCGGCAGATAAAGGTTTTGAACACCATTACCCAAAGTTGTGCCAAGTTCCAGCAAAAAAACGTGAGAGGGCCGAGTAATGGCCGAATTGGGTGGAAATTGGTTCGCGTTATGGGTAGTGGACCATGGCATCATGCTAATCAGATAAACTGAATTGCGCTTGCGAATGTTGGGCCGTGTAGCAATTTGAGCTAATGGGAACGCTTCATGTAGTGCAGCATGTACCCTTCGAGGGGCCTGGTGCTATTGCTCTGTGGGCAAAAGAAAAAGACTATCGTATCTCTTTCTCCCCTTTATATGAGGGAATACCCTGTCCAGAGCCTCGAAAGGGTGATTTGCTTTGTGTAATGGGTGGTCCCATGAACATCTACGATGACGCAATCTACCCTTGGCTTGCAATCGAGCGGGCATGGCTGAAAGAAATGGTGCGCATGGGGTATCCCGTTGTAGGTGTATGCTTGGGAGCACAGCTTTTGGCCGACGCACTTGGGGCTAGGGTATTCCCGCATCACACAAAGGAGATTGGCTGGATGCCTATCCAGTGGAGCGAGCAGGCGAGGTCTCACATTGGTGTATTACCCGAGGAGACCACTGTCTTGCATTGGCATGGGGATACCTTCGAGTTGCCAGATGGGGCAGTGCCAATCGCACGCTCGGCTTACTGTCCTAATCAGGGATTTCTTTATGGCCGCTGTCTTGCATTTCAATTTCACCTGGAAGCAGGTCAGCAAGAAACAGAGCTTATGCTTAAAAATTGTGCGGACGAACTAAAGCCAGGTGTGGAAAGCATTCACAGCGCAGAGGCGATTCGTTCGGGAGCTCAGCTTTACCATCAGGCAACCGCTGAAGTGCTGCGCCTATGGCTGGATTTCTGGTCAAGAGCGTAGCCATTTCCTGTCATGGATATGATTTTTCCTCGCAGTATTCGGGAGTATTTTCTAGCGTGCCTGTTTCCATGGAAAACGTCTTTCACACTTTGCAGGCTAGGGGTTTGGTATCGCAAGTCACCGATGAGGGGCTTGCCGATTTGCTTGGGCGCGAGGTTTTCACCCTTTACAACGGCTTTGATCCCACAGCGGCCAGCTTGCACCTTGGGCACCTGGTGCCGATTATCTGTGCCGCGCACATGCAGCGCGCGGGCCACAGGGTAATCCTGCTGGTAGGTGGCGCCACGGGCATGATTGGCGATCCCAGTGGCCGCTCTAGTGAGCGCAATTTGTTAACTCCTGCCCAAGTCGAAGAAAACGTGAAGGGTATTCATTCTCAGTTGGCGCGATTCCTTGATTTTACGGGTCCAAATGCTGCGAAAATAGTCAATAACTATGACTGGATCGGACCATTCAGCTTCATTGAATGGTTACGCGATGTGGGCAAGTTTTTCAACATACGCCACATGATGGGCAAGGACTCTGTGAAACTTCGTCTTGAGGGGGATAGTGGGCTTTCCTACACGGAGTTTAGCTACATGACTCTTCAGGCCTATGACTTCCTGCACCTTTACGAAAAGGAAGGCTGCCGTCTGCAAACAGGGGGCTCCGACCAATGGGGCAATATCACTGCCGGATGTGAGCTGATCCGTCGAAAACTTGGTGGGAGCGCGTACGGATTAACCTATCCTCTCATTACCACCTCTAGCGGGCAAAAGTTTGGCAAATCCGCGGGTAATGCCGTTTGGCTCGATTCGGCGCAGACCAGTCCTTACGAGTTTTACCAATACCTCGTGCGGACCGAAGACGCCGACGTGGAAAAGTTTCTCAAGTATTTCACATTCGTCTCACTGGAAGAAATAGCCTCCCTGATGGAGCAACACTCCAGAGACGCTGGCCAACGGCTACCACAAAAAAAACTCGCTGAGGAGTTGACCCGAATCGTTCATGGAGATGTTGGGCTAGCCAAGGCGCAACAGGCCAGTGCCGTCCTCTTTGGTGGTAATTTGGAGGGGCTTTCAGAAACTGATTTGCGCGGCATCTTTGCGGACGTACCTTCTCACCAAGCAGGTCGCAGTGAACTGGATGCGGGGGTTGGAATTGTCGATTTACTTGTGCAATCAAAACTTTGCCCGTCCAAAAATGAAGCGCGTCGTGCTCTGCAAGGCGGCAGTATCTATCTCAATAACCAGCGAGTGGAAGACCTTTCGCTGGTCGTGGGTGATAGGCACTTGGCAGTAGGTAACCTCCTGGTTCTCCGCTCTGGGAAAAAGAACTTCCGTTTGGTCGAGTTTGTCTAAGCGCCACGAGGATCCCGCTACCAATGATAATTCTGGGCATATCAGCCTTCTATCATGACAGCGCGGCAGCGTTGGTGAAAGATGGCCAGATTGTGGCTGCTGCACAAGAGGAGCGATTTACCCGCAAGAAGCATGATGCTGCCATGCCAGAAAACGCTATCGCGTATTGCCTCAAGGAAGCAGGAATAGCGGCGAATGCGGTGGACTATGTGGCCTTTTATGAGAAGCCGCTCCTTAAGTTTGACCGTTTGTTGGAGACCTACACTGCTTATGCGCCGAGGGGGTTGAGGTCTTTCTTAGAGGCCATGCCAATCTGGCTGAAACAAAAGCTGCATCACCCGCGTGAGCTTAAGAAGGCTCTCGGCAAGGATTACAAAAAAGCCTTCATTTTCACAGGTCATCACGAAGCTCATGCAGCTAGCGCCTTTTTCCCAAGTCCCTACGAAGAAGCAGCCATTCTTACACTAGATGGTGTGGGGGAGTGGGAAACAGCCACTATCGGGCATGGGAGGGATAATAAGGTAGAGCTCCTGCGCTCTTTGCATTTTCCGCATTCACTTGGGCTGCTCTACAGCGCATTCACATACTACTGCGGTTTTCGTGTAAATTCAGGTGAGTATAAGCTTATGGGCCTCGCCCCCTACGGTAGGCCAATTTACGCCGAGCTTATTAAAGAAAAAATTGTGCGCATTAGTGAAGATGGCTCTATTGCGCTCTCCATGCAGTATTTCAATTACTGCCAGGGGCTTACAATGACTTCGGCGGCATTCCATAAACTCTTTGGTGGCGATCCCCGCAAACCTGAAGCATTCATTACCCAGAAGGAAATGGATTTGGCTGCTTCAATACAGGTGGTCACTGAGGAGATAGTGTTGCAAATGGCCAAGACTGCACAGCGGCTCACTGGCTCTAGGCGCCTCTGTTTGGCGGGTGGGGTCGCTCTCAATTGTGTGGCCAATGGCAAATTGCTGCGTGCGGGCATTTTTGATGATTTATGGATACAACCTGCGTCGGGAGATGCAGGTGGAGCGTTGGGCTCTGCGCTTTTGGCTTACCATCAGCTTGCAGGAAAAGCTCGGACCCCAACACAATCGGATTCCATGTGCGGCGCTTACCTTGGGCCCGCTTTTTCCAGAGGTGACGTTGTTGAAGCTCTGTCTCATTACAATTTGCAGGCCACAGAATACCCAAAGGAATCCGAGCTTTTGCAGCGCACGGCGGAAGTCTTGGCTGAAGGGAAGATTGTGGGCTGGTTTCAGGGGCGTATGGAGTATGGGCCAAGGGCGCTCGGCTCACGCAGTATTCTTGGCGATCCTCGTAATCCGGAGATGCAATCTCGGATGAATGTGCAAATAAAGTTCCGCGAATCTTTCAGGCCATTTGCCCCCAGTGTGCTCCAAGAGAGAGTAGGGGACTACTTTGAAATGGATAGGGAGTCGCCCTATATGCTTCTGGTTGCACCAGTCGCGGAGCATCATAGAGTGCCGCTAAGCGAGGAAACAAAAGAGGAGCCTGACTTGCGCAAGAGGGTAAACCGAGTGCGCTCTGTTATTCCTGCTGTCACACACGTAGATTATTCTGCGCGCGTTCAGACGGTGGATCCCCATCGTCATGGGCGTTACTATCGTCTTATCAAAGAATTCGAGACTCAGACAGGATGCCCCTTGCTTGTGAATACTAGTTTCAACGTGCGGGGTGAGCCTCTAGTTTGTACCCCTATCGATGCTATTCGGTGCTTTCTGGCCACCGATATGGACTACCTGGTTATAGAGGGCTTTATACTTAATAAAAAAGAAATAAAGCAGGAGATATTGGCCCAATTGGCCGATCACCGTAATGCATTTCAAGCTGACTAGCTTGCATTATACTTGGCTGCGGAGTTTTCCACGCAGTGCAGTGTCCTTAAATCGCTTCTCTACCGACTCATTGCTTTTATACCAATTATAGAAGCTAACTCCCAGTACAGCCAAGCCGACCCCCATTCCTACCACTTTCATTATCAGGCCAGATAGCACCTGATCGTCAAACGGGGAAATATCAACCAGTCTGGGTGCAAATTCGTATGTTGGGTAATGAACACTGTTTGCAAATACCAGCCATGCAAAAAGTGGTGTCTGAGCAATACCAACCGCCACAGTATAAAGAATTTGCACGCCGTAACTGGATGGTGGCACAAGCTCGCTCTTGTTGTAGAAAAGCCACCACATGAAAAACGAAGGCAGGAACATCGTGTAGTGCTGGAGAATGTGAAGCGTCTTGTTTGTGAGTGCCGCTTCGTAAAAAGGTGGATAATGCCATCCGGTAAAAAAAGCTGTCCAGATAATGCCATTGATTAGGGGGTGGGCTAGAAACTTGAAAAGCCCTTTCAATCCAAATATTTTTCGAAAAGCTGCATCGGCAAGCCAGCCTGGTATCCCCAAAACAATCAGCAGCGGTGATACAAATTGGAGGATATGATGCTGCACCATGTGCGCGCTTAACAGGAAGTTTTCGCCTATGGCGTCCAATGGCGACCCCACAGCCAGATACACTGTAATTAAGCCTGCGTAAAAGAGAAAGGCCTCTTTGCTTGGGAAGGGGCAGTCTACTTGAATGCGTTCTCTAAATGGGCCGATGCACATAGCGTAGAGCCACGCCACGAATAACAGCGTGCCAATCAGCAAGGGCTCAGTATGCCAGTGCCAGAGTGTGATCATTCCTCTATCATGAGTATGTATAGCATTTTGGCAAAGCTCTCTTCACGAAATAGAAACGATAGTTTTTAGATAGGGTTAATTCTTGCTTTAATGTGTCGTTTACTAAGGTATTCCCTTAGTGAGCAGAAGAAAATGGAACTTATAGAGCTCCTAGTATCTTTCCTGCTCTGAATACAGTTTCTTATCTAAGCATGTCCACGGAGCAACCCACCATTTTTTTACTGGAAGATCAGGCTTTGTTGCTGGAGCTTCTTGAGCGTTTTGGAACAGCTCAGGGCTGCAAAGTGATTGGTAAAGCGCGTCATGGCAAAGACGCGATCGCTGCTTGTATTGAAAACCCACCCGATCTTATTCTAGCGGATATCTACTTGCCTACTGCTCCAGACGGTATTGCTGTTGTCGAAACAATTCGCAAAAAGCACCCACAGGTTAAGGCCATCCTCCTTTCGTCTCGTCGTGACCCATACACTATTTTGAGAGCTTTGGCGGCTGAAGTGCATGGCTTTGTGGATAAACACGCCGAGGATTTGACTGTCTTTGAGCGTGCTATCTCCCAGGTTCTTGCAGGGGGGCACTTCTTCTCCGAAGCCGTTCGTGAAGTGCGCAAACAAATGGCCCAGCCTAATGCCTTTCCAAAGGTACTCACTCAGCGGGAGATTGAGTTAATTCCGTTGCTTGCCAGTGGCTTAAGCGACGATGAGTTGGCAGATCACGTGGGAATCACCTCTGGCACCGCCAAAAACCACCGAAAGCATATTCTGCGCAAACTCAAAATCAACTCTACTCCGAAGCTCATGGACTGGGCTAGAAAAACGGGTTTTATTCCCGATGGAGCGTGAATGTAGTGCATCATTCTGTTTGTGATTTTACAAAATACCCGCTTGGTTTAGGTTTTAAGTATGTATTTCTCCAGCGTCTTTCCTACGCTTCCAATTGCGGAGCTCGCACAGCAAAGCGCTACCACGAATTCTCAGGCCGTGGTGGATGCCGTGCTCGCGCGTGGTCATGCCAACAGCTTGATAGAGGTTGCCCACCTGTTGTCACCGGCTGCGGAGAATCGGCTTGAGCAACTAGCCACGCTCTCGCAACGGATTACCCAAAGGCACTTCGGCAAGGTGATTCGGCTCTTTGCTCCCATCTATCTCTCCAACGAGTGCATTAACATCTGCAAATACTGCGGCTTTTCCCGAAATAATCCTATTCCGAGAATCACCATTCCCGCTAACCAGGCAGAAACGGAAATTGCCAAGCTGGCGGGCAAAGGCTTTCGCTCACTGCTTATTGTTGCGGGCGAGCATCCGAAATATGTTTCCAATGGCTATGTCGTCGAAGTCATCGAGCGTGCGCTAAAGCATATACCTAGCATCGCCATTGAGCTAGGGCCCATGGAGACACAGGACTACTTTCCCCTAGTGCGTGCGGGGTGCGAAGGGCTCGTTGTTTATCAAGAGACTTATCACGAGCCTACCTATAAAGAGCTTCATACCGCAGGGCCAAAGAAGCACTACAACTGGCGCATGGACACTCCCGAGCGCGGCTACGAAGCGGGCTTCCGCCGCATTGGTATCAGCGCCCTCTATGGGCTGTATGACTGGCGATATGAAGCGCTGGCTACTGCGGCACATGCAAGGCACCTCCTACAGAAATGCTGGAAGGCCCAGCTCAACATCAGTTTCCCGCGGATGCGCCCTGCTGCGGGAGGCTTTGCGCTGGATCATCGCTACCAGATGACGGATAGGCAGCTCGTCCAAATGCTTGCCGCGTTCAGGCTTTATTTACCTACGGCAGGCCTCGTGCTCTCTACCAGAGAGCCACCTGGGTTGCGCAATGGCTTGATACCGCTTGGCATTACCACAATGAGCGCTGGCAGCAGCACAGAGCCAGGGGGCTATAGCCACTTCGATGAGACTTCCTGGACGCCTACTAAGGAGCAGGCGGGCGAGCAATTCCACATTGCTGATGAGCGCCCTCCGCACTTGATAGCGGAGCTAATACGTTCTCACGGCTACGAACCTGTTTGGAAAGACTTCGATCAGGCTCTCGTCTCAGGCAAGTAGACCACTAAGCTTCGACAAGCTCGGTCGCCAAGTGCCCCAGCACTCCGAGCGCACGCTCAATGTTTGGTGCCCATGCAAGTCCTGTATTCAGGCGGATATAATTCCTAAAGCCTCCGCGCGGACAAAAGATCACACCTGGCGCGATCCCTATCCCTGAACGCATGGCGCGGCGGAATAGCTCCATGCCGTCCACTTTCTCGGGAAGCTGCACCCACAGGAAAAACGCCCCCTTGGGATTGCTCACTCGTGTGCCCTCGGGAAATGCTTCCAATACGGCTTCAGACATTCGGGCCGTTTGACTGGAAAACGTGGCTCTCAGCTTCCGCAAATGCCTGTCAAATCTACCCTTTTGTAGAAATTGAGCCAATGCGTTTTGGGGAACCGTGGGAGACGCCACACTCGTAATATACTTTAGTCTGCGTATGCGTTCGGCAAACCGTCCGCCAGCTACCCATCCTGTGCGCAAACCGGGAGCCAGCACTTTCGAGAAAGAGGAACAGTGGATAACATTGCCTCCTGTATCGAATGCACGCAGCGGAGCAGGGCGCTCCCCGCTGAAGGGCAGCTCGCCGTAAATATCGTCCTCTATGATGGGCAGGCCATGGTCTTCCATCAGTGCTACCAAAGCCTTTTTATTCTCATCAGGCATCAGCGAACCGGTGGGATTATTGAAATTTGGAATCACGAGTGCCGCCTTTATTGGATGCCTTTCCAGCGCCTCAGCGAGCGCCTTTACATCTGTGCCAGTGCAGCAATCCGTCGGTATGGGCACAGCTTTGATTCCCAAGCTTTCAAATATTTCCAGCACCGTAAAATAGGTAGGGGTATCCACGGCGACCATCTCTCCTGGTCGTGCCACGGCGCGTATGGCAAGATTTAGAGCCTCTACTGCGCCGCAAGTGATTACCAGCTCATCAGGTGGCACATCGCAACCATGGCTGCTTAGGCGTCGTGCCAGTTCCTTCCGCAAAAGTGCGTCCCCAGAATCCAGCTCATAGGAGGTTAGCCGCTGGGGTTTTTGTCGGGCAGTGGCCGCCAGTAGTTTTGCCAAATCTTCAGATGGGAAAAAAGAACTATCAGGTACCGCCGCCCCCAGTGGTATCAGCCCCTCTGTAGCTCCTGTCCGAAAAACGGATGCCACAGTATCCGATACGCCGACCACCGTAGGCACCGCAGGCGCAATCGTCTTGTGCACGGGCACTGGGCTCCCCGTCGTTATTCGACGCGCCACATAGTAGCCAGACTTTGGGCGCGCCTCTATCAGGCCTCTCGCCTCGAGCTGGCCATAGGCCTGTAACACACTGCCTGGGCTTATTCGCTCGCGGGCACACAGTGCGCGCACAGAGGGTAGCCTATCTCCTGGAGCTAATGATTTATTCAGTATGGATTGCTCTAGCCGTGCGCTCAGTTGCTCATACAGGAAGCTGTTGTCATCTCGATTTATCATTGGCTAATCCAGTCATATTAGCGAATGCGCTATCGTTTAGTAAGATACAGATGGGGTTTATTTTGAATATAACAGAATCTATTAAATGTAATCTGTGATGGTTCAATTACATTTTTCTGAATCTGTTTTTATTTGTGATTCTGCGCTAAACTATTCCTGTGAAAACAAAATACCAAAAGTTTACGGGATGGGTCATGAGGTTATTAAACAATCCTATTGAAAGAAATGAGGCTACTGCGGGCGTCCGTTATCACCTCTTTCTTGGTGGGAGGCTGTTTCGTTTTGAAAAGATAAGCCGGCCGACACAAAATCCTCTGTGAACTCACTATGAAAATTGTTAATCACAAGGATATCTCGGCCACCACACTTAAATCCCCAAGGGGCAACTTTCATGTGGAGCGCCGATTCATTACAGAGGCAATGGGCGTGCCCAGAGATTCAGGACTCGAAAAAGGGGGCCACCCTTTTGAGGTAGAGCATGTTTCGTTGCCTTCAGGTAAGAGGAATTTCCCTCTGCACAAACACGCCGCACAGCATGAGTTTTACTATATTCTTTCGGGGAGTGGTCTTCTGGAGACAGAGTCCGCTAGCCATCCTGTGTGTGCGGGAGATAGCGTGATGCTCGCACCAGGGGAGGCTCATGCTTTTTACAATCCTCACGCGGAGCCTCTCGTCTATCTCGTCATCGCGGATAACCCTCTGGCTGATGTCGTTTATTACCCAAAGAGTAAGAAATGGGGAGTAAAACCTGGTAGACTGATTTTCCGCGAAACAATAGACTACTACGATGGTGAGGAATAGACGCTTTTGCTAAGCAAACTCCAGCGGGTAGCGCCTCTTTAGCTCCTCAATAGCCCAAGCTCTATTGGTTTTTTCCAGATGTTTGGCGTAATCCTTCATTCTTCCTTTGAAGTGAAATGGGCCACCCTCCTTCATAACGGTCCATAGAGGGTCGGTATCGTAAGGCATGGATTTCATTTGTGCTTCGTGCCAGTCGGAGAGCTTTCGTGCGCCTATTCCGCATAAATCAGGGCGCTCTGGCGCAAGGTCGTTTTGCTCATGTGGGTCCGTTGCAAGATTGAACAGCATTTCGCTTGGGAACAAGTGGCCACCACAGTGATAAGTGCGTATGTAGAGGTAGTCCTCCCAACGCACACTTCTTTGGCACACGTGCGCGCACTGGCTGACAACCAGATAATCCCGCCCGCATGGCGCGCCTGTAGTTAGCGCGGGCAGAAAGCT
>CAZHQD010000001.1:0-54437 GCA_964533835.1 uncultured Puniceicoccaceae bacterium | reverse complement strand
CGGGCTACACGATCGTTGCCAACAGTGAAAATAGCAATGCCTCGTGCCGCAGATACACCACCATCGCGACGATCAGCAGCGATCGTGAGGTTTTCAAGTTTCCAAGTTGCGTTTGCTGCCGCGGAAGTGTCGTCACCAGCCTTGAAAATATAGTAACTCACGGTGTTTGCCACAATATCAAGCTTGATGGCTGCAAATATGGGACCTGTGATGACTACTGGAGCAGCTGGGTCACCAGAGGTAAATTTGCGATAAACCTCACCTTGCCCGCCGACAGTGAAGGGATTATCTTCACCTTCTTCAGTTGCGGTCGTGAGTGTATCCAAACTTGTATCGTAGATCATCAATTCGCCGTTAAGCACTCGCACACCAGCGACAACTCCGAATTTACGAAATGCTTCTACGCTTCCAGCAACTGGTTCCCACTGGTTGGTTTCAGTATTGAAGGTGAAGTCACCCGTGCGCTTGCTGCATACCCAAAACTGATTTTCACCAGTATCGGGCAACACTACTGGATCAAAAACATGAGTAATCCAAATTGTTCCGGTTGTGTAGCCGCCATTTGCAAACTCGCGCTCGACGCGCCCTGCGCCACCCATGAATGCGGCTCCTGTTGTCAGGATTTTGCCATCAAATTCAGCTGGATCAGGACGGGTGATTGGCTGCCCCCAGAATGAATTCGTCTCACGGAGAATCCAGTTCCCAGTGAAGCCGAAACCGCCTCCGGTTTGGTCAACAATTGACTCACCAGCAGCATAGCTGCCGAAGTCTTCATGTGCCGTTATTTTAGCAAAAGCAGCCGGAGAGGCTGCGAGCCCAACGGCCGCTGCCACTGACAGCCAGCCCGCCAGGCGGGTTTTAGGTGTTTTCATGTTCATCATTGTGTGTGAGGTATTGGGAGGTATCAGTTAGTAATGCTTTTTTCCTATGCGGAAAGCGTTAGTTTTAATCTTACGTACCTACAGCGATACAGGGTATGAGACGGGTAATAAGCGCAATCGTTGCATATAAGCCTCAAACAGCGTTTGAGATTTCTATTAGGGTATAGCGCTCGAATCTAAACTTCACACCGTCTCAAGCAACTCTTTTTTTTATAGTTTGTTTATATTTTTTACAAAAGTAAGGTCCACTCTGTCGACATACTATACCTTTCAAGGATTCGAATACCGCACGCAACTAGCGCATATAGGATAAAGTCCCTACTTTTAGCCAAAGAGATTCATTTGTAAAATGATTGTGTTACTTCGTAGGGCTAGAGCAGCCTCCAATCATTTTAAGGGTATCGAGTCACAAGTAGATTATTGCATTTTACGGCTTTATTGCTGGATTTTGGATAAGCTAGCTATCAGGCTAGGCCGAAAGCAACATGGCCACTCCAAAATCCACACCACTATTCAATTGGCTTGACCACCGTGCGACAGGCATACTTTGCCATCCTACTTCTTTCCCAAGCAGCGAGGGTGTAGGAACGCTTGGCTCAGCCGCGCGACAGTTTATCGATTTTTTGTGCAATGCAGAGATACGTTATTGGCAAACGCTGCCTGTAGGACCAACCGGCTATGGCGACTCCCCCTACTCAGCATTTTCAGCATTTGCTGGAAATCCCTATTTTATAGACCTGGATGCTTTATTGGAATTTGGACTACTAAAGCGCTCTGAGCTGAAGCCTTTAGAAATTATGCCGCAGGGCCGTGTGGACTTTGGCGCTTTGTACTTAACGAAGTGGCCGATATTGCGGCTGGCTTGGAGGCGATTTCGCGAGCGCAACTTGGCCTATCTCGCAAACTACGGTCTATTCGCAGGCTTTAAAAAGGAAAATGCCGACTGGCTTCTGCCATTTGCACAGTTCATGGCCCTCAAGCAACATTTTGGCGGAAAATCTTGGACGGAATGGCCAAGGGAATTTCGCGAAAGAAGCAAAGTCGAAAAGACTGAGATGCCAGATGAACTAACCGATGTGATCGAAAGCCACTGCTTTTATCAATACCTGTTCTTTGGGCAGTGGCAGCAGTTGAGAGACTATGCCCGAACGAAGGGTGTAGAGCTCATAGGCGATATCCCCATTTTTGTTTCACTGGATAGTGCAGACGTTTGGGCGCACCCTGAGCTATTTCAGCTAAACAAGGAAGGTCTGCCGAGCGCTGTGGCAGGAGTGCCGCCAGATTATTTTTCCGAAACGGGCCAGCTTTGGGGAAATCCTCTGTACGACTGGAAAACCTGCAAGTCTACGCGTTATGCGTGGTGGATTAACCGATTGAAAATGTGCTTCAAGCTGTTTGATGTTGTGCGCTTGGATCACTTTAGAGGATTTCACGCCTATTGGGAAATTCCAGCAAATGCAAGAGATGCACGCAGTGGCAAGTGGGCCGATGGGCCTGGCATTGAGTTTTTTGCAGCAATAAAGACCGCTATTCCCAACGCTAAAATAATAGCCGAGGATCTTGGTATCATCCCACAAGAGGTTAGAGAGTTTCTTGCGCAGACGGGGCTCCCCGGGATGGCCATTCTGCACTTCGCTTTCGACGGATCTGATACGAAGAATCTCTACCTACCTCACAATATAAGTCGCAATACGGTTGTCTATCCAGGCACACATGACAACTCCACAACAGTTGGTTGGTACGAAAGCGCTAATGAGGCCACTAGAGACCATGTGAGGCGCTACTTCAGGATCAGTGGCAGAGAAATCGCCTGGGACATGATACGTGCCACATATTCCAGTCCTGCAAATCTTGGCATAATACCTATGCAGGATTTGCTCTCGTTGGGGGCCGAGGCAAGGATGAATGCACCCGGAACTGCCCAGGGCAACTGGCAATGGCGCTACACTGCTGATCAATTGACAAAACTGGAAAAGCAATCCTCTGGATACCTTAAAGAGCTAGCTTGGCTCTATGGTCGCAATGATGGAGTGCCCGAAAAAGATCCCACAACTAGTTCAAAGACTAGGTAGTTGCCGATAGAAAAATGCGCACTATAGCAGGCACCTGCTCTGGTGCGTCTTCCAGCAACCAGTGACCCGCCCTTGGCAAATAGTGCACATCAGCTCGGGGGAATCTCCGTCGCCATTCTGCCAAAAATCCATCATGAAAGCACCAATCCTTACCTCCCCAGATTATCTTAATGGGGTTATTGGCAAATTGACCTAGAGCTTTGTCTATTGAAACAAGTGTAGAGTAGCTAGGGTGGCTCTCAGCAAGAGGGATATCATGCACAAAGCTGTCTATTGCTATGCGATCAGCCCAACTGCCGTAAGGGAAAAGATAACCAGCTTTAATCTGCTTAGAAAGCGGTTTCACCACAGCCATAGACAAGGCGCCAATCACAAAAGCGTTTAGCCCTCTCAACAAAAAATGCCCTAGATACGGTGCCCTACAAATTGCAATACGCTTGGGGATATCCGTTGATCGGAATGCGCCCGTATTTAGAATAACTATTTTAGAAATAATCTGAGGCATTCTTGCGGCCAAACCAAAGCCAATCGCACCACCCCAATCATGTACGATCAAGTGAAGCTTTGTAATTTGTAGAGACCGAACAAATGCTTCCATGCGATCAATATGCGCAGAAAGATCATAACGTGCGTCTTGAGGTTTGTCGGAAAGACCACAACCAAGATGATCCACAGCAATCACCCGATTGGTAGATTTTAGTGCACTCACTATGTCACGAAAAAAAAATGACCAAGTAGGGTTGCCGTGTAAGCAGAGCACTGCTTCTCCTTGGCCTTCATCTACGTAGTGCAATCGTCCTTCTTCAGTTGCAAAGAAGTGGCTCTCGAAGGGATAAATCGTGCGCAGACTTTCTGGAAGTAAGGTGCTCAAGCAAAAATGGGTTAAAAATTACACAATCTCTACAGCCATCATTATGCTGCTGAGACCACTGCCTATGCCAAGCAGAGCAGCCTTTGAGCCTTTACTCAAGACTCCGTTTGACAAAGCCTCAGCCAGCGTGAAGGGGAGAGCAGCGGAACCTGTGTTACCAAGGGTTGGGTATGTGAAAAAATCTTTGCTTTCAGAGATACCGAGGGATGCCAGAAGTCTTTTCTGATGAGCGCGACCGACTTGGTGACAAATTACTCTATCTGGAGTCTCTGAAGTCCATCCAGACTCTTGAATAAACGATGCCCATGCGCGTTCTGCCACCTTGAGCCCAGCTTCAAGAAGGGCCTCGCTATCAGTTAACATCTCTAAGCCTTCGCCGTCTAGAGAGTTGCCGCCTTGGCAAAGGTGATTGTGAGAGGTGTCCGTTTCATGGACCGCATTGAGTAAGTTCAAACGAACCTCAGATTGGTGAGACGCTCTCTTTCGCTCCACAAACGTGGCAACTGCAGCAGAACCTATAGTTAGATTGGCAAATAAAGGCTTTATACTATTTCTATCATGATGAGGCTCTAAAAGTTGCTTCAGCGTCTTATCAAGAAGCGGTTTGCCGATTTCACCAGTACACACCAGTGCCGTCTCAATCTGGCCAGACTCGATAAGTCCAGCAGCCAAAATAATCGCGTTTAGGAATCCCAAGCAGGCGTTGGATACGTCCAGTATTTGTGTTCTTCCAGACAAGCCCAGCAAGCCATGTACATAGGCAGCGGTTGCTGGTTCCAAGCGATCTCGACACACGCCACAATGAATGAGGAGATCAATACTCTCCTTATTGCCACGCCACTTATCTAATGTTTTTTGCGCTGCAAGAGCACTGGCTTGGCTGGGACTAATAGAGCTTGGCCAGTAACGACGTTCCCGAATTCCTGTCATTAGCTCTAGGCGCCCCTTTGGCAAACGAAGTCTCTCGTATAGTGGAGATAGCTGATCTTCTATCGAAGCAGATGAAATGACGCTCGGAGGCAGCGCAGTAGCCAAATGCGATAACTGTGTGTTCTGAAAACGCATTAGGATCAAATCATTATGATTTGGACGGAGCTTTTTTGCCCATAGCAAGCGCCACTAGTTCTTGGTCAAAATAGTTTATATCCATACCGCCATTTACGACTATGCCCTGAGCATTAATGCCACTACTGCGCTCACTCAGAAGAAACAAGCATGTATTGGCTACCTCTTTAGTCTCCAATGCGCGTTTACGGAAAGTCATCTTTTCACCGAAGAGATAATTATCCAAATAGCCTGGAATCCCTGCAGAAGACTTCGTTTTTAAGGGCCCCGCATTAACACTGTTGAAGCGGACTTCCGTATCCTCACTAAATGACTTTGCCAAGAATCGCACACAGCCTTCAAGCGATTGCTTTATAGGGGACATGTAGCCATAACTGGCGGCTGTTACATAAGAAGAGATACCCACTGTAACAACTGAGGCCGTTTTCGTCAGAAAAGGTTTGAATGCATTTGCGACTTCAACAAGTGAAAACGCTGAAATAGTGGTAGCTTGTAAGAAGTCTTTGCGGTTGGTCTTATGGAAAGGCTGAATCCCGTTGCTATAGTTGGCGAAGGCAACCGAATGAAGAATTCCTGCAAAAGAATTATAAGCCGGCCCGATTTCATCTGCGAGCGACTGTGCGGCGCCTTCTGTCTCAAGATCACAAATATACGCAGGGCATGAAGGAAGGAGCTTTGCCATTTCGGCTTTCCGTTCGGAATTGCGAACACTCAGAACAACTTTAGCGCCTTCTTCGATCAAGAGGGTAGCAACGGCGTAGGCTATACTGCGGCGATTGGATACTCCGAATAGCAGAAAGGTCTTGTCCTTAAGGTTTAGAAAACTCATGGGCAGAATGGCGCAATTTACCTCTAAACTGGCCTGTTGTGCAACTCTAGGATTAGGGGAGTTCCAAGATTCCGCCATAACGGCAAATTATCTCAAAGTGATGCTTCTCCACTGGCTGGACAGACAGCCTTTGTCCAGGCTTTGTTACAAGTAGACCTAGAAGATCGGGATTGGCTCGTAATTCATCAAGCGACAAATAGCGCTTAAAGTCGGCCTTCCATCGGACATCTACCAAATACCATCTTGGATTGTCCCTTGTGGCTTTAGGGTCGTAATATTCACTTTTAGTATCCCATTGAGTTGGATCGGGATAAGCCTTGCTGGCGACTTCGGCAATACCAGCTACACCAGGAGGATTGGCATTGCTATGGTAGAAGAGAACTTGGTCACCCACCTTCATGGAATCACGCATGAAGTTTCTTGCCTGATAATTGCGAACTCCATTCCAAGGTTCGGTTTTATTGGGACGCTTCTTCAAATCATCAAACGAAAAAACGTCGGGCTCTGACTTCATCAACCAATACTGCATAGGAGAATTGTAAAATTAGTAAAGCAGAGCCTCTTCCATGGTGGGAGCGCTAATAATTTTCGCTATATCCTCCAAGTCAGGTGGAATATTGGTGAGAGCTTCCGTGATAGTAGTAATGCCGTCTTTCACCTTGAGAAGGGAGTCTTGGTGAAGCGTTTTCATACCATTGCGCACAGCGATTTTCTTTAGCTTTGCCGCTTCCATTTCAGCGTTTATTCCCTTGATGAGATCCTCAGAGGTGATCATCAGCTCATGGGTTCCTACGCGCCCTTTCATACCCGTATTGTTGCATACAGGACAACCGTTTGGACTGGCACGATAGATTTGCCCGTTCCAGCCAATTGCACGCTCCATTAGTGCCGCTTCTCTGCCTTCAGGAACATATGCTTGCTTACATGTCTTGCATACGCGACGCATCAAACGCTGTGCACATACGGCCAGGATTGATGTGGAAATCATGAAGGGCTCAATCTCCATGTCCGTTAGTCGTGCCACTGTACTGGGAGCATCGTTTGTATGCAAAGTAGAAAACAGCATATGACCCGTGAGGGCTGCCTCTACAGCGATTCCAGCAGTTTCTGCATCACGAATTTCTCCCACGAGAATGATGTCTGGGTCCTGACGCAGAAAGGCACGTAGCGCACTGGCAAAAGTGAGCCCGATTCGCCGATTCATCTGCATTTGCAAAAGACCTGGCAAAGTATATTCGATTGGGTCTTCTGCGGTTCGTATACAGACATCGGGCGTGTTAATTTCATTAAGCGCGGAGTACAGCGTCATGGATTTTCCTGAACCTGTTGGTCCACAGTGAAGAACCATGCCATAGGGCCGCTGAATGACCTCCCGATATACCGCAAGGTTGTCAGGCGAAAAGCCTAACGCACTAAGAGGCAAAGTAGACTTTTGCTTGTCCAGAATACGCATCACAGCGCCCTCGCCGTGATTAAGAGGCGCTGTAGATACGCGCAAGTCGATATCCAGACCCTTCTTGTTAAATTGCTTAAAAACGATACGCCCATCCTGCGGCAAACGTTTCTCCGCAATATCAAGATTGGCCATCACTTTAAGACGCGCCATCAGAGCGCTGCATACCTTTGGTGGTATGGAAAGTTTTTCCGAACAAACGCCGTCAACACGAACGCGGATTCGTGCCTGTGTTTCAAAAGGTTCGATATGTATATCGGAGCCACCTGAGTAATAGGCGTCCTCAATAATGCGGTTTGCCAACTGAATGATAGGCGCCGATTCCTCTTCCAGCTCATCTTCTTTAATTTCTACATCCTCACCAAACGCATCAGAGAGCCCGCGCATAACATCTCCAAAACCAGCGGACTGTGGCGCTTGTACCTTCTCGTCAAGGTGGGTCATCACATCGGCTTCAAATCCGAGCAATAGGCTCACCTTAAGCTTCGTAATCTCCGCAATGCGATTGGCGATCGAGAGATTAAAGGGGTTTGTTATGACAATCGCTATGTGATCGCCTACAACTCCGAGCGGGAAGACCTTGTTTTCCCGACAAAAATCCTTTTCCAACTTCTCAAAAGTATTCGGACCTGGCCGCAGATGCTTGCTGTTAATCGGATAGAGCTCAAAGGCCCGTGCTTTAGCTGTGAGCAAACTGAAGTCTGATATCTTATATTCCTCACGTAGTATCTTATCCATCGCTTCGCCCGTGATATCGTCGGGCGAATCATAGAGCCTGTTAGCCTGGTCTTCAGTCAGGCGACCCATTTCCTGTAATTTTTGAACTATGGAGGACTGTAAACGCGGAAGAGGCATGGGGAAACTTTAGTGATTTTTACAATACTATTTGTAAATCGTTTTTAGAGCACAAAATAATGATGGCGGTGCGAATTACGTAAATAATTCGTCAACTCCTTTCAAGCAGATCAGGGAACAGCAAGGGACCTGTCTCTAAATCAAATGCCTCCATTGCTGAAAAATCGATTGCACCTAGTAATTCTGAGGGAATTTCTTCCCCGTACAAATTGTACAATCGAGTAAGGTATTCGGACTGGCGCACACGGAGAATTTCTTCCAAGCCCGCTTCCCCATATGGATCTTCTTTCAATACGGACTTCTCGTAGATAGCCTTGGCTAGCGGTTTGTGACCAATTTCATTGGACTCCCTAAGTTGCCACGCACTCCAAAGCACACTTACCAATTCCTGATAATTTCCCGGCCAGGGATATGCCAATAATAGCCGAACCGCCTCGGGAGTGAGTTTCGCTTTTCCGCCGGGATCCAATTGATGGAGCTGCCGCTTTGCGTATGTGCAAATATCCATGGGCCGCTCCCTGAGCGGTGGGAGCCAGAGCAAGCGTCCACTAAAAAAATCAGGCAAATCTTTGTCGGCTGGAGGATCCTGGGGTTGTTTCCACCCAGTTAGCTGAAACACAAACACCAAGTCTTTGAGAGCCTCCTCATTTTCAATCGCTGGAATAAAGCGGAGTATGCGCAGTATCTGCTCAGTAAAAGAGGCATCACCCGAATGGACACCTACTACGGGAGCAAATTTGGTATCGTTTGCGAATAAACGCAGGAGCTCCAGAGTTTCCGTTTCCCCAAGATCGGAAACCTTGATTTTCCTGGCAGTCGCGCGATCAGCCTGCTTCCAACGGCTAACCTCATGGAGCAGCAACTCCATCTCGCTGCCTGGAGGCATTGCAATGTAGATGAGATTTCCCTGTCCTAACTGCTGCCACAAGTTTTGTAAAAAAGTACGAGAGGAAGCGCTGCTGTCTGATAGATACTTTAGGTCAGCGGGGTAAATTTTTGAACGCTTGGCAGTTAATGAAGGAGCCGTCCCGATAGCACGCTCAAGTGGCATTGCCGCTGTGGCAGGCGAGGCATATCTACTGACATACTCAAGAAATACCTCCGTATCGAAGGGTTTCTCCAAAACGAGCGGAACCCCGATATTCGCAACCCTAAGAAGATCGGGGGTATTCATCATTCCCGATACCATAATGACAGGCAATCCGGGACGTATCTGCCGTGCCTTAAGCAAAAAGTCTGCTCCATCCATTTCAGGCATTTTATAGTCCGCAACAACCAGATCAAAAGCCCTGGTTTTGAGCAGATCCAAAACCCCAAGTGGGCTAGTCGACATTGTGGCGTTGTATCCCTCTGAACGGAGAAAATCCGCCAGCATTCGGGCGTAGCTTTCTTCGTCGTCGAGTACTAAGACATCACCGGGCATAGGGGGAAATTGGCGGATAAAGGGTTACACTGCAAGCAACCGTAAGCTTAAAGCAGGAAAAATAGCATAGCGCAAGCTCACTAACGCTTGGTAACCACTGCTTTAATGAGCGCAGGCTGGATTTTTAGGGCACCGGCGGTTTGTGTAGAGTCCCCTCCAAGTAGCTCCAAGGCAGCCAAAAGATACTCATCTCGCAGGGATTTCAGGTATTCATGCACTGTTCTTGCATAAGCGGCACCCATTCCTGCGCTTGGCAGTGGCTTGTTCTCGTAGAGGTACCTCAAATAGTCTTCCGTTATCGAAGAGTCGTTGGCAATTTTTGAAACTTGCTGGATGAGCTGCTTTAATTGACCGTAATTTCCCGGCCACGGCAAGGAGGTGAGATAGTTTTCCGCATCAGGCTCCAAAGACACCTTGTTTGCGGTGTATTCAGCAAGAAGCCTCTTTGCCAAGAGCGGTATATCTTCCGCTATTTCCCTGAGAGCTGGAATGCGTACCTCAGCCGTGCCCATAATGAAGTAGAGCCTATCATCCAATTGCCCTGCCTCATAGAGCGTGTCTATATCCTTATGCAGACAAAAAACCACTCGAATTGGTAAGCGAATACGCGCATAGGCTCCTTCTTTTCTCGTCACACTTACCAGAGTGTTTACCGCTTCACCTGCCAATGCGTCTGCATCTTGGACTACGAGTGTCACGCTATTGGTTTTACTACCCGTGTGAGAGAGAATTAGCTCCGGTAAAATATCATTATGCAGTTCGCTGAGTTGTAAAAAGATGGGGTAGTCTGCTTCTTGGAATCCGCAGAGATCGCGGCACACACCTTCAAAGTCAGATCCATCTTCACCGATCAGACTGAGGCATGTTTTGAATGACCTGTGATCATAAAGCGAAAGAGCAAACTGAATTGATTTGGCAGACTTACAGGGTAGGCAGTTGAGGTGGAATGGAAGATTATGCTGCCAGGCACTGCCATTATCCTCTTTTGCGCCATCTTGCAGTCGGTGCAATTGCTGATTTTTCTCAATTAAGGCAGTCGCCTTTTTAAGCAGAGAAAAAATATTGAGAGGCTTCATGAAGACTCCGCCCACTCCCTGCCGAATAAGCTCCCGAATGGTCTGATTATCAAGATAGCCAGAAACCATGATTATGGGGACGTCCGCACGCACTTCACGGATTCGCCTAATAAATTCAAGTCCGCTCAGCTCAGGCATACGCTGATCGGTAACAATCAAATCGAAATAGTGCTGTCTTGAGAGCTGGAGAGCTTCCACGGATGACGTTGCAGCCGTCACCTCGTAGTCGGCTTGCTCAAACACATCGTTCAGGAGATTGCAAAAATCCTGATCATCATCGACGATGAGTGCTCTATAGCCCATGGCTTGAATTTATAATGATTATGCGGCCGTGGGTGCCGCCTTGGCATTTGCAGCCGCGCTTATTCGCTCCAACGCTTCCATGATGCCAGCGATACTAATGACATACCACATAATTTGTCCGTTCAGAACGCCTTCCCAGTGCTTGCGAATGGGCTCTGACAGGTAGTAGCAGGAGGCGACCAAGTGGATGCCATCTACTCTATCGAATGGCAGTGTCCAAGTGGACCAGCATAATTCCAAATCGAGCGTGTGATCAAAGGTGGCCTCAACCGCAAAGTTATGCAGATCAATAAGCCCCAGCTCGTGCTTTTCGAGTTGATGTGTAATCAGTGCGCTTTCTTTAAGCGCATGGAGATCGTACAACAGTATATAAAGCAAACCTGCTGCCTTCAGATTGTCTGCCTGTATGACTTCCAGAAGCTTTTGGCTGGCATTTTGCTGATTCTCTTCGGAAATCAGCCCAGCAGAGACTAATGAGGAACCCAGCAAGCGATTGCCACGCAAGAGAAGAGAACGGTATTTGAGTCCGGCCATGATAGATGAGGTATACTTAGGTTGCTATCTGTAGACGGTATTCTTGCCAAGAGCAAAAGCCCTATAGTCACTGTGAAAGGTTAGTTTTACAATTTTTACAGAAAAAAGCGCTTCGACAAATACCTTATATGAAGTATTTTAGTAAGAATCTGTCGGATGCGCGTTATGGGAAACCTTTCATTGCCGGAAATTATCAGGCTGCACGTAGTGATTTGCGGGCTCTTTGCCGTTGCCCTGATTTCAGGCTGTAGCAAACAAGAGAACGCCAAACAAGAAAATGGGAGCGCACCTGCTCAGTCTATCGTCAGTAATAGAAACCCACCTGCAAGCGAGCAGAATCCAGAACTTCTTGTTGTCACCGAAGCTAAAATTAAGCCTGAATTCAACATCTCTGAGGCAGTTGCATCAGTAATAGAGGCGTTCGAGAAAAGCTATGAAACAGATGAAGACGTGGTAGCGTCCACTGTGGCATCGCTAGAAGAACGCTACGACACCCACACACTTCTAGAATTCCTTGTCAGACTTTACGAAAATGCTGACTCATCTAATAACAAAGAGCTGGCGTTTATGGTACAACTGAACGCAAAATCCTTCATAGAGAAAAAAATTAATGGATCTAGTATCGAGAGTAATCCAAAAAGCCGAAAGGCGTTATTAGACACCTTGGATTACTTTAACAATCAGGCATTCACAAAGAAGCAATGGACAATTGCCAACTCCGGATACCTTTCCCTTCTCAATGCCTTAAACTCTCAAAAGGAATCAGAAGAATCAAACTATCAAACCGTAAGGGCTCATTTGCGACTTGCAGTGGTCTATCTCAGCACTCGTCGCCCTGAAGACGCACTTGAGCAGTGCCGGTTCGCACAGGACCTACTGATTACCAGCGCAAACAAATCTGAGGCAAGGATACATCAAATAGAGGCCTACTTTCTTTCAGCGATAGCCTACTCCGAAATGGGCGAAGCCGTTGAAATCCTTGCGGCAGCGAAAATCGCTAAAGAACTATTGGAGAAAGAACAAACCTCCCAGTTCAATCATTGTGATATTACCCAAAGAACCGGGAAATGGCTAGAAGAGCGGCTAAGCCTTCTGGAAGGTCGTGCGTACACCCAGCTAAAGCGTTCCGCCGATGCTTACAACAGTTTGCGGAACAGTCTTCCTGCTTATGAAGAAATGCCCTATCTTGCCGAGAGCCTAACCGCTCAAGAAGCAATTGAATTGGCGGATTACTTTGGTTTTCTTGCAGACGCTGCACTGGCAATAAGCAAGCAAGAGGAGGCAATATCTGCCATGGAAAGAAAATTGATTCTAGAATCTACTGCCATCGAAAAAACGTTTCGGGCAGGAGCTTTAGATGAACGTATTCGAGCTACACGCGACAAATTAACTCGTTTGTATCTTGGCAGTGGCAGGACGGAAAAAGTAGCAGGCAAACTTGTTGAACGACTCAAAAGCCAGCAAGATGCGTTTCTTGAGAGAGCGCCCGATAGCCAGCAACTAAATGAATGGATTGAGACTTTAGGACAACTCGCGCGTGCAAGACTCGCTTCTAGTCAAATCCCACAAATGGCGCTGGACTTCGCCTCTGCCTTGGCAATGGCAGACGCTCTAGCCATGGCGTCGGAAGACGATCCTCAAAGCGAAATGGCCGCCCTGCCCTTCGAAATCGAATTATTGCAACTCGATAGCATAGAAAGCTATTTGGCTGATAAGTCTTCCGAACCATCTTCCGTGAGTCCTAAAAATACCGTATCTATTAAGGCATTGGACGATGCGGCTATCGAGCTGCAAGAAAGGATCGCTGTGCGCCTGAGTGAATTGGCAAAAAGTACCGCACTCCCCTTCCCTGCCCGCTCCAGGATAGTTAGAGTATTACTTCGACGCGGAGACCGATTGATGGAAGCCGACTTGCGAGAAGCCCTGTACACTTATCAACAAGCACGGCATTTCGTGAGTCCCGAGGCGGATCAGCTCTACACAGAAACCCCCGCGCTGCGGGCAGCAATACTTCTGCGAATTGGCACCATTCAGGAAAAACGTGGCGACCTTGCAAACGCCCGCACGAGTTTAAGCAGCTCACTAGAATCGCTTACATTTTTGCCAATAGCAGAAACAAACAGAAACCCAGATGCACTAGAAACCCTGGCTCTTACTCACAGGCAACTCGGAAAACTCTATAAAGCCGAGGAGGATTTCGACAATGCCCAACAACAATTTTCTAAAGCCCTAGAAATCGCCAAAACACTTTGGGATACGGGTGGCGCTGATCCTGAGAAAAGCGAAAACCTAGCCTCGCTCTACAACGAATCAGCCGAGGTCGCCCTTCATTTTAGTCAATTTGACATAGGGCGCGCACTATTGGCCAAAGAGCAAGAGCTTCGACTCCAACTTGCTCGCTACCCTAGCTACAATACACCCGCCAGCCAGTTGGCTTTATTAAAAAACTACCGCCTGTTGATGGAATGTTCTCTGGGGCTCAACGAATGGGATGAATGCAACAGGCTGGTAGCAACAGCGGAACGTGCCCTTGATAGGCTAAATGGAGATTCAACCACTACTCAAGATTGGCATAACGAACGCCTTCGTATCGCAGAAATCTCTGGCATGGCAAAGAATGTCGCAGGAAATATCCCAGCAGCTCTTGAGTGTTGGCGAAACGCTCTAAAACAACCAATCGGCTCTCCCACGAACAACAGGCAAGCTGCACTTAGACACCGTGAGCTTACGGCCAGTATCTGGGAACGAATAGCATTAGCCGAAGAAAGCCTGAAAAATACTGAAGGCGCCGTGGAAGCACTTCTACAAGTGTATCAGCGAGTATCGGATAACCAACCTGTCTTTACTCCCGATGCCCCTCCAAGGCTTGATCCGCGTGCAGTTGCAGGACGGCTCGCAAATCTCTACGGTGCGCAAAATAAGCTTTCCGATGCACTTAGATTTTCACTGATTGAGCGGGATTATCTGGATACACTGCTGCGGCAGTTTCCCAGGCATCCGGTATTTATCCTGGAGTTACAGCGCATAAATGAAAAAGCAGCAGGGTATGCTATCCGCCAGAATCTTAATTCAGAAGCCAGAGATTACTTGGACGAGGCGTTGGCGCTAAATAATGCTCTTCGAGAACGCTCACCAAGCGACACGGAATTGCTGCAAGACAGGGACCGACTCACAAATATGAGAGACAACCTCGGAGCCACTACCCCATAATTCAGCCTACACGCTTCATTCGTTTCGAGCCCTCCTGTGCAGATTCTTCTTTCCCTTTTATTATTTTCAACTTTCATCTGATAATTTCACAAAAATGAAACAACGCACACTGCTACGCGAAGCCACCATCTCTGGAAAAAGCCTGCATACAGGCCAAGAAGTTCACCTTACCATAAAGCCTGCTCCCGTAAATACGGGGTATGTCTTTAGGCGAGTGGACCTTTTCGGCAAACCCGAGATTAAACCTATTGTGCAAAATGTGGCCGAGTTGGTTCGCAGTACAGACATACAATCTGGGCACGCCAAGATTCACACTGTGGAACACGTCCTCTCAGCGCTCAGTGGGTGCGGGGTGGATAATGCGATCATCGAAATGAACGCCTCTGAGCCTCCGATCCTCGATGGTAGCTCGAAGCACTTTGTGAACCTTATCCAGAAGGCAGAACCTGTAGAGCAAGATGCCGAGCGCGTTTATTACGAGCTGACTGCTCCTGTGTCTGTCACGGAAGGCAATCGCTCAATAATTGCGCTTCCTTGTGACCGCCTTAGAATTACCTGCACAAGCGCGGACGACAGAGGTATTCACACTCAACACCTTTCCGTAGATATAGACCCTGAAACCTACATTGCGGACATCGCACCTTCACGGACTTTTACTATTTATGAGGATATCGAACCACTCTTGAAAATGGGCAAGATTCAAGGTGGTAGCCTGGATTCTGCGGTAGTCATCAAGGGCGACAAGATACTTAGCAAAGAGCCTTTGCGCTTTGCCGACGAGTTTGTAAGGCACAAGATACTGGACATCGTGGGCGATATCACGCTCCTTGGCATGCCTCTCAAGGCCCACATTATCGCTGTCAGGCCGGGGCATGCGCTCAATTCCAAACTGACCGCGAAGATATTCGACCAATTTCAAGCTGGCAAAGAGGCTAAGGATACCAAGAAAAAAGCAGAACCTGCGGTGGGTAAAGCAGCCAAGGGCTCAACGGCCAAAATCGTAAAGCCCGACGAGAAGTCTTTGGATATACGCCGCATACTCGACATCCTACCCCACGCCTACCCCTTTGTGATGATTGACAGGGTAGAGCAGCTCATTAGCCAGGATGAATTAATCGCCGTCAAAAATGTGACCATAAACGAGCACTACTTTACGGGCCACTACCCTGGAAACCCTGTAATGCCAGGTGTCTTACAAGTTGAGGCTATGGCACAGTCCGCAGGTATCCTGATGCTCTTGAGAGTTTCCAGCGAAGGCAAAGTGGCCTTCTTTATGAGCGCCGACAAGGTCAAGTTCCGTGCGCCTGTTACGCCCGGAGACCAACTCCGGATACACGTAAAGCTCGTCAAGACACGGGGTGACAAGCTGGCTGTGGCCGAGTGCGAGTGCAAAGTAGGCGAGAAGACTGTATCCAGCGCCGAGCTTATGTTTATGGTGGCGGATGCTCCCGAATCAGGCATCTAATACGCCTTTCAGGTCAAATGAAAAAGGGCTGCCTCGGATGGAGGCAGCCCTTTTTGTTTATTGCTAAAATAGGCTAGTCTTGAACTTGCTTTAAGGAGCGGAGCCAAGGGTCTGTACCAAGGGTACCCACAAGCGAGGCAGCATAGGAAGGATCGCGCAGGGCAGCGAGCTGCTTGCGAGCCACTTCGAGCTTCTGTGGCAACCCTAATGATATAGCTTGCTCAGCATGAGTGGACTTAGCAAGGAACGCTTCGAGAGTCTGCACATGGCTTAGCCAGAGCTCGCACTGAACCAGGCGGCTCTCTTCGAGGCGTGTTTTATACCAATCGCTCTTGAGAAACTCCTCGCGAGAAAACAGGCGGCGAATGTCAGGATGGTTGAGACCCTTTCCTTCGTAGCTTCCGTAGGCCATGATATGGAGAAGGGCCTTGAGCGGAGGGCAAGCGCCATGTATGGAGCCGTCCTCAATGTAGAGCATAGCAACGCGCTGGTGCGTAGTAGTAATATTATCCATCGCATCAGCGAAGATATCCATATCCTGCTTTTCAGGACGAAGCATCTCGGGAGTGAGCACCACATCAGGATTGGCAAATATGCGACCAAAAAAGGCCTGAACAAAGAGCTCAGTGATGCGATAGCCTAAAAGCGAAGAAGGTATTACTTTGCCCTTATGCTCGATATCGGGGCATTTCTCCAAGTAACCATGTTCGATGAGATACTTGGGATCGCGCTCTTCGATACGCATACGGCTCCAAACCTCAGGAACAAGCAAGCTGATGTCGTGATCAACGCGAACTTTTGGTCCGACATAACCCGCGGCTGTAATGAAGCCGGGCATATTGGTGACCAAGTAAGATACTAAAGCGTTGTTCAAATCCACTATGGGTGGCAATGCATTGAAGGGGCCCTTAGTAAGAGCACCCTCAGAGCCTGCACCCGTGGTGGAAGGACTCTTTCCTGTCATGCTGGATATGAACTCCATAAAGAGCTCAGGAAGCTCCAGATAATGAATAGGATTAAAGACGGCCAGTGCGCGCACACCTGGCTCTGGAGGATTGTTACGACGTCCACAAAGAATAGAATTCACGGGCATTGGCACACCCTGTCCCGCTGGTATCCTGCGGTAGAGCCGAGTACCTGTTTCGGCCAAGTAATAGGCTCTGGGATTTTCCAAATCGCCACGATCCTGCAAGTAGCGAGGGTTCTTACTGGGTTTGCCATCAACCACACGAGGATGCGCGGATGATACCACATACTTGAACGTGGCACTGGGATCCTCCGCAAAGTCCTTAAGAAGGGTCTTCATCGGAGAAGTGAACTGCTCGAAGCGGATGGTATCTTCAGTCATTTGGCGAACCTGCTCCCGAGAGAGAGGCTCATAGTTACAGGTAAAGCTACCAAGCTGAGCCATATCCCACTCCGTCTTCTTGTCGTAACCGCGAATGATGGCGTCATCGGGGCGTTGGAAGAGGCGGAACTCGCAATTCTCAACAAACTTTACCGAAGGTTCAGGCTGAGCCGGATTGAGCCCCTTAACCTTGTCCGCCGGGAGAATGGTAGAGGCACTGATATCGTCTTCGGTCTGAATTTTCTGGGCGGGGTAAAAGTCCTTACGCAACCCAAAAGTACGCCAAGCTCCATCTGCAGTGAAACCAATGCGCAGGTATTGGGTCATAAGCTTTTGGTCACGGTAGCGCAGCTCATTACCACCTGTACCGTTGATGAGATCCACATGGAAGCGATCCCGCCAATTGGTGCCCCAGTCTTCTTTATAGAAGCGTTTTACTATGAATACGAGTTCCTTAACATAGTAAGGAATGGAGCGGAGCCAGGCGTTGTATTCATCAGTGTATTCCGGGGACGGGGAGAGCAGCTTTACGACAGACCCCAAGGAGCGCTGCTTGCTAAGCAAAGGACGTCCCTTCTGCTTGCACTTGGATTTATCCTTAAAGCGCATCCCATACTCTTTATTGATGATCTCTTGCACCCTATCAAAGTCAGCCTTGAAATCAGCCACGACGACGGGGCCTGTGATGATGGCATCCATGATGGATTTTGAGATTTCTGATTTGCCACCACCTGACACCGTACAGGGCTTATGGGTAAAAGTACCTTCTGCCGTGCTGCCGATGATGCGCCAGCGACGTCCTTCTTTTGGACGAATCATCTCTACTTTGTAGCCACTGGGCAAAATGTAGACGATACCTGGCTTCAGGATGATAGCGCTCTCACCTTTGTCTGTTTTCCATCTGATACGTTGTTCTGAAAGGGTGAAATAGGCGTCTTCTGGAACGTAGTAAATATCAGGAAACTTCTTATCTACGGCGTATCCTTCGGGTTTTAGCTCAATTTCATCACCCTTGATTTTCAGAATATCAGCAAAGGTATGAGTTACTTCGGGATAATACTGGCTCAGGCGGAAATCCTCACCCAGATCGTAGGAGGGGAAGGCAACGGCGCCGCCAGCGTGTTCTTCTTCTGCATTGCCGAGAAGGTTAGCGGCGAAGCTGATTTGTGTTTTTACCTCTTTCTTGCAGTAGCCAAAATAGTTATCCGCGATAAGCGTCACAACGACACCACGCTCATCACGCGCGGTAATCTTGAATGCTTGCCCGTCGTTATATTTCTCGTCTTCTTTTTCCCAGCACATGCCATCGCGCTTTTGGCGCTCAGTGGCCTTGGAAATGTGAGGCAGGCCGATATCCTTCTTATTGGCATTGATTAGGTGAGGGGCCAAGATTACGCAACCCGAATGGCCTGTCCAATGCTCAATATCGAGAGCGGAATCATTTTCGGCAAGGTAGGGGTCTCCCGCATTACCGAAGATAGACTCAACAAAGTCCAAATTGGCCACCAAATTGCCTGGGGCAAAGAAACGAACCTCCATGCGCTTTGCCTCGGCGTGGCCTGGAATGGCTGGAACCACTATTGGGCGCAGGAGAAGCGAAAGCCAGATTTCTGCCTGCTCATCGGAATTTGCCGTAAAAGGAAGCCTCATTAAATCTTTGGGAGGATTCAGGGCGATTTCCAAAAGACGCGCGAAGGTGGCACGCGGGGTTGCCACTTTATCCCCTGGAATAGGAAGGCCACCCTCAGTTACGTGAAAGACGCCCTTGGTAGTGCGGCGATCTTTGTCGGGATTATGGAGAACCCCTTGAGCCAGTCTATAAGAACTAATAATACTGGACTTGAAAGTGTCTCCTTCCATGGGAAGGGAGAGAACACGGGCAAGCCCGTGCCTATCCAATATGAAAGTATTTGCAGGCAGGCGGGGCAAATTCTCCATCGGAACTCCCTTGAGGTAGTCATGAAGCCAGTTCTGAATTCTGAAATCAACAGGGCTGAGCCAATTGGTGAGCAAGCGCGTCTTTTCCTGATAATTGCCCAAGAGGGCTTCGGCAATCTGCATAAACTTGTAGTCAGATTGGACGCCTACAATGGGGGCTCCCATGGCCGCCAATTTTAGATTGGCGTATTCCAGAAGGAATGGGTCTCTCGTGAGAGCCCGCCGATTAGAACCAAAGGGACCAATTGCTTTTTCTAGGTTCATAGCATGTTAAGCTAAGCTAATTTGAAACCTATTCGTCCAGCGCAATCGGCATATTCATAGCATTTTTATCGAAATAGGGGTCTGCGGGAGGGTAACTGGAGAGAAAGGAGTCATTTTTGAGGGCGAAAACACACTCTTTTCACACTCATTTCACCCACTTTTCGCCCTCATTTGAGGTTGTTTTCACCCATTTTTGAGACTCATTTCAGGTTCTTTGCCAAAAAAGGCATTATTTTTTGGGATTTTGGGCAATTTGGGACGTTATGGCCTGCCGAACTTGGTTAATTTCATCCCTAATGCGCGCAGCCTCTTCGTAGCGTTCGGTTTTAATAGCTTCCTGAAGATTTTGCTCAAGCTCCTCCAAATGTCTCTGTAGATTGACACGCTCCAGAGAGCGAGCGGGAACCTTGCCCCTGTGCTGAGTATCTTTGTGCATGTTTTGCAGCATGGGGCCTATGATAGGCTTGAAATTGGTGTAACAGGAAGGGCAACCGAAACGGCCCATGCGCTTAAAGTCTGCGGGAGTAAAACCACAGCTAAGGCAAACCAAGCCTTCCGGGGGTGCGGCGCTTTCGGGCGTATCTTCCTCATCCATAGGAACGGATTTGCCTGCCAGAACATCCATAAATGAAAATCCTTCAGGATCAGTCACTCCTTTGTCTTTGGCGCAATCATCGCACAAATCCATTTTATGGATTTTGCCACTCATAATCTGAGTAAGATGCACGGTGGCAGGTTTGCCACACAACATACACTGAAGGGATTCTGCCATATAGAGGCTACAATAGCATAGCGGGAAGCCATGCGAAAGCTGAATTACTACAGTACACCTGTTTGATGTAAGAGAGCGCAAAAACAGATTGTCTGACGTCATTTAAGGGAATAGCTTACAGATCGGTTCGTTACAAATAACCCCAATACCCCAAAGAAATGAGACTCCTAAAACTCCCCGTAACGGTGGCAGCGCTTGGCCTGTTGAACAGCGCGATGGCGGCCACATTCAGTATTAATCCCGATGAAAGGTTCCAGACCATAGAAGGTTGGGGAACTTGCATGATTTACTGGAGTATCGGAAGCACACCCTACTACAATGAAACTTGGCGGCAGACCTATCGCGATCTGGGGTGCAATATCCTGCGGGTAGATATGGCGCGGGAAGTATTGATACACTCGTCTGGCAATCACGCAACCCCTGTACCTCTGGAGGACAATCTTGATGCCAACGTGGCTAAGATGAATTTCAAGACGCAAGTGGCTAGCGTGTATGGAGACATGGCAAAATGGCTAACCGTAAATGCTCTGGAGCCTGAAAGAGTTAAGATTGTGGGATCCTTCTGGAGCCCCCCGCACTGGATGAAGGGCCCCACAGGATTTTCAACCTATCACGTAAACAATCCAAGTGTATCCAAGCCCACGCCATGGCTATCAAATGGAACGAGTGGAGACAGTATTGGCGGCAGGCTCCTTCAAACACCCGACAATCTGGAACAATTCGGGCGCTTTGTGGCAGCATGGCTAGAGGGCTGGGAAAGAGAATATGGAATGCCCATGTATGCCATAAGTATTCAGAATGAGAGCACTTTTGAGAACCCATTCGATAGCTGCACCTACCAGAAAAATGCTAATGGGGCGGATGACTGGAGCCAATACGCCAATGCGCTCTATGCAGTGAGAACGGCATTCAATCGCTTTGGCGTCTCTGCAAAAATCAAGGGCCCGCACGTAGCAAACGTAGGACCGACCAATACGAACCCCTATGCCCTGAACTGGCAAATGAAGATGATAGACGGAGTGAAGCAGCACAGCGATCCTACACTTATAAACTTTTTAACCTACTATGGCTCCAACGGCTACATGGAAGCGGGCGAAGGAGGCGCAAGGGCTTGGGCCGGGTATTGGCTGGGCGCCTCGACTGTGGGCGGTAATTGGGGCTGGCTGGGCAACGCGGCCAACTCTGTAGTCTACGGGCTCAAGAATGACGGCAAACCGACATGGGCATCTGAGACGGGAGATTCCGGCGTGACTTGGCCAGGCGCAATGAACACTGCCATCAAGATGCAAGAAGCGCTCGCTTATGGAAATGTGGCTGCCTACCTTTATTGGCAATTTTCCGACACAAGCGGCACTGAAAATGAGAGCAACTTGCTGGGCAAAAACAACATAAACAATCCACATAACTCTAAGAAATACTGCGCGTTTAAGCATTTTTCACGCTATGTGCGACCAGGCGCCATACGCATCGGCGGGAGCTTTGAGAACGGCTACCCTGCTACAGGCGGCAGCAATGGCTACGACACACTGAACAGCATAAATGGCAGTGTGTACTATCACCCTGGAGATCAGCAGCTTACTGTTGTTCTTATCAATATGAAGTCTACGGAGGAAAGCGTGAACCTGAGCTTGCCTGCATCCATCGGATTGCAGAGCCTGAATGCCTATCGCACAAAGAGCAATGAGGGATTTGCCAGCATAACACCCGTGAGTTTTTCCAACGGAACCGCAACCCTATCACTACCCGGCAAGAGCATTGTGACCCTAACAGGCGCGGCCAACATCGATCTTGAAGGCGGCGACAGCGACGGAGATGGGATACCTGATTCACTTGAGGCCTATTTTGGGATGAACCCCAGCGTGGCGGACAGTGAGAAGTGGCATTCATCAATGAGCCGCACGGGGCAATTCTGGCATTTTGACTATGCGGTAGCGCCAGACTTTTTAGGATCAGCGCCTATTTTACAGTGGAGCAATGACCTTATTGGCTGGCAAACTACGGGGCTTAGCATACCCAGCGAACAGGGAGAAACTCCCGATGGGCGCACACTAATGAGAAGCACCCTGAGCAGTGAAGAGGACACCAATGTATTTTTCAGATTTGTGGCGGAATAGGACGGAAAAGCTGAAACAAAGTCCTCATGGCTTTTTGCTTTGCCAAAGCGGCAAATACCTGTGCATCTTTACAGGAAAGCAGCTTAGTAACCTCAAATAGTTTTTCCTAACGAATTATCATGTTTCAGGGTCTCTTCTCCAATGATATAGGCATCGACCTTGGCACAGCCAACACCCTCGTATTTGTGCGAGACAAGGGGATAGTGCTCAGGGAACCGAGCGTGGTTGCCATAAATTCTGAAACACGGGAGGTAGTGGCAGTTGGAGACGAGGCGAAACGGATGCTTGGACGCACACCGGTCAACATTACGGCACTTCGCCCGATGAAGGATGGGGTAATCTCCGATTTCGATGTAACGGAGGCAATGTTGCGGCATTTTATTCAGAAGGCGAGCAACACCATAAAGTTTACACCGCCGCGAGTAATCGTGGCAGTACCAAGCGGAATAACGGAAGTAGAACGCCGTGCGGTGCGCGAGTCTGCCATACATGCGGGCGCACGCTCTGTAAAACTATTACCCGAACCACTGGCCGCCGCAATAGGAGTAGGCCTGCCAATCGATGAGCCCACGGCAAACATGATCGTGGATATAGGCGGCGGAACGACGGAAGTGGCAATCATCTCACTGTCAGGTGTGGTTTTCTCCCGCTCTATCCGTGTGGGGGGCGACGAGTTTGACATGGCCATCATCCAATACATGAAGCGTGCCTACAATCTGATGATTGGAGAGCGCACAGCGGAGGCCATAAAGTTTAAGATAGGTTCGGCAGCGCCTTTGGATGAAGAGCTGACTATGGAGGTAAAGGGGCGCGATCTGGCGGCTGGTTTGCCAAAGACGCTGCATATTACCTCACAAGAGATACGGGAAGCACTGGCCGATAACCTGGCATCCATCGTGGAATCGGTAAGGAACGTGCTGGAACGCTGCCCACCTGAATTGTCCTCAGACCTAGTGGATCGTGGTTTTGTATTGGCAGGAGGCGGGGCGCTTATCCGCAATATTGACCGATTGCTGTCGGACGCCACAGGATTGCCCGTAATCGTAGCAGATGACCCGCTAACGGCAGTGGCAAACGGAACGGGTGTGGTGCTGGACAATATAGACTGGCTCTCGAAGGGGAACGACGACTAGAAGTCGGCGTGATGCCGCCCTTAGTTTTTAACTTGGTGACGGCCAATTAAGCAGCTAGTTCTTTTTACCGATGGCTCGCAGATTCAAGCAGACCCGAACGCTCCTGTTTTTACTGGGGTTGGTCTTGCTCTGGATTGCGCTGCCAAGGGCGTTTAAAGCACACGCGAGAGACGCATTTTTTGAGTTTCAGGCGCCATCATGGGTAGCGGTGAGCTATCTCGGGGATTTGCAAAACTATTGGTCCCTGCGCACAAGATCAAAAAACGAATTAATCGAGGCAGGCCGTGATCTGGCTCGCTTGAACGCGGCATATGAAATCAGCATCCAGGAAAACCGTGCGCTCAAACAAGAGGTTGAGCGGATGGAGCGCATCCTCGCAATGCCAAGAGAGCCGGGCTTTCGCTATGAAGTGGCCCGAGTAATACAAAGAGACCTGAATAGCTGGTGGCAAAGGGTGACAGTCCGCAAAGGGGCACGTGATGGGCTGGAAGTAGGCCAGGCGGTCGTTTTTGCGGGAGGAGTGGCCGGGAGAGTGGAGGAAGTACATACCTACACTGCAGTGGTGGAATTGATCACAAGCCCGACATTTAGGATGGCAGCGCACTTTGAGGGGGATAACAGACCCGTAACATTTCAAGGTGGCCTGAGCTCGGTACTAACCGCGCCGCATGGCACTGTGCGCAATGCGCCGCTCGATCTCACTCCGAGCACGGATAGGCCCTTGCGTTTGGTTTCGTCGCGACTGGGTGGCATCTTTCCGGATGGACTAACGATTGGCTTAGTCAGGGAGCTAAAAACGGGGCAGGATGGATTGTTTCAAGCGGGCGAAGTGGCACTCGACCAGCGATTGCTAGAGCTCAGAGAAGTGGCTATCTTAATCCCGGAAAACTACGGCAATCAGGAACGACGCTAATGACCATCACTACCCGCATCAGCATCTTGATTGTGCTCTACGGGGCGCTCTGGATAATTTTGCGATCCGTAAATTCGCTGGTGAGCTTTGGCTCCATCCATTTGTTTTTAGATACGGTTTTCTTGCTCTTTCCCGCACTGTACCTGCGGCTTGGAGAAGGGGCAACCATGGCTTTACTGATGGGGTTTTTGGTTGGATCGGTAAGGCCAGTAGAATTTGGGCAGCAGGCGTTGCTTTTTTTATTGGTTTTTCTTGGGATGCGCCTTTGGGCCATGAGGCTGCGCAGGGAGAAACCACAGCATGTGATTTTCTTGGCGCTGTTCGCGAACACCATCCTGTTTTTAGGGACATGGGCTCTTGCAAATGGGTATGAGCAAATAGGGTACGCAACGCTTGGGAGAATGACCCAAGACTATGCGGTATCCACAATAGCCCTGCTATTTGTGGCATATCGCTCCGTGGCCTGGCCCTACCTGGCGCTTTATTACCTTGGAGAAGATCCCGGGCAAAGGCTGCCAGCGGAGTAAACGTTTAGGCGCGCTTTTTCCGAAGGAAGAGTACCCATGCTGCCATAAAAGCCAAGACGGCGCAGAAAGCGGTGAACCATTCGCCGTATTGCACGTAGGGCGTAATGATTTTATCTCCTCCTGGGATGCGCGTGATGAGCATGGTCTTTGTACCCTTGTAGTAGGGGCCGTGCTCAGGGTGGAGCATGGCGGAGCGGATTCTGCCAGCTTCATCTATCCAGCCACTCCAGCCACCATTGCCTGAGCGGATGACGATACGGCGTGTTTCCACAGCCCGCAAAATACTGTGCGCGGCATGTTGAACAGCACCACCCTCCTCGCCAAACCAACCGTTATTTGTTGCCACAAAAAGGAAATCCGCGCCGTTGCGAACACTGTCGCGGGCGAGATTGCCAAAAATATCTTCATAGCAAATAAGAGATCCGACCTCATAGAGACGGGGGCCACTGGTGTTGCGGAGGTAGGAGTCCTTGTAGACTTCGATAGGGATAACAACAGGAGCCGACCCTTTGCCAAATGAGCCCTCTATGGGGACAAGTTTTTTTATAAAAGGAAGAGCCTCGGACAAGGGGACATATTCGCCGAATGGAACCAAGTGGCGCTTGGCATAAATGGAATCGGTGATGAGGCCTTTCCTGGGGTCAACGAGAGCGACGGCATTATACCAAACACTAGCCGGATCGCTCCGATTGCCTTCGACCACAATATGGCCGCCGAGGATAGGAGACTCCACTTTTGTGGCCAGCTCCTCAGCCCAAAGGCGCATCTCGGGTTCACCTAAGATTGGCCAGGGTGCAACGGACTCCGGCCAGAAAATAATCTCTCCCCCACCCTCACGGGCATCAATCGTGAGGGATTGAAGGGCATCAAGCGAAGCAAGCCCGCGCTCAAGATCCCATTTTTGGTGCTGAGGCACAAACGGCTGGACGAGGCCTGCGGTGAAAAGGTATTCGCGCTTTGAATCAGGAATCCACAAAGCCTCGCCAAGGCTGAAGGAAAAATTCCACATCAAAAGCCCCATGGCAGCATAAAACTCGGGAGATAAGCGCTTCCACCATTTACGCCCCCGCTTTGTGAATGCCTGCCTAAGATAGGCAGCAACGCCCAGATTAAAAAAGATAATAACGAAGGAGAGACCGCCTGCGCCAGTGGTGGCAATCATCTGAATCATTCCAGGGTTTTGCCATTGGCTAAGGGCTAGAGGCATCCAAGGGAAACCCGTGAAGACCCACGAACGAAGCCACTCAAGAAGAGTCCAGAAAGCTGCCAAACCGAGTAAACCCATAATGCGCATGGATGCGCGGTGCGCTGCCAATTTTGGCAGAACAAACCAGGCGGCGGCAAAGAAAGCGGCGTAGAACACTGCCAGAACCGCACTGAGTGCGACCGTCATACCCCAACCAAGAGCGCTTGCAGCCAACGGATGCCAGCCATCAATAGCATGGGGAGCATTTCGCAACCAAATCAAGGAAGCTACCCAGCTAAGCAATCCCGCAAGGAAAACGGCTGTGAGGTAATACTTAAAGCGAGGCTGAGTGTAAGCCCATAGCAATGCAGGGATGGCAAAGAACAAGGCGCCATTGCCCTGATCGTGAGGCGGAAACGCAAAGAGCCAGAACAGCGGGCCCGCGAGAATGACCGCGAAAAACCAAAGCCTCTCCTTAACACTATCGGGCACGTTTGGAAGAAGCGGCGCGCTTCTAATCTCGTCCTGAAGCTCTTCGCGGATTTTGTCCTTTAGTGTTTGCTTTTCATAACTACCACGACCTCCAAAGACACGCCCAAAGAGGCCCCCTCTTTGGGGCATTGGAGTATCGGGCATTCGGAATCTGCGACTCATTTGGCTATGGAGAGACGAAAAAGATGGAAGAATATTAGCGTCCAGCCACTGGTGAGAAGAGCCAGGTTAGGCTGGGCTGAAGCCAAGATACACACAGAAAGACAGAAATGAAGAGCCAAAGTTGCCGATTAGTTTACCTCTGCATCGGTATTAGTGACCACCTTGCCTTTTTTGCCTTTGGTAGTTTTCCCCTCTTTTGGGGCACGCGGAGGAAACTCAAACCCGATTTTTCCACCCTCCTTCAAGGTTAGGATTGCCGAGAAGAATTTACCTGTGCGCTTCGATTTAAAGCCCTCAATGACGCCCGTGCGCTTGTCCTTGAGCAATTTCTCCACTTCTTCGGGAACCAGAATTTTCCCGAGCATTTGGCGACCAAGACGAAAGCCTCCTTTATCGCCCTTGATGGCTTTTTCGCACATGTAGGCACTGGGAGTCTCATAGACAGGGGTGCCGTCGATAGGGGAATTGCCAATCACGCGAAGCGTAGAAATATCGAGATTCGAGGGAGCGCCCTGCCCTTCGCCACCTTCCGCCGAGGAATCACCGCCCCTGCCAGAATTGTCGAAAACAAATTTCACTTTGTAATCGGCATCCAGCTCAAGCATGGCCGAATAGGGCTTGCCGAGTTTAGAGCGAAACCCATCAAGAGGACCGATACGCTTAGCAGTGAGGAGCTGCTTAACTTCATCGGGAGCGAGCAAACGATTGCCAATATTTTTGTAGATTGTAACCAGGCCGTCCTGAGACTTATAGGAGCGGAAATTTTCGAGGAGCGGTTGCCCGTCTGTTGGCGAGAGAATGTCTGTAGGCTGGGCGTCTTCGCTGGATTCTTTAAAGTTGCGGGCGTTATTTACCAAATCGCTGGTTACTTCAGCGATTCCCTTCATGAAATCCTGCCTGGAGAGTTGGCGGTTCTCAATCATACGGAGGCGATGCTCCCACTCGCCAGTGAGCGCGGGGCTAGTAAGAGCCTCGGCCTTGAGGGCAGTAAGAAAATCAATCAAGCTTTCTGCCTTGGCAGTCGGGATGAGATCACGGCGATCACGCTGTAAATACTGCGTATAAATGAGGCCCTCAATCGTAGCGGCGCGGGTCGCGGGAGTGCCGAGACCTTTTTCTTTCATGGCAGCCGCAAGCTCTTCGTCTTCAACCAGCTTGCCCGCACCTTCCATAGCGGAAAGAAGGGTTGCTTCGGTATAACGAGGCGGCGGCTTAGTGGCCTCTTCAAGAAGGTCCAGATTGATTACATCTGCTTGGGGAGGCTGGCCATCTTGTGGGCTGAGGGCGGGCAAAGTTTCTTCTTTCATGCCCGTGCGGCCATAGACATCGAGCCACCCCGGATTCACCAGAACCTTGCCCGTGGTCTTGAATGCGTGATCGGCGATCTTAGTAAGACGAGTGGTTTCATCGAACTCTGCGCTGGGGAAAAATACCGCAATAAAACGGCGCGCAATCATATCGTATATCTTTTCCTCGTCGGGAGAAAATTTGGAATTCTCTTGGCCCGTGGGAATGATGGCAAAGTGATCGCTGACTTCCTTGTTATTGAAGATTCGCTTGTTGGGGCGGACCCAATCATTATCCAATGCTTTTTGGGCGATAGGAAAAGGCTGGACCAGAGCGCCAAGCGTTTGCTTGCAAGTAGGGATGTAATCCTCGGGCAAGGCGCGTGAATCCGTTCTGGGATAAGTAATGGCCTTGTGCTTTTCGTAAAGCGCTTGGGCTATCCTGAGAGTGGCTTCTGCGGGCAACCCGAAGCGATTGTTAGCCTCGCGTTGCAAAGTGGTAAGGTCGTAGAGGCGGGGTGCGATCTGAGGAACGCGCTTCTTTTCCTCCGAGACAAGCGCCTTTTTGGATTGGCGGCACTCCTGAAGGATGCGGCGAGCCTCTGCTTCTTCCCAGATGCGATCCTGTTTGTCTTGGTCGTCTGCTTTGCCTTTTCCAGGTTTTTGGTAGGCGCCTTGATACTGGCCGTTGGCAACCTCGAAATCGCCGACTAGACGCCAATAAGTGCGGGGGATGAAATTGCGGATTTGGCGTTCGCGCTCGACAACCAGAGCTAGCGTGGGGGTCTGCACACGCCCTACACTGGCAACCTGGCCCCTGCGGGAGCCTAGCATACGGGTGGTAATGGCGCGGGTGCCATTGATGCCGATGAGCCAATCGGCTTCAGAGCGAGAGCGGGCAGCCTCACGGAGCGGGAGAAGCTCTTCACCATCACGCATCCGATTGAATGCTTCACGGATGCCTTGGGCAGTCATGCTCTGCATCCAAAGACGCCGAATGGGTTTCTTGCAATGAGCAAGCTCGTAAATATAAGTAAAGATCAACTCGCCCTCGCGCCCTGCGTCGCAAGCATTAATGACTTCGCCGACATCCTCGCGCTGCAGGAGCTTTTTGAGCTCCTGGAACTTTGCTTTAGTTTTGTCTATGGGCTTGAGACCAAACTTTTTGGGGATAATGGGCAGGGACTCCATGCGCCAAAACTTGAGTTTGGCGTCAATATCTTCGGGCATCTGCAATTCGACGAGGTGCCCGACCGCGCTTGAAATGATGTATTGGTCGTTCTCGAACCAATCTTCAGTTTTTTTAAGGCGGCCTATGGCGCCTGCGATGTCACGCGCCACACTTGGTTTTTCGGCGATAATGAGGGACTTCATAGCTGCACAGTGTCGCTTATATACATGATTATATAATACCCAAAGGAACCTAATAAGGACAAGGAGCCCTCAAACAGATACCCCTACAGGAACGCACAGCTACGACAAAACGCAAGCCACTTGGCAAGCCTTTGTTTTTTGGCGGTATCAAGGAGCCGCACCAAAACGTGGGAAAAACGCCCCCTGCTACAGCGCAATCTCGTCCTCAGGCATTACAGTAACTTCGACTTTGACCGCCTGCGAACCACCACCAATCACTGCGCCCTTGAGCGGGCTGACATCGCTGTAGTCTCTGCCTCTGGCCAAGACAATATGCCTATCTGTAGGCAAGCAACCATTTGTAGGGTCAAGCTCTACCCAATCCCCATTCGGCAAGGGAACAGCGAGCCAGGCATGAGAGGCATCTGCTCCGACAAGACGAGGCTGCCCGGGAGGAGGATTGGTAAGCAAATACCCGCTTACATAAGCGGCAGGGATGCCTATAGAGCGCAGGCAAGCGATGCCCAAGTGGGCAAAATCCTGGCACACTCCGCGTTTGAGCTCCAGGACCTTGGTAACAGGAGTAGAAATATCAGTAGCTTCCGGATCGAAGGTAAGCTCTTCATGAAGAAAGACACAGAACTCGGATAATGATTCAATGAGAGGTTTGTCTGGCTCAAAAAAAGGAGCCGCCAAAGCGCCGAAGCTAGAATCCGTATCAACGTGCGTGGATGGATGAGTAAATTCGATGAAATTGGCAGCACCGCTATCCTGTGCCCTAAGCCAGGATTTGAGTTCTTTAAACTGGTATTCTGCATTCAGTGGAGCATCCCTTTCTACTAAGACTTTGAAAGAAGAGATTATTTTAAGCTCAGAATGCCCAACTCCGATTGAAAAGCGCTGGCTCCAGTTTCCAAAGTAATCGATTTTTTCGCTGAATAGGTTTTTATCCGGGGAAACAACGAGGGAGTAGTCGGAAATCTTCTGCCATGCAAACTCGCGCGGCTTTAGGTGCGCACTGTGCCACGCTACGGAGACAGGGGCGCCGTAGCTGATTATTGTGTTATGGCAAACATGGTAACTCGGCATAGCTAGACGACATCCTCAGCAGTATGTTGCTCATTATGGATACCCATGGGCATGGCCCCAGCCCCTTGAGCAAAATAAATTTGCGAGAAGCGCTCCGAAAGCAATCGCAACTGACCACCAGCGAAATCCAAAAAGCTGCTTACAAATTCCATGCCTACTTTGGTATCCAAGGGGGGGCCCTTAGCGAGATCGGTAACTCCAATCCGGCTATGAATGGCTTCTGCCAATTCTTGAGGAGATATCCCCTCTGTGCGCACATAGGGCAGACGCGCAGTGTGTTGAAGAATCCTTGAGGTTTGGAACGAAAGAGCGCGGGGATTGGCTGGATCTAGCAAGAGCAAATCCAGAGCGGGCAGAATTTGCACGACAGCCAGATAACGGCGCCTGTAAGTCAAAATACTATCAGCCCACACAACATATTTTTGCAAAAGGCTCTCAGACTTGAGTGGCCCAAAAGCCATGCCTGTTTGCAAAAGATCACAAAGCGAAAGGCCACGCTCGATACGCCTTCCAAGATCTAGAAAGACCCAGCCCTGTCCGCGGGTCATATTCTCCGTGGCAAGGCCACTGGCGGCAGCCAAGAGATTTAGCGTCTCACTAAGCTGGCCGAATACGGAGTCCTCCAGCACGCTGTGTTTCTTTGAATCAGCCGTGGAGTCAAAATCCTTTTGCTGCACGACTTCGCGAAGTCGAGTGAGGGTCTGCCAGAGGTCAAGAGAAAGCCGATCCTTAATAGCAAAGGCACAACGATGCAGGCCCTCTGCGGTTGCAGTGACACTTGAAACAAAGCCTGCATCCCATAGCCCTTTCCCCAATGCGCTGTCTGCCAATGCCATATCGAAGGTTTTGCTCTTAATTTGCTTTCGGACAACATCCCAATCCTGAAGCATGGCAAACATGGGCAACAAATCGATCAAACGCTCTTCACTCTCTTCAGTGAGCGCATTTATCAATACTCGAATGAGCCTGGCTTGAGCGTCGCAACGCTCCAGATAACGACCAAACCAGAAGAGATTGTCAGCCACACGACTAGGCACATCTGTGCGAGCACGCCGAATGGCCATAGTGACAGTCCCGGGGATTGGAGGAAGATCGTCCACACGGGCTGTGGGCGGTTGCAAAATCCAAGTATCTTTACTTTGCCCACCTCGCTGCATGGAAACCGTAAGCGGGTGATTATTGGATGCGATCCGAGTCAGGCCACCAGGCATCAAAAAATACCCATCGTGCCCACGCACGAGATATACCCTTGTAAGGAAATGGCGCGGGATTAAGCCAGCATCTTCCAAGACAGGGGTTGTTGATTTATTGACTAGCTCCTGAGCACAGTAAAATGCGGGCTGCGCCAGTATGCGTTGCCGCAAATCATCCTTGTCCTCCTTTGATAATTCTCCGCCCCAGCGCGCCTGGAAAGGAGCCGTCCTAAATGCAGGTTTGATTATCAAGTCGTCCAAGTGCTCCAGAACATATTTACGCTCGCTCTCCTGGCCACACCACCAAGTGGCCACAGAGGGAATCTTAAGGGACTCTCCCAGTACCGTTTGGCAAAGAGCCGGGTAAAATGCCAGCCACGCAGTTGCCTCAAGGATACCCGTTCCCAAGGCATTGGCCAACGCCACATTGCCCGCACGTGCCGCCTCCACAAGACCCGGAACTCCCAGCAAAGAATCCGCCCTGAAATCGAGTGGATCACAATAGGCCGAATCTACTCTGCGAATAATGACATCAACAGGTTGCGACCCACCCAGCGTTTTTAGGTAGACGCGGTTGTTCCAGACCATTAGGTCGGCCCCTTGGACGATAGGGTAACCAAGATTGCGGGAAAGATAAGATTGCTCAAAATAGGTCTCATTTGCCGGACCAGGAGTAAGGTAGACAACTTTGGGATCGCCATCGGCCCACGGAGCAAGGTGCGAGAAAGAGGATTGGAGCTTATCAAAAAAAGGCTGCAATGGCTGCACCCGAGTGGTCCGAAATAGATCGCCCAAGAGCCTGCGCGTAAGCAAGCGGTTTTCATGGGAATAGCCCATGCCAGAGGGAGATTCCAGGCGGTCGCTTAAAACCCACCAGTGCCCATCCGGGGAGCGGGCCAAATCAGCGGCATAAATATGGACGTGGTGCCCGTTGACGGGTGACCAACCCACACACGGGCGCAGGTATTCGGGGTTAGCAAAAAGAAGCTCTTGGGGTATGGCACCTGATTTAAGGAGGCGACGCTCACCATAGATATCCGCCAAGAGGGAATTGATTAGCGTGACCCTCTGGCGCAGGGATTCCTCAAGCCATTTCCACTCCTCGTAGGGAACAACAGTAGGGAGCAGATCCATCACCCATGGGCGGTCTTTTCCATCCGCCTGCCCATAGATATTGAAGGTGACACCGTGCTCACGAATGATGCGATTGAGCTGCTCCTCTCTTCGGCGCAGCTCATGAATACCGAGCCCTGCCATCTTATCAATGATGGGGAGCCAGTAAGGGCGTATGTTTCCAGCTTTATCCACCAATTCATCACGAAACCCTGCGGGCGGCTGGTAGCGGCCTGCAAGGAGCATATCTATGGATTGAAAGGTAAGCTGCATAGCGAGTGGCGAAACAAACAAGAATGCCTACAAGTATGCCCAAAACTAAAATAGAAGCACGCTAATGTTTACGGATTCTAGGGGCGGTGCGTGAAGGGTTGTGAACGCAGGTCGAGCGTCCATGGGAACTCGGGATTCAATTCCATAGGGGGCACATGGTGGGCTTTTGTTTCCGTGAAGCCATGGGGGACAAAACGGGCGAGACGCCGACTCTCTGCCTCGTAGGCATTTACGGGGAACGTGGCATAATTACGCCCTCCAGGGTGCGCTACATGATACGTGCAGCCCGCGACTGAAAGCTGGCTCCACGTATCCACCAGATTGAAAACGAGCGGAGTATGCACACCCATGGTAGGATGCAAACAGGAGGGCGGTTGCCACGCCCGATAACGCAGACCGCAAACGGATTCACCAGCGACGCCAGTATTGCCAAGTGGCAAAGAGCGCCCGCCCACAGTGACCCGATAGCGGTCGCCATTCATACCAGATACCTTTACCTGCATACGCTCCACGGAGGAATCCACATAGCGAACTGTGCCACTGGCGGCGCCCTCTTCCCCAAGAACCAGCCAAGGCTCAAGCGCGCACCTAAGCTCCAAGTGGACATCACGGAACTGAATATCGCCATAGCGGGGGAAACGAAATTCATAGTGAGGCGCAAACCAACTATCCTTGAAAGGAAAACCTCCAGCCCGCAAGTCACCCAGGACATCACGGAAGTCTTGCCAGACAAAGTGCGGAAGGAGGAATCTGTCGTGTAAGTCGTTACCCCAACGAGCCAAGCGGTTTGGGTAGTAAGGCTTTTTCCAAAAGAGACATATTAGGCCCCGAAGCAGAAGCTGCTGGGCCAGACTCATGCGTGAATGGGGAGGCATCTCAAACGAACGCAATTCCAAAAGACCAAGCCTGCCAGTTGAGCTATCGGGACTGTAGAGCTTATCTATGCAAAACTCAGCGCGATGGGTATTTCCCGTGACATCAGTGAGCAGATTTCTGAATAGCCGATCCACGAGCCACGGAGGGAAGCTGCCAAAGGTATTCAGTTGCCGATCCATCTCGTTGAAAGCGATTTCTATTTCGTAGAGAGAGTCCAAACGAGCCTCGTCCACGCGAGGAGCTTGACTGGTAGGACCGATAAATAAGCCGCTGAAAAGATAGGAGAGCGAAGGATGATTGTTCCAGTAGGCAATGAGGCTGCGAAGGAGGTCGGGCCTGCGCAAAAACGGGCTGTCGCTGGGATGTGCGGCACCGAGGACAAGGTGATTGCCGCCACCAGTACCGACGTGACGCCCATCAATCATGAATTTCTCGGTACCCAAGCGGGATTGCCGAGCCTCTTCATACAAGGTTTCGGTCTTATCCACCAACTCACCCCATGAGGTGGATGGATGGATATTTACCTCGATAACACCAGGGTCTGGGGTGAGCTTGAAGCTGCCAATGCGCGGATCTGCGGGTGGGATCTCGCCTTCGAGAATAACGGGCATACCCAAGCGCTCGGCAGTGGCCTCTATAGCTGAGATAAGATCAAGGAAATCTTCCGTAGTGGCAAGTGGTGGAAGGAAGACATGGAGGCGGCCATTGCGAGGCTCTACGCAAAGTGCTGTGCGAAGCACCCAGCCTGCGGATTCGCCTTTATTCGGCTGGCGGGCGTTGTCGGGGAGTTCGGCGATTTCCTGTTGGTTGGGACCGTAGTCTCCAGCTGCGCGCCTGCGCTGGCGGAGTTCTTCGGCGTAACGTGAGGCACGCAAAAAGTACTGCTGGTATATTTCATCCACATTGCCCAAAGCGGACTGCCTGAGGGTGGGATCGGGCTGATTGATATAGGGATAATCCAATGAGCGCACCCACGGGATGGATTCGATGGGCAAGCGCAAGCCGACGGGAGAATCGCCGGGAATCAGGTAAAGCCTGTTTTGGCGGAGGTGCCACGGTCCGCTTACCCATGCGCGACTTTGCCAACGCTGAATGGGAAGGACGAAACCGCGAGGCGTATCCAGGCCCGCTTCAAAAATGCGCGCCAAGCGTACGCGCTCCTCTTCGTCGCGCACTTTGGAGTCGAGGGGGTCCACATTGACAGGCAGTTTGCGCTCCTTCCAGAGATAATACCATGCGTCCTCGTATGCGGGCATTAAGTGTTCGGTATTTACGCCCAGAGTTTCTGCCAAACCATAGGTAAAGTCGTGAGCATCCTGGGTGCCCAAATCGTACTCTTTTTCAAGCGAGCCCAGCAACTCAGGATTACGCCAGACAGGTTGCCCATCTTTTCGCCAGTATGCGGTGAATGCCCAGCGTGGCAGTGACTCGCCCGGATACCATTTGCCCTGCCCGTAGTGCAAAACGCCCCCAGCGGCATACTTCTTGAAAAGCCTTCTTAGCAAAATTTCGGAAAGCCTGCGCTTGTGCGGACCAACGGCTCCCACATTCCACTCGGCACCGTCCATATCGTCTATGGAAACAAAAGTGGGCTCGCCGCCCATAGTTAGGCGAACGTCGTTTGCATTAAGCTCGTTATCAATCGCCGCACCGAGGGAATTTATTTCTGCCCATTCTTCTTCAGTATAGGGCTTTGTGACTCTGGGCGACTCGTATTGACGGCGCACTTCCATGTGGTGGGCGAAGCTGACCTCGCACTTATCTACTGCGCCAGTAATCGGAGCTGCGCCTGAAGGCATGGGTGTAGCCGCAAGAGGCAGGTGCCCCTCCCCTGCCACAAGTCCTGAAGTCGGATCGAAGCCAATCCAACCTGCGCCTGGCAGGTAAATCTCTGCCCAAGCGTGAAGGTCTGTGAAATCTTTTTCCGTGCCCGAGGGCCCATCCAGGCTCTTTTGGTCGGGCGTAAGTTGGATTAAGTAGCCGGAAACGAAACGCGCAGCCAGGCCAAGTCTGCGAGCTATATTTACAAGCAACCAAGCGGAATCGCGACAGGAACCAGTGCCCTTAACAAGTGTTTCCTCGGGGGTCTGGACACCTGGCTCCAGCCTGATGATGTAGCCGACGGATTCTTTGATTTTATTGTTTAAAGCCACCAAGAAATCCACTGTTTGCATGGGCTTTTTTTCCACGCTATCCAGGAAGCGATCAAAGAGAGGAGAAGACCAAGAATTCTCCAAGTAAGGCTGCAACTCTTTTTTAAGTGATTCTTCGTAAGTGAAAGGAAATTTGTCGGCAGAAGGTTCGAGAAAAAAATCGAATGGGTTATAAACCGCCATTTCCGCGACCAAGCGAACCTCAACTTGAAAGGACGTGGTCTTCTCGGGAAAAACTACACGGGCAAGATAGTTACCGAAGGGGTCTTGCTGCCAGTTTATGAAGTGCTCTTTCGGTGTAACGATTTGCGAATAACTGATGACCTTGGTTCTACAATGAGGGGCGGGACGCAACCGTATGATCTGTGGAGACATAGACACCCGACGGTCATAATCGTAGTGAGTGATGTGAGTTAGGGCGACATGGATAGACATAAATAAATGGGCAAAAATAATACAAAATGAAGGCCAGAAAACTCTTATTGTTTCTGTGAGGTGACTTGTTTAGCCGCTTCAAGAGCAGGGTCGTAAACGGGGAAGAACATGTAAGTCTCACTCAGTTTGACACCGAGCTCATCAATACGCACCTGAAGCTGTTCCAAATACTCATGGATACCGATGCGCATGATTTCTTCAGGCGTAGTGTAGTTGAGGTCGGAAAGCAGCCTGCCACTGATACGCTCTAAATCGTTGCTGTATTCTCTGGCTGGACAGTGAGAAATGTGGTGGAGGGCCTCGTCGAACTTTTCCAAACAAAAGCGGATGCTTCTGGGAAAATCGGAAGAAAGAATGAGCAAGCTAGCCACATTCTTGGGATTAACCTCGCTGACAAAATTCCAGTGATAGGCATCCAGCGCGCTGCAGGCTCTGAGCAGGGCAGCCCACTGGGCGACATCCAGCGCGCCTCCCACATCCTGGAGGCTCGGCAAAAGAATCCAATATTTTATGTCGAGGATACGCCCCGTTTTGTCTGCCCTTTCCAAGTATTGGCCTGCTCTGATAAAATCATACCCAAGTTGTCTGGGGTAGGTGCTGGCAGTGATGCCTTGGAAAAGATGAATATACTCCCGAATCTCCTTAAAAAAATCTGAGGCGCCCTGTGCCATCATTTTGTCCACCGTCATGGTTTTCAGAAAAAGGTGGAGCCGATTAATCACTTCCCACATTTCGGAAGTAATCTGATCGCGGATTTGGCGAGCATTCTCACGGGCAGAGGCAATGCAACTAACGACGGAGCTGGGATTTTTGCGATTGAAGGTGAGGAACTCCATCACCGTCACGCTATCAGCAGTCTCGTAATGTTTGTGAAAAAGGGCCAGATCTCCCGTGCTTCTAAGTATGGCTTCCCACTGACGCTGGAAATTTTCGCCACCGGAATGGTCGCTTTCCAAAACCATTTGAAGGTTTACATCCATCAAGCGAGCTGTGTTTTCAGCGCGCTCTATGTAGCGGCTCATCCAAAAGAGGGAATCTACGACTCTGCAAAGCATAATATAAAAAAGGTTGAGGCTAAAAAAATTGGCAACCGCGCTTATTCTTCAGCGCCGAGCACCCACGTATCTTTACTGCCGCCGCCCTGTGAAGAATTGACCACGAGAGAGCCACGCTTGAGAGCTACGCGGGTAAGACCGCCGGGGATAATGCTGATTTTTTCGCCGTAAAGAATATAGGGACGGAGGTCTATATGCCTGCCCTCAATGGTGTCATCACCTGTGATGTAAGTGGGGTGTCGAGAGAGAGAAATCGGTGTCTGGGCAATATAATTGCGGGGATTGGCCTTCACCGCCTCGCGGAAAGCATCCACTTCAGCCTTTGTGGAAGCAGGGCCAATAAGCATGCCGTAGCCGCCAGATTCATTGGCCGCTTTTACGACCAGCTTTTCCATATTATCAAGAATGAAGCCGATATCTTTCTCTTCGCTGGCCAACCATGTTTGTACATTGGGAAGAATAGGCTCTTGATCCAAGTAGTAGCGGATCATAGCGGGGACATAGTAGTAGGTTACCTTGTCATCCGCTACACCAGTGCCAATTGAATTGGCCAGACCGAGATTGCCCGAGCGATAGACATCCACAATACCAGGTACACCGAGTAAAGAGTCGGGCCTAAAGACAAGAGGGTCCAGGAAGTCGTCGTCTATACGCCGATAGAGAACATCCACCTGCTTGAGGCCGTAGATGGTGCGCATGTAGATTTTGTGGTCGCGCACAATAAGATCTTGGCCTTCGACGATCTCAATACCCATCTGGCGAGCCAGAAAGCAGTGCTCAAAATAGGCGCTATTATAAATACCTGGAGTGAGCAATGCCACGGTGGGCTCTTCTTTGCCATTGGGGGCGATATGCTTGAGCACTTTGAGCAACTCCATCGGGTAATCGGTGACAGGCCTCACACCAACTTTGGGGAAGAAATTAGGGAAGGCTCGCTTCATGGCCTGCCGATTTTCTAACAGGTAGGAAACACCTGAAGGGCAGCGTCCATTATCTTCAAGAACGAGGTAAGTACCGTCTTTATCGCGAATCAAATCCGTTCCGCAAACATGGATGTAGATGTTCTTGGGAACATTAAAACCCACAAACTCTGGCCTAAAGTGCTTGGCAGAGAAAATTATCTCCTTGGGAATAACCCCATCTTTGAGGATTTTTTGTTCGTGGTAGATGTCATGGAGAAAGAGATTGAGCGCAGTGATTCGCTGTTCGAGTCCCGCTTTGAGATGGCTCCATTCAGACGCGGGTATAATGCGAGGAATCAGATCGAACGGAAAGATGCGCTCGGTGCCCTGGTTATCATTGTAAACAGTGAAGGTGATTCCCTGCCGCAGGAAGGCGAGATCGACCGCTTCTCTCTTGCGATGAAATTCTTCCTTGGTCAGGCAATTGAAACGCTCAAGAAAAGAGCGGTAGTGAGGACGCACTTTGCCATTTGCGTCCCACATTTCATCAAAGAAGCCTGTAGAGTCGTAGCCATTGAAATCCATGCTGCCATAGAGGGGTTGCGGGTTTATGCGCTAAATACCCGAAGGACCGAACGCCTGATAGTTCCCCATCAGGAAAACGCACAATCCAGCGAGTGCCAACCATAAAGCGATTTTCAGGCCAAAACCGCCAATTACTGTTTTTCTAGTTAGGATACTAATAGCATAACCCAAGATTTACTTCTGAGATTCAGCAGGATTTTAGCTTTCTTTGAGCTTTTTAGGAAACCAAGGGAAGAAAGCGCTGGTTTCACGCTGGTAGCGGCGGTAATCTTCGCCCCTGCTGCGCAAGGCTTGCGCTTCGGTGGGAGGAATACCCGTAACTTTCAGCACAAGCCATAAAATGACTACAGCGCTGGAAAAGCTGGCCAACCAGAAGGCCACTCCGCCTGCCGCTATGAGTGGCAACGCCATAATTGGATAGGCCATCCAGTGCAACCACTCGAAGAAGTAATTAGGATGGCGGGAAAAACGCCATAACCCTTTGCGGCAAGTTTTACCCTTATTGGAAGGATCGGCGCGGAATGCTGCCAACTGGCTATCCGCAAGTGTTTCGCCAGAAACTGAAAGAACCACTATGAAAGCCCCCACAATATCGAAAATCGTGATCCCTGATGCAGGAACCGCAAGGGCAATGAGAATCGGTATAGTGAGGAGACTGTCCGCTGCGCCCTGAGCCTGATAAAACCAGAAAAGCTTGCGCTGAAATTGATCGCCCCATGAGCGACGCAGCTCTTTGTATCTGCCATCCTCATGCTTACCAATGACCCTATTAAATAGAAGATAAGTTCCCAGTCGCGCGGACCAAAGAACAGCCACTCCACAAACAAGCAATCGCCTTTCAATGGGAATCTCAGGTAGAAAAATTAAATAAAAGAGAGCCAGTACTCCTATCCCATAAGACCAAGCGACATCCACGATACCAGCATCGCCCAAGCGCTTTTGGTAGAGCCAGAGGGCTGCCATGATTGCCACCATAATTAGCCACCCGTAGAAAAAGAGAGCGATCATACCATTAAAGAAAAAATTAGAATCGAAGTGATTGCTATAAGGTAAAGCTATCACGATTTCGTATTAATTAAACGCCAAGCGCGAAATTCTTTCCTGCGATTCAGAAGGGCTTGGACACGAACATGACGCGAGTCCGTGAGCGGCATAAGATAAAACGCAATCGCCGCGAGAAGAAAGAAGCCTCCTACACCGGGCCCGAAAATCCAGCGAAGCCCCGTAAGGGTATCTTCCGATTGCGTGATTGCCCCTTCTTCAAACCCAATCAAAGAAAGCAGAAGAGCGGTAAGGCCAAGCCCCAGTGCACGCGACAGCTTTGTGGCCATTTTCCAAAAACCAAAATAAAGGCCTTCGCGCCGTCTACCTGTTTTAAGTTCGTCATAATCCACAACATCAGCAACGAGTGACTCAAAAAGAATGACGGTGCCTACCAAAATACCACCTATGACCGCCATGACAACCGGCCCAAGCAACTCACCAGAAGGGAAAATAAGATAGACTATCGCGCCCAACACACCCAGCGTGCTCAGGCCAAATAAAGCGGGCCCGCGCTTTCCGATTTTTCGTGATAACCATGCCCAAAAGGGAATAGAGAGAAGAATCGAGAAAATGAAAACCACCAGGACGTTAACAAATACCTGCTCTTCTGAAAGATCCAGGGCTAGCTTGTAATAGAAAAGCGCAACCGACGCGTTTATAGTGCGCGCGATGCCCATCAGCATGAATGAGGCTAGCAAAGGCCTGAAAACGTGATTTCGCAACAGGCTAAAAATATTCTTCCAGAACCCGCTTTGCGAAGGAATGGCATCATAGTTGGGCTGACGATTTCTAAGGGCGAAACAAGTAATTGCGGCGCCAATTATAGTTACTGCGGCCAGTACAACAGCCGTTCCGCCACGCGAAGAGAGAAGGCCCTCCGAAGTCTCAACATCAGCCATGAGCGATTTTGCTACGATTACAGGCAGCAAAACACCCAGAAGAAATCCTAAGTTGCCAAAGACAAGCCGCCACCCCACCAGGTGCGTCCGCTCATGCCTATCCTGGCTTAGAGCTGCCCCTAGCGCCAGATGCGGAACCGAAATGATGGTAGTGGCCGTATTGATTAGTAGGCATGCACCTAGCATATAACCGAACTTCGCCAATTGAGAATCCAGCTGCGGAGGCAGAAAAACTACCAGCAAAGCAATCGCCAAAAGAACGCCACCTAAAGCTATGAATGGTAAAAATCTACCTGCCCGCAGGCGAGTGCGGTCAATGATGGTGCCCATGAGTGGATCGCTGATCCCATCCCATAGCGTACCAATCGCTAGAGCTAAGGCGGCCAATCCCGCATTTAACCCTACTGCCGTGATGTAGAACTCCAGTAAAGCTACTTGCAGCAAAAACTCTGCAGCAGAGATGCCCGTCTCGGCAGCGCCATAGCCAGATTTTACTCGCAGAGGAAGTTTGGCTGAAGTGCTCAAGACAATGAAGGTAGGGACTATTGGCGAAACTAGGCTCTAGGCTTTGGCAAGAGCTTACCCATGCCACCATCCACGCTAAAAATTTGCCCCGTTATCCAAGAGGCTTCGGCTGAGACCAAAAACGCCATCAATGCGGCAATCTCCTCGGCATTACCCAACCTGCCAAGCGGGTGCATTTTCTCCGAAAGCGCACGGCTGGCGGGATTCGCCGTGAGCAACTGGGTAGCAGGGGTTTCCACAAGCCCGGGGGCGACGGCATTTACCCTGATTTGCTTGTTGGAATAAGAGGCGGCAGTGGCAAGAACAAGCCCATTTATACCCCCTTTTGCAGCAGCAATTGCTTCGTGGCTAGCCAGCCCCGCGACCGCAGCAACCGAGCTGCACAATACTATGGAGCCGCCACTTCCTTTTTGCATGGCCGCCACAGCGCTACGCGTTGCATAGAAAGCAGAGAAAAGATTCGTATGCAGGACTGCCTCCCAGTCCCTATCGGAAGTGAGGTGAATTGGCTTAAGAAAAACGGACCCTACGCAGTGGCAATAGGCATGCAATTCGCCCACGTCTGTTTCCAGAGAGCTGAAATAAGCCTTCACGGCATCTGCATTCGTGGCGTCCAGCTCTCGAATATGCCAGCCAGGGTTGGAGGCGGAAAGGGAATCCAGGCGCTGTTTGTCTCTGGCATACCCACAGACGCGGTAGCCATTTTTGTGCAACAAATGGGCAAGCGCTTTGCCTATGCCACCAGTAATACCTCCGATAACGACTGTATTCATGGCGGAAGCGTAGCAGCGAAATCGCCTTTTGCCAAAAATCGGATTGATTTTAGCCAACAAGGGGAGTCTTGGCCCTGGAGATGCGTGTGCTGCCTTTTTTCTCGGAAGATTTTGCTGCCTGTGCGGAATTAGAGGTTTCAGTAGGGGTGGTCCTCAAAACCTGGGTAAGCTCCGAAAGCACCTTTTCAGCTTCCTCAGCATCTATCCAGTAAAAGACATCGCGGCACATTTTCTTATTTTTAACTAAACCAGTAAGCCGAAGAATACGCAAGTGATGCGAAACAGTGGGCTGGGCCAACTGAAGCTTTTCCGCCAGACTGGAGACGTTGTTTCCGTGATGGCAATCCTCAGTATTTGAAAGCAATTGGAGCAAGCGCAACCGAGCCACATCTCCGATTGCCCAGAGCTGTTTGGCGAGACGATCCTGTTTTTTAGCGGTTGGCATTTTTTATTCCGTGCATTGACAAATAGATATATATGAAATAATCAATATATCAATCAAACCTCAAGCCTAACTCGTATTTCCCCAGCAATGCAACCATTTGATAACTTAAAGCATTGGCACAGTGGCCAAGGACACTGGAGTCATGTCTCGGAAAACGACTGGAATTCGTGGGTATGGCAGCTGAAAAACAGACTTACATCAGCAGCCGATCTGGAAAAATATATGAAGCTGACGCCAGAAGAAAAAGCGGGGTGCTATTTCGCAGACAAAAAGCTGGCGGTGGCGATTACACCTTACTTTTTCAACCTGATTGATACGGAAAATCCTGATTGCCCCATCCGCAAGCAAGTCATACCGCGTTCGGGAGAAATGTACACGGCGCCCGAGGAGCTGCTGGACCCCGTTGGCGAAGAAGGAACCATGCCTGTAGAAGGTATCGTGCACCGCTACCCAGACCGCGTGCTGTTTTTAGTCACTGACCGATGTGCGGCCTATTGCCGCTACTGCACACGAAGCCGCTTGGTTTCCAATGCGCAGGATTATAACTTTCATCCTGAATACGAAGCAGGGTTAAAATACATAGAGGAGCATCCCGAAATTCGCGATGTATTGCTCTCAGGCGGCGATCCGTTGCTGCTATCGGATGCCAAGCTTGATCACTTGCTCGGACGCCTGCGGCAGATACCGCATGTCGAATTTATACGCATAGGCTCGCGCATCCCAGTGTTTTTGCCACAGCGCATCACACCAGCGCTTACGGAAATATTCAAAAAGCACGGGCCAATATGGATGAGCATCCACGTCAACCACCCCAGAGAATGCACGATGGACCTGCGGGCAGCTTGCGAGAGGCTTGCTTTTGCGGGAGTACCGCTTGGGAACCAGTCCGTGTTGCTTAATGGCATTAATGACGATGTGGAAACCATGAAGTCCCTCGTGCATAGGCTCCTTCAGATGCGCGTGCGCCCCTACTACCTCTACCAATGCGACCTCATAACAGGCAGCCGCCACCTGCGAGTGGACCCGAGGAAGGGATTGGAAATCATACGTGGCTTGCGGGGCCACACCACAGGCTATGCAATACCTCAGTTTGTCATAGACGCGCCCGGAGGCGGCGGCAAAGTACCGCTCAACCCCAACTACGTGGAAGACATAAGTGATACGGAAGTTGTCTTGCGAAACTATGCAGGGGACCTCTATCGCTACCCGCTTACTGCATCGGCAGAGGAAGTGGTCACGGCACATCCTGCGCTGGGTGAGCCGATTATGGCATAAGTGGGGCAAGGTTGTATTGAGCAGTTACCTTGCGTTGACAGTTGGGTGGCTGACTGCTTTGCTGGCGGTTTTTACAACCCGCTTTAACGCCACACCACCCATGATTGACATTAAGCTCCTGCGAGAGCAGCCAGACGTTGTTCGCGCTGCCATTGGCAAAAAGAAGTTTGCCGTAGATATAGACAGCGTTCTCGCCATAGACGTGGAGCGACGCCGTATTATTGCGGAAACCGAAACAGCGCGTGCCCAGCAAAATGCTGCAAACAATGAGATGGCCCGCCTGCCGAAGGGAAGCCCTGAGTTTCAGGAAAAAGTTAAAGAGATGAAAGCGCTTTCAACTTCGGTTAAGGAGCTGCAAGCTAAGCAGGCCGAAGTAGAAGAGCGTTTCCAAGCGGCATTCCTGCAACTGCCCAACTTGCCTCATGAGTCGGTGCCCGTAGGACGCACGGAAGATGACAACATTGTCCACAAGACATGGGGCGACCCCGCATCTGCCTCGCCACACGCGAAAGCCCATTTTGATTTGCCTTGGTTCCCCAAGATGGTGGACCTCGAAAGAGGTGTGAAAGTAACGGGAGCAGGGTTTCCCTTTTACATGGGAGATATAGCAAAGCTGGTGCGCTCACTGCTGGGCTTCTTTTTGGACGAAAACAGCAATGCGGGGTACGTCGAAGTAATGTCTCCGATTGTTGTTAACGCTGCCAGCGCAACCGCCACAGGCCAGCTCCCCGACAAGGAAGGCCAGATGTATAGCGTGCCGGGAGATGGTTTTTACCTGATACCTACCGCGGAAGTGCCCGTAACCAATCTTTACCGAGGCGAAATACTTGAGGAAGCTAAGCTCCCCCTCAAGCACTGTGCTTATACCCCCTGTTTCCGCAGAGAAGCAGGAAGCTGGGGCGCCCACGTGCGCGGACTGAACCGACTCCACCAGTTTGACAAAGTGGAACTGGTAAAATGGGCTCACCCTGACAAGAGCTTCGATGAATTGGAGACACTGCGGGCAGATGCTGAGCGCCTGCTTGAGAAGCTCAACCTACCCTACCGCACGCTACTGATGTGCACGGGAGATATTGGGTTCGCGCACGCCAAGCAATATGACCTGGAAGTATTTGCAGCGGGGCAAAAGCGCTGGCTGGAAGTCTCTTCTTGCTCGTGCTTTACGGATTTCCAGGCGCGCCGCGCAAATACACGCTTCCGCGACAGCGAAGGCAAGGTGCGCTTTGTCCACACCCTCAACGGCTCAGGACTGGCAATACCACGAGTGCTGGCTGCGATTATCGAGAATAATCTACAGGAGGATGGCCGCGTGAAAGTGCCTGAGGTATTGCGCGAACGGATGGGCAAAGACTACATTTGCGGCTAGGCCATGGAGATAAGCTGGCAAAACCCCATAATACCCGGCTTTCATCCCGATCCCTCTATTTGCAGGGTGGGCAGTGATTACTATCTCACGGTTTCCAGCTTCGAGTATTTCCCGGGCCTACCGCTTTTTCATAGCCGCGACCTTGTTCACTGGCGGCTGATTGGCCATGCCATGACACGGCCAAGCCAGCTCGTGCTTGATAACGCATGGACATCAGGTGGTCTCTATGCGCCCAGCATACGCCATCACAATGGGAAATTCTACATCGCTTGCACCAATACGTCCCATAAGGGTAATTTCGTTATTTCGGCGGACAAAGCGGATGGCCCTTGGAGCGAGCCAATCTATATCCCCCAAGAAGGCATAGATCCTGATCTTTTTTGGGATACTGACGGCAAGCTTTACCTGACTACAAGCGCGCATCATAAGGATAAAGTCCGACTGCTGCAATCGGAGCTCGACCCTGTAACTTTTCAGCCAAAATCCGCACCATATACCCTTTGGGAAGGAGCGGGCGGCAGCGGAACAGAGGGGCCCCATATTTATCTGATCAACGGTACCTACTACCTGATGGCAGCCGAAGGTGGAACAGAATATGGGCACACCGAAGTCATTGCCCGCGGCCCCCATCCAAAAGGCCCTTGGGAAAGCTGCCCACGCAACCCTATACTTACTCATCGCAGCACCAACTCGCCCATCCAAGGCACAGGTCATGGCGATCTGGTGCAGACAGACAAAGGTCACTGGTTTATGGTGCACTTAGGATTCCGGACCACTGGGTATCACAGTGTTCACTTGCTGGGCAGAGAAACTTTTTTAACCCCCATAGTTTGGAATTCCGACGGCTGGCCATCTGTAGGAAGCAACAACCGCACAGGCCTCGCATTTGCCAGCGCAAATCTGCCACCGCCCCACCCTTGTCCAGTCGAAGCCACCCGAGACAACTTCGACGCCGAGAAGTTGGCCCCGACTTGGGCGCACATCAGGGCACCCGTTGCCCATCGCTACGATCTTCAGACTCGCCCAGGGTGGCTAACGCTTACCCCTTGTGAGCAAGACCTGGACAATATGTTTTACCCCACTTGGGTAGGCAGAAGGCAGCAGCATTTTGATTTTCAGGCGACAACCTGCCTTGAATACCGCCCTGAGCGCGAGCTTGAACAAGCAGGGCTATGCGTCTGGCAAAATTATTTGCATCACTATTCCATAACGCTTACGTGCTTGAATGGTCGCAGGCGTGTAGTAGTCAGGCGCAGGATTGGCACACTAAGCGCAATTACTGGCTCTGTAGAGGTGGGCGCTGAGATGGAAAAAAAGGCCTCTAACCGTGTGTATTTAAGAATTACCGGAAACGCGGGATGGTACCGCCTCAGCTGTGCCTTTGGAGAAGAAGGCCCATGGATAGACCTCGATACGGCAGAAACCCGTTATCTTAGCACCGAAGTAGGAGGCCGGTTCACAGGTGTGTTACTGGGACTGTTCACAAGCGCTCCCCGAGGAGAGAACGGCCCCAAGGCAGCGTTCGATTGGTTTGACTATCTACCGTTATAATAAGCGCTACAAAATTAGCCCTTAGCTGATTCGATTCTTGCTTATAATGGATAGGATTCAATATAAGCTAACAACCCTGTTAATAATTTACTCCACCCCGAATGGGCAAATACGCTATCTCCAGTCTACTGCCAGTAGTCAAAGCGCGGCCCGCACTACACTCCGATGATCCCGATCCTGTACCGCAAAATTACCATCATCGTTGTATTGTTCATGGCCTTAACAAAAATTGCTCAAGCTGCGCCGATCGTAACTGATCTGCGGTGCGAATACATCACACAACCGCTTGCGGTAGAAAACCCGAAGCCCAATTTAAGTTGGCGCCTGGAGTCTACGGCGAGTCGTGGAATGGCTCAATCGGCCTATCAGATACAAGTATGGGATGGCGAAAAGACGTTGTGGGATAGCGGCAAGGTTATCTCTTCGCAGTCTGTGAACGTGCCCTATCAAGGAACGGCGCTTACATCGGGGCAAATGCTCGCTTGGCGCGTAAAAGTATGGGACAGCACTGATACCGCTTCCGAATGGTCGGACACGCATTTTTGGACGATGGGATTCCTAAGTGAAGCTGACTGGGAAGGCTCCTCCTGGATCGGCACGGGAGAAAGCTTTGTACTCAAAGGCCCTGGCTGGTGGGATCCAGAAGACAATACCATTCCCGACCCATGGTTTCGCAAAAATATCCAGCTAAGCAAGAAACCAGAAACGGCTTTTGCCCGAATTGCAACCGTTGGCTACCACGAACTCTACGTGAATGGGCAACGAGTAAGCGACGCTGTTTTGATGCCTAATGTGGCCGATAATTCCCAACGCGCACGCTATGTTGCCTACGATATAACGCCCTACCTCATTCAGGGCACCAACTGCCTGGCCCTCTGGGTAGGTAATTCATGGAGTATCTTTGATGAGTATGAAACAACGGATAAGCCACGCGCTGGTTTGGTGAGAGGGCATTTCACCGTGCAGCTGCCCGATGCTGCCGAGCCTACTATCTTTGGCACAAATGCTACCTGGAGAACTGCTCCTAGCCCTTACACCCAAATGGGCATCTGGTGGTTTATGCACTACGGCGGTGAAAAATACGATGCGCGCAAAGAGAATCCAGATTGGAACAAGGCAACATTCAATGACTCTGCCTGGGCAGCCGCAAAAACTTACACACCCGACCTAAAACTAACGCCGGATATTATTGAACCCAACCGCAAGCTTACCCGCGTGCAGGGCGTGAGCGTCACTTCTCTCGCAGGTGGCGCCTATCGAGTAGATATGGGCGTGAATGTGGCAGGCATGGCAGAGTTTCAAATAGAAGGCCAAACCGGTCAGGAAGTTAGTTTCTTCATGTCTGAAGCAAGCGACAAGGAGGTAACCCACGACATGAGGGGCGTCTATATTTTTGGCGTAAACGGGATAGCCACTTACCGCAACCACTTCAATTACACCACCGCGCGCTGGATTACGGTTCGCGGCCTGAACTATAAGCCCGATCCGCAGGATTTCGTAATCTGGCAAGTCCGTAACGATCTGCGTCGTTCGAAAACATTTACGTCTTCAAAAGATCTCTTCAACCGTATTCATGACACGGCGATTTGGACGTTGGAGAACCTCTCACTCGGTGGCTACATTGTAGATTGCCCACAGCGTGAGCGTATGGGCTATGGCGGTGATGGCCATGCTACGGCCCGCATCATGCTGGACAATTTTCACTCTGGTGCATTCTACCGCAAGTGGATGCAAGATTGGCGGGACGTCCAGCAAGAGGATGGTCATGTATGGTACACAGCCCCCACCTACTGGGGAGGCGGCGGGCCCGCATGGAGCGGCATAGTAGTTACCCTGCCGTGGCAAGTATACCTCCAGTATGGAGATAAGCACATACTCCAAGAGAATTATGACACGATGAAGCGCTGGCTTGCCTACATGGAATCCAAATCCGATGGCAATATCGTGCGCCCTTGGGGAGGCCAGTGGGACTTCCTGGGAGATTGGCTATGGCCCGGAGCTTCAGGAACCAATAGCAATACACAGGAGACGCTTTTCTTTAATAATTGCTATTGGATATACGCACTGAAGACGACGGCCAAGATTGCCCGCATCCTAGGCAAAGAGGCAGATGCTCAAGCCTATGAAAACAGGGCTCAAGTCGTTCGTGAAACCATTCATAATCATTTTTATAAACCAGCCACTGCCAGTTATGTGAATGGTCAGCAACAATACATGGCTGCGGCTTTGCTGGTTCAACTGCCGCCAGATGATCTGTGGCCTGCCGTATGGGCCACATTTGAGAGCGACATCATGACACGTAAATACTTCAATGCCGGCATAACAGGAGGGTTCTTTGTCATGGAGGCCCTTCTGGCAAATGACCGTGCGGACCTAATCGCATTGATGACTGACAGAGAAACCTACCCAGGGTTTGGTGATATGCTCAAGCGAGGCGCTACAAGCATCTGGGAAAGCTGGAATGGCAGTGGCTCTCTCATGCACAGTTCCTATCTCTGGATAGACGGGCTTTTTAGCCAGGGTATCGCAGGACTTAGGCGCGATGAGGCAGCTCCTGGTTGGAAGCATTTCTTTGCCAAGCCCGGCATAAATACACGTGTGTCATCCGCCAAACTCACTCTCGATACCGCCTACGGGCCAATCACCAGCGACTGGAAAGTGGAAAACAATAAGCTGACGTGGAAGCTCATTGTTCCACCGAATACCACGGCTACTGTCTTCCTGCCAACCAGCAACGGAGCAGAGTGCAAGGAGGGCCAATCCCTTCTGCTTTCGACAAGTGTGAGTGGGCTGACTCAAGTAACTGATGAAGGGAATCAACTCAGGCTTCTGGCAGCGCCGGGAGAATACGAATTCACCTCGCCTTTAGTCGGCACGGCAACAGCGGAGCCCTCCACTTTTGCCGCGACGATGGAAAAGGCCCTTGGCCCACTTAGCCCACAAAGCCTTAGAGCGCCCAACACAGACACCGATAAGGATGGGTTGCCAAATCTCTATGAGTTTGCTCTAGGCAGTGATCCATTGACATGGAACTCCCCAGATTCAGGGCTATTCATTTACACAACAAAGACGGGCGACAAGTTTGAAGTCACACTAAGCTACGATAGGCCTACAAGCATCAAAGGCGTCCGCTACATCTTGGAAAGCAGCACCGAAACTGCGCCCAATGAATGGACAGAGCTGCCTGGGCACACAGCTCAGATACACTCTATAGAAAACGGCGCCAAAGAGAGAGTAGTGCAAACCATAGACTTTAGCGGAAACCCCTCAGACACTTGGTTCCGTCTCAAAATCAAGGAGGAGTAAATCAACAGGGGCATGGATTTGCTTGCGCGCGAAGAGATTACGCAATTCATAGAGAGATATGGATTTGCCACCTTTTCTCCGTGAATTACTGGAAGCCCGCTCGCCCACAGGCCATGAGTATGAAGCCCAACGGGTTTACGATAAGTATATTGAGCCGCGTTCAGATCGTTATTTGCGCGACTCCATAGGGAATCGTATAGGCATCTTAAACCCAATCGGCTCCCCCACCCTGCTCTTAGCCGGGCACATGGATGAGCTTGGCCTGATCATCACCTATGTTGATAAGGAAGGCTTCTTGTATTTCGATACACTCGGCGGGCATGATCTTAACGTAATTTCTGGGCGGAGAGTGCGGATTCTTACCAAAAATGGTCCCGTTACGGGAGTTACGGGTAAGCGAGCCGTTCATCTCATGGAACCAGATGAAAGAAAGAAAGCGCCCGAGCGCCATAATCTCTGGATAGATATCGGCGCTAAGGACAAGGCGGAAGCACTGAGCCTGGTTCGCATAGGCGATGCTGCAGTCTATGATCACGGATTTGAGCCACTTCGCGGCAGTATAGGTGTGGCCAGAGCCTTTGATAACAAAGTGGGCGCCTACATAGCGGGTGAAACACTCGTGCGCTTATCCTCGTTGCCCAAAAAACCCAATTGCAAATTGGCCGCTGTAGCCACGGCTCAAGAAGAGATTGGCTGTCGTGGCGCTCGTATTGCTGCCCACCAAATCCAGCCCGATCTTGCTGTTGCGATAGATGTTACCCATGCCACTGATCACCCTGAATGCAACAACAGGAAGTTCGGCGAAGTTAAACTCGGAGGCGGCCCTGTGCTTGGCCGTGGGCCCAACATCAACCCCTGGATACTCGACAGGCTAGTAGCCGTGGCGGAAGCAGAAAAAATCTCCATCCAATTTGAAGCCGAAGCACGCCCAATAGGTAACGATAGCAGAGAGATCCAGTGGTCTCGCGACGGCGTAGCAACAGCTTCGCTTGGGGTGCCACTGCGCTATATGCATACACCAAGCGAAGTGGTAGACTTGCAGGATGTGGAAAACTGTGTCCGCCTCTTGGTTGCTTTTGCCCAAACCCTGGAGCCGGGCGACAAAGGCGTGTGGTAGCCCCAGTATTTTCACGGGGCATGTCCGAATTTTTCGGAAGCCACTATCCCACCCAAACGCTCTCTTATGCTAGCATCGGCCAAACGCTACGACCACTTCCGCAATTACCCTGCTGAGCGAGATGAAACCCGCACGCTGCAAGGAGATTGGACGGAAGAAGCGTGGTCCGTTGCCCATGCCATTAGCCGATTTAGCGCCAGTGAACTCAAGCAACGAGCGGACTTGATTGACAGAGGAGCAGAAGCAGCAGGACTGCATTTGCCCGTAGATGATGACCAGAACTCAGGCGTGACGCTTAATTGGCAACTGGATGTTTTCCCTCGGCTGATCCCATCGGCTGAATGGAAACAACTGGAAAAAGGAATCATGCAGCGGGCACGCGCATTTGAGGCCTACATAGCTGACCTTTATGGAGAAAGAAAACTGATTAAAGATCAGGCCATCCCACTACACCCTGTTTTGTCTGATCCTGCTTACCACCGCACGCTTGTGGGAGCCAAGCCTGTTGGAGATCGCTACCTGACAGTGGGCGCCGTAGATTTGGTTAAACTAGCGGACGGCGCATGGCATGTGCTTGAAAATCACTTCACCATGCCCTTTGGCATCTCCTATGCGCTACAAAACAGGCGTCTACTCGCGCAGGTATTACCTGAGCTCTTTGAAGCCGCCCCCGTTCGCCCAATTGCGGATTTCGCGGGAAGATTAGCGGAAACTCTCAAAACGGTGGCGCCGCGGGGCGTGGAGCGACCATTAATTGTTGTACTCACACGCCTGACAGACAGGAATCAGCATTTTGAAGAAAGTTTTCTGGCAAGGCGCATGGGGGCTCTGCTCGTGCAGCCTGTCGATTTGGTAGTGCGCAAGAGCTTCGTATTTTTGCGAACCATTCATGGGTTGGCAAAAGTGGATGTGATCTACCGCCGCATTGAAACCTCTTCGGCTGACCCAGTGGCCTTTGGTCCTTCACAGCACACGGGAGTGCCCGGGCTGGCTGAATGCGCGCGCGTGGGAAATGTTACCATAGTAAATGCCCTGGGCTGCGGCGTTGCCGATAATCGTGCCATCCTTCGCCATAGTGATACGATTATAAATTATTACTTAAAAGAACGCCCTCTCCTGCCCACGATCCCTACCTTTCATGGTGGCGACAAAGGCGAGCTGGCATACATACTCAAACATCGGCAACAACTGGTGCTGAAACCCGTGGGAGATATTGGGCTACTGCGCAAACTACTGCCCAACCGCATCCAGACTGGCAGCGTGAAAGAAATTGAAAGCCTGCTCAATACTGATCCGGAGTTTGTAGTGGCACAGCCCTACCTCAGCCCCCTGAAGGCCCCACGCCTCATAAAAAATCATTTCGAGCAGCGAAGCGTATTTCTCAGGGCTTTTGTATTGCTGCACCCAACACCGCATGTAATGGCGGGCGGGTTGACTAGACAAAGCGTGCAGCCTCATGTGGCAAATAGGCTGACAATCATGGCCGAAGGCATGAAGGATACCTGGGTCGTGGCGCCAAAAGCCGTAGGCAAAACAGAGAAAAGCAACGCCGACCTAGCAAGCGCAGAAGCCATGCCTGCCCCACTTGAAGCGATACTCGCCCCAGGAGCGCTGCCCCTTGGAAGCAGGGTAGCGGAATCCCTTTACTGGCTCGGGCGGTATCTGGAACGTGCTGAAAATAGCGCTAGAATGCTGGTCACACTGGAATCCGTTCGATGGACCGAGATAAACGCGGATGACAAACGCCACTACTGGCAACTCTGGAAGGCAGTGATTGCCACAACGGGGAAAAAGATGGAGGGCCAGCGCCCACCGCGACACCTTTGGCAGCTCTCGGCAAGCCTTCTGGCAGATAGGCAAGAAGCAGCATCGGTGGCTTCCTGCCTGGCGTCCGCAGTATGGAATGCCAATTGTTTGCGGGACTACCTCACGCCCGAAGTCTGGCAATCTTTGGCCGAATTACCCAAGTTTTTCCCAAATAATACCCAAGTTGAATTAACATCAGCTCAAACTCGAGAGCTAGGGCAAACAATTGTCAACGGAGTGGCCCAAGTCTTTGGCACGATAGATCGCACGATGCCGCATGATCTGGGTTGGCGCTTTTTAAAGATAGGTCAGCTTTTAGACCGCACAATGACAACTGCGGAAATACTGGCCAATGTGTTCCCCAGCGCAGCGCTGAATCAGCTGCATCATTTGGTTGACGATACCAATCTCACTGCCCTGCTTCGCGTGTTGGGGTCACTGGATGCTTTTTCGAGAGAATACCGCGCACGTGCCTATCTGGACAGAGTGGCCCGATTGCTCTGGCAAAGCCCTCACGCGCCGAATGCGATTGCGGCCTGCCTGATGGAAATTCGTCTGCACATGGCTGCAATAAGGCAGGCAGGGGCCGCCAAAGATACAGGGAAAGCTTTCACTAAAAAGCTGGATGAAATACTGGCCCACATCGAAGCGCTGCCATTGGAAACCATTTTCCCTGTTCGCTCACAAGAATTGGACAGGCGCAGAACCGAAGGCGTAGAACCACTGCTCCACAAGTGCAAAACACAAGTGGCAGCAGAGACCAAGTGGCAACTAGCCCAAATAGTAAGCCTTCACACACTGCTCGAAGATGTCTTTTTCAGTCATCAAGACAATGAAGCCTGATTTCCAGTGAAGATTATTTGTGCTGACAGGTGCTTCTAAGGAACCTTAGTTAATCACGTTTACCATGCGACTGCACGATACATTGACCCGCTCCGTACGAACGCTCTCACCTATCGGTGAGGATGGCATTTACCGTATGTATTGCTGCGGTCCTACTGTGTACGGACCCGCCCATATCGGAAACTTTCGCACATTTACCCTACAGGATGTGCTGCGGCGCGCGCTGGAGCTGGAGTTTGGCGCGGAAAAAGTTCTTCACGTCCGTAACATTACAGACGTTGATGACAA